>CAZOFA010000038.1:0-10598 GCA_964578975.1 uncultured Coxiellaceae bacterium
GCTTCGTCGTAAAAAACACTCCTCGCAATGACAGTTGGAACCCTACTCGTCATTGCGAGGAGTGTTTTTTTACGACGAAGCAATCCAGAAAAAGTCGTAAACGAAAACTATTTGTTGCCAACTGATCTAGAATGATGGGATTTGGTTTCACTTCTCAAGCGCTGTTTTGTCGCGGGTTCACGAACAATAGTCGCATCTGGTGATGTCTTTTCTGTTTTGACTTCACTATGTGTCATTGAGGAGTGCGACGTAATTTTAAGGCCTCTAAAAATTTTTGCCTTGCTACCTTGCGGACTAACTTGTTCGACTGGAGAACTTTTTTGGATTTTTTTTGGTTCTATTTTTAATTTATCCCGTGATAGATAGTTAGCAATTTTAGATATACAAAATGATCCAACTACAGTCGCTGCACCGATGAAAACTCCCATAGCAACAGATCCAGCTTTTACAGCAGCAATTGTTTTAGAGACGAGAGGCGCCACACCATTGATTACACCCATTATACCCGGGCCCACAGTCACACCCGCTGTAGCCATTGCATAGGGAAGCGCAAAAAGCGCAGTGGCAGCATAACATCCGACTGAAACAATTCCACTGGCAATAGCCGCAACTGTTTGCCATGCTGTTCCAGCATTAAAAGCTTTCTTAACAAATCTCATGGAATCGTGGCCAGCGATCACCGGGGAAATGAATCGATGACCAATGTTATAAGTAATGCTCCCAATTCCACGTGCCAATAAGCCAAATAGGTAGAGCCCCGGTTCATATTTCGCATCTTTGATCCATTGCATTCCCGTATGATTGATATACATCGGAATCGCTTCTAAAAAAAGTGCTGCGAGGTTAACGCCAAAGACGACTGGGGTCGCCAGTAATCGAAAAGGCAACATAAGCAGACTGGCTCCCTTAGTCGGCCAGCGCGGCAACCCAAGGAAAGTACGTAATAGCGTGCCGTTCGAGTGCATTTCTTTTTTTGCTGCTTGGATTTCAGCGTATAGCGCATTTAATTGTTGAAATTTCAATTTAAGAAGTTCTTCTTTTTGCGGATTTTTTTCATCAAACAAATTTTTCACTTCAAGAGAAAGAGATTTTGCTTCACGAAGAAGTTTATTATATTCGGGTAGTTGATAGGAGTATCGTAAGCAAGATACCAAACTTAATTCAGCACGTTTTTCATCATCATAATATTCATCTCCATCCTTTTCTAGATCTTCAGGTAATGGATTATTCACACTATAGTCACCATCAAGCCATGCGCGCAGCCATGATTTTGGATCAGATGATTGCTCAGAAATCGATGAGGATTGAGTTGGCAAAGTGGGAATAAATTTTTCATCAACTTTTTTTTCATCAACTTTTTTTTCATCAATATTTAATTTATTTGTTTTAAAAGTTTTAACAAAATTATCAACAAACTGGGATTCACTTGATTCAAAATGGGCATAGATATCCGCAGGCAACCCTTCAATTTGCATATTTTCTAATTTATAGCCTTTCACTGCTGCTATTGCTCGCACTATCCATTGTGCACACGCAGCACTTCCCCGTTGAAAAGGGATCGCCCGGGCTAAATGATAAAATAAACTCGCTAATAATTTTAATGCATCTTCACCTTGGCATGTTGGATGTTGAAGTTTGACATATATATTCGCGTGGATCTGCGCACAAAATTTTACAAAAATTCCATGGCTCATATCAGGCCAAATAACCCTATACCTTTCGGAGTCATGATAAAACTCGTGTCTAACTTCCACTGCAGGGTAATCGGTTTTTACTTTATGGTGGCCCGAACGAGTTGCTATTTCTTTTATTTTTGTAAGATAAGCCATGCTTTCTGAATTTTCTGCGCCAGCAAATTGATCTTCACTGTAAAGATCATCGCCTAGATCACGTTCGTCGCGAAGCACACCAAATGGATTGGGATCTGTTTTTTGTAAACGCTCTTGAGCACTTTGACGTAACTCACCTGCTGCAAGTAAAAGATGATAAAAACTGTTTTTATTTCGAAAGAATTCTTCGAGCGTCTTTTGAGCGTGCAAAGATTCTTGCGCCCACGCTTCTTGGTCAATGCCTGGAAAAACATTCAAGCGAGATGGCTCACTCAAATTTGGTTTCAGAGAAGTTGCAAAATCACGACTTGAACCTGACATACTGACCTCTACCCCCGCGCAGAGCCAAAAAATTCAATGGGTTATCTAGATAATTATAACAATAAATACGGATTTCTAGCGGTGGCGAACCGAAAATGTCAGCTAATCTCTCGCTTCGCTCAGGAATTTATCGCAATTATTATCTATTTATCAGTAAGTTATATCAATTTAATCAGGAGCTATAATGATATAATAGATATAGAGATAAATTATCATGCCGACACCCATCATCATAGATCCATTAAATCTCGACAACGAGCAAGCGGGTATATTGCATCGATATTTTGAAGCCGAGGAAAAAAGAGTGAAAGGGGATCGAGACAAAGTTAAAGTCTATGATCATGGATTTCCTCTTACGCTAATAAGTAAAACATTTACAATGGATGAATATACAAAAGCATTAGAAAACGCACGAAAATCAATGGTCCCTTTCGTTTGGAAATTTAAAGATACTATTAAAGGTACTGACGAGTATCGTGTCTATGGAATGAATACTCAAGGAAAATGGGAACTCCAGATCATAGACAACGCGAAGGAAGACGTGAGGGAGCTCGCCGCTTTATTTCCTGATTCCACCGAAGAAGTAAGACAAATACGCTGTTTTCAAGATACACCTCTAATGAATCTATTAGCAAAATATCATAAATTTCCCGACAAAAAGCAAAAAGAATATCTCTTCACAGATAACGAAACTAAAGAAGAATATTCTCTTTGTTTTACCTCGCCTGTTGTCAGAAGAAAAGAAAGGTATAAACGAATTATAACCCTTAATACTCCACCGCTTCCCGAGAAACCAGAACCAAATACGTTGTATGTCATCTATGATCAAGAAGGCGGCGCTGATGTTTATGGAGTGAGAGATATACAAGACATAAAAGGGATAGAAGACGAAAAACCTATTCATAGTAAATTGTCAAAAAAACAAGTCGATAAATTAAAAGAACAATTCTCAGCCGTTTATTTAATGAAAACTCCAGAAAATAACCGATACAAAGCATCCAACCCGTATCAGTTGTATTTATACAAAGAGGGAGAAAAAATATTTTTTGTCGATAGTAATGGTTACAAAAATTTTGTCCCCAATTTACAAAAAAAATTAAAACACACTGTTTTTAGCCAACCTTGGCCCAACCCACAAAAACTAGACAATTCTAAGCTCCGTGACTACATCTTAAAAAAGACGAACGAACAATATAACGGCTATGCCTTTCAAGGTATTACCTTTGATACAACAAGAAAAATAATCGGTCTTAAACAAATTTCTAGAGTGATGAGTGAATGTGGAGATCCGATCAATCGATATGTTTATGATGTTTGCGGTGATAAAATTAATCGCGGTGGGTTCTCAAAAATTTATCGCGCGAAAAGAAGATTTGAACATACGCTCAACCGTATGTCAGTGAGTGAATATGTACGCACAAAGATATTCAAAGTAACAGCCACAAAACTCGACAATAGATATGCACATCTGGTTGCAATGGCCACATCAGAACCCAAGATCTGGATGAAAATAGATGAAGAAGCAACGCAAGAGACGACTACACACACACAAAAAGCGACCCGGCAGAAAAGAGCAGATGGAACCTTCTCAGATATTTATATGTTGCAGGACATGTTTCCGGGAAAAACTTTAAGTAGGGTTATAGAAGAAGATACTCTTAGTGCAGAACAACGTTATGAATTAACTTTCAAACTATTAGAAGCATTATACTTATTTCATAAAGCATTTGTTCATCGCGACATAAAGCCCGATAATGTGATGGTTTTGATTGACGATCAAGGTGCAATTAGCGTCCGAATTGCAGATGTCAATATCTCCAGTAGAGAATATGCTCTCTCGAGTGGCTCTGGTACACCTGGATATACTGCACCTGAAATCTGCGGAAAAACTGCTAAATATGCCCGAAAAGCACAGGATGTTTATTCCATGGGTGTGTTGTTAAGAAAACTGTGGAAAGATAAGACTGTCGAAAAAAGAAAAACAACTTTTGGTAACCAAATATCGGATTATACTGCTGCAGAAAATTTCCTACAGGTTTCTATGAAAGAACCTTCTTCGGATGAAATAGATGAATTAGGTGGAACAAAAAGAAGAGAAATACAAAATTTATTGAATGAAATGACAAAAACCAATACTGAGGAAAGATTCAATCTCGATCGATTTTATAGAAAAAGAGAAGCAAAATTAGCAAACAAACCGTTTGTTGAAGCAAAAGAAGAAAAACACGTCACAGTCATTCCAACAGAAGACGACAAACCTACTCCACTTTCCCTCTTCAATCGAAACGCAAAACTGTCTCTTTTAAGTGAAGCATTAGAAAATTATCGCTCATTATTAGCAAGCAAACCAGCCACACCAACTATTAAGGAGTTGTTTTATCGAATCGATCATCTCAAATCCAACAGCGAGAACCTTACACCGGCTAATTTGAATAAAGCAATTAAATTGGTAGCCGATGCGCTAAGGTTAGTGAAACAAAACCCGAATGATAAACAAATAAAAAATCAAGTAACCGAATTAAAAAATTGCATGAAACCCAGTTATCGGGATTTTATGCGCAGAGCTTGGAATAAAACGTTTTGTTTTGAAAAAGACGTTGAGCAATTGAGCGATAAAAAGAAAAGTTTTAAAGAAGGGGTAATTGATTTCATCGGCTGGCCAAGAAACAATGGTAGAGTTGCAAAAGCTCTTTCCGTTCTATTTTCTCCATTCACTATTTTAAAAAATACTATTAAATTAGCTATAGAACTACCTCTAACGTTAATTTCTGAATCATTTAATTTTTTAAGCAGTAACGCGAATGGTCCTGTTGGTTTCTGGTTTGCGAAGGGCTTGCAATCAATCCCTGAAACAATACGTTTCTTTGCTCGCACTGTATTATCTCCTGTTGCCAATATAAGAGAATGTGGCATTAACGATGCTAATGCACGCCGTAAAGATGAGCCCACTATAATCAATACATTAAAATTCATCGGAAAAATTTTACTGGGGGGATTAAGTGGGGTATGCTCTGTGGCAGCATTAGGCGCTTTGTGTTTACTCACCGCTCCAGCCCAACCTGTAGCACTTCCCTGGGTTTTTAATAATTTAGGATTGGCGCTGCCAACCTTACCGACTCTTTTACCCACGATTGCAACGCCTACTCTTGCGGTGTTTCTAGGTAATGGGTGTCGGGAATCTATCGTCAACCCTTTCTTATTAGCGCAGTCTGCACAGATCACTCCAGTCAAAAAATCAGAGAATACGGTTGAGTCAAAGGCAATACCAGATCAACGTGAACAAGTGCAGCTTGAAGAGGAAGGCGGCCTTGAGCTCACCTCAAGAAGAGTTGCAGAACGAATGGCTGAACACAGTGACCAAACTCCTACAGAATTTTTAGAAGGAAGATTAACGTCTCCTGCAAAAGTAACCAAGAGCGTGAATGATAAAGTTTTGCCTCAGTCCCGCAGTCAAACTGCTAAAACAGATCTTGATGTACATCCCCCACGCCTCAAAAAAAATCAAACACTTTAACTCACGTTAAAACTTAATTAATATCAATAGGTTATAGTGATTCTGGTTTAAGGACTATAATAATAGGTAGACACCTAAGAGCAATCAATCATGCCTACGCCCATGATTATAGATCCATTACATCTCACCTCTGAGCAAGAGGGGGTATTAGATCGATTTTTTGCAGCAGAGGAAGAAAGAAAAAAAGGAGACACGGACAAAATTAAAGTCTTTGAAAATGGATTTAAGATCACCTTAATATCGGAGCCACCTACTGGTGAAGAGTTAGAAATCGCAGAACAAACAAATATTCCTATCATTGCAAAAGACATGACTGGAACAAGGTATATGCTCTATGTTAAAGATCAACATGGACATTGGCGTACTGAGTATCCTTCCGGCTTTGAGGAGATTGCTCAGGACTTATTTCCTAGTTCCGCAGAAATAGTCAGGGAAAGCCGCTGCTTTGTTGATACACCTCTAATGGATTTGTTAAAAAAATTTCATACATTCCCCGACATAAAACAAAAAAAATATGTCTTCGAAGATCATGATCTTTGTTTTTTATCACCAGTGATCAGAAGAAAAGAAAGATATAAACGAATTTTAACACTCAATGCTCCTCCTCTTCCTGATGATCCGGAACCTAATACATTGTATGTCATCTATAATCAAGATGGTGGCGCTGATGTGTATGGAGTAAGAGATAAAAAAGATATACAAGGGATAGAAGATGAAAAACCGATTCATGTCCCGCTGACAACACAACAACTCGATTCATTAAAAAAAGAATGTTCGGTCTATTTAATGAAAACTCCAGAAAGTGGAGTATATAAACCATCACAACCCTATCATCTGTATCTATACAAAGATGAGAATGGAATATTTTTTGTTGATGCGAACGGGGATAAATATCATGTACGCCAGTTGCCAACAGAGTTAATACAAATTGATTTTACTCAACCCTCTCTCAATCCACAAAAATTTGACGATAAAAAATTATGTAACATCATTTTAAAAAAGACGTCGGAACAACATAAAGGTGCGGCGCTTCGAGGTATTACCTTTAGGGAAGGTAGACCAATAACCGATCTTAAGAAAATTTCAAAGGTGATGCGCGAATGCGGTAAACCGATTAATCAATATGTTTATGATATTTGTGATGAGCAATTTGCTCACGGTGCTTTTTCAGAAATTTATCGCGTGAGAAGAAGATTAGATCACGTAGGCAATGGTATGTTAGTGAGAGAATATTTACACCCGAAGATATTAAAAAGGACACCCATCCCACATAATAAGCAATATGCAAGAATACTTACACATGCTATATCAGAGCCCAAATTTTGGATCAGAGGGGATGAACAAGCACCGGAGGAAACCTCTTCACATACACAAAAAGCCACCGTTAAAAAAATGGATGATGGAACCGTTGACGCAACTTACATGTTGCAAGACGAATTCTCAGGTGTAAGTTTAAGATCTATCATAGAAGAAGATAAACTTAGCGTTGACCAACGTTATCAGTTAACTTTCAAATTATTAGAAGCGTTGCAGATACTTCATAACGCATCCATTATTCATCGCGACATAAAACCCGATAACATTATAGTTATGATTCAGGGTCAGAATATTTCAGTCCGAATCACGGATTTCAATTTATCTAAAGATAAAGACTCTTACGCAACTAGTGCCGGAACTCCTGGCTATATAGCACCTGAAATTGCTAGCGGACGAGCTAGTTATATCAAAGTAGAACAGGACATTTATTCCATGGGTGTGCTGTTAAGAAAACTTTGGAAAGATAAGACGATCGAAAATAAAAAAAATATTGTTGAAAAAAGTAAAAAAGAAATGGAATATTCTTCTGCAGAAGATTTTTTACAAGTTTCGATGAAAGCATTTTCTTCCAGTAAAATAAATAAATTGGATAGAGAAAAAAGAATTGAAATAAATTATTTATTGAATGCAATGACAAAAACAGATCCTGCTGAGCGATTAGATCTCGATAAATTTCTTAAACAAAGAAAAGCAAAGTTAGAAAATAAACCATTCGTAGACCAGCCAAGAGAAGATAAGCATCCACAAACATACCGGACAAGAAAAGCGGAAAGTGTTAGCCCACTTTCTTTATTAGATAAAAACGAAAAACTAGCGCTTTTAAGTGAAACATTAGAAAATCATCGCGTATTATTGAAAAGCGAACCCGCTCCGTTAAAAGAATTGTTATATCGAATTGACCTTCTCAAATCCAATAGCGACAACCTGACATCTGCTAATTTAGATAAAGCAATTAAGTTGGTCGCGGATGCGCTGCTGCTTGCGAAAAATAATCCAAATGATGAGCAAATAAAAATTAAAGTGAACGCGTTAAAAGAATGCATGAAACCCAGTTACCGCGAATTTATGCGTAGAGCGTGGAACAAAACATTTCGTTTTGATAACAATGTTATACAAGTGAATGAGACAAAGAAAAGTTTCAAAGATTCTTTGCTCGATTTTGTGGGTTGGCCGAAAAAAGGTGGTAAGCTCGCCAAATTTCTTTCCGTTTTTCCATTCGGGCTAATCACTATTCCAAAAAATATCGTTAAATTTTGTCTAGAACTCCCTTTAACCTTGGCTGCTGATACGTTTGATTTTTTAAGCTATAAAGCCAATCAATCTTTTTCGATGGCACGTTATCTTGGTGCAGTGCCTGCTAAATTTATTTCATTATTATTAGAAACGCCGCGTTTTTTTCTTCGCACCATCACATCGCCTATTGCTAATATGAAAGAATGTGGTGTTAACGATGCTTATCATCGTTGTAAAGATGAACTGACGTTCATGAATGTTGTCAGATTAATCGGAAAAACTGCGATGGGTTTAGTCAGTGGAGCATGCACTGTAGCAGTGCTTGGCACTCTCTTCGCAATTAATACTCCAATCATCGCTCCATTACTGACAGCCGTAGGTATATTGACGCTTCCCGTTCTTGTGGCGACTCCCACTATTTTGTCTATAGGCGTGCCAGCTGTGACGGGTGCAGTTGTGCTGAATGGATTGCGAGAGTTTATAAATGATGCGAAAGGATCTGCAGCAATCGCTCCAGATGCTCCAATACAAGCGCAAGATGAAGCCAAGCAAGTAAACCAAACACGAGAAAGAGTGCCTGTGGAGCAAGTAGAGGTGTTAAAACCAAATTCCCCAGAAAACGTCGCGAGATTACTTGCTGAAAGTAGCGGTACATCGGCTGAAATAATTTTACAAGGGAACCGTCTAACAACAATACCCGAGGAACCAAAAACTGCGACTAATGCATCTAGTGCTGAAGCTAAGACATCTCAACCCGCAGGCAATCTTACAGGCACACCCTCTTCTCCGCGTCACAAAACTTAAACATAACAGTCATACCGCGACTGTGTCATTCCCGCGTAGACGGGAATCTATTCTGAAAATAGCACCGTGTTATTTCTTGATGGATTCCCGCCTGCGCGGGAATGACAACTTAGATTGGATTATAAGGCACCAAACCACATCGCTCATCAAATGCTTGTTGCACATTAGTTCTGTTAATTCCATGTTGAACGAGAAATTCATCGAGATGGTTATAAAAAGATGACGTGTTTCTAGATAAACTGGCTTGCATTTTTATGACTTCGACAGGCGCATCACTAATGATTGCATCTACACCCCTTCTCAATAATTCATCGGCTTGTTCCGAACGATTGATTGTCCAGGCAAGCACGTATGGAACAATTTCTTTGATGTGAGCCACGCGTTCAGGTGTTAAGAGATTGCCATTCGCCGCTAAAGACGTGCACGCTAATTCTCGCAAAATTGTTTCGATGGGTTCGTCACAAACCCATACACCCGGACATCTCATCGTGCGAGTCTCTGATCGGGTATAAACAGCCCATTCATCCACCAAAAGGCCTAAATTGATGGCAGGACATAATTCTCTTACTTTTCTTAACGAGTCAACGTCGAAACTTATTATTTGTAAGTACGGATAATCCACCATATGACATTGTTGTAAAACTTCGACCGTTTTCTCGGTTAATTTAATATTCGATTCTTGCGATCCTTTAATTTCTAGTAATAATCCCATGTTTAACATTTTTATTAGCTGCAAAAAATCTCTTAATGTTGGAATTTTTTCACCTGCAAATCGAGGTGAAAATTTAGATCCAGCATCAAGGTGTTTAATTTGGTCGTAAGTTAATTTTTCGACGGGAGTCGTCGCCAATAGACCAGTTGCATCAGTGGTGCGTCCCACAGTCTCATCATGAAGCACGATGACTTCATCATCAAATGTTTTCTGCACATCGCATTCGACATATCTAATACCGCCACGTTTATAAGCCATCAACACAGCGGATAAAGTATTTTCTGGCACGCGCACGTCGCCACAGTTTGAACGATGTGCAATGGGTTGTGTAGGATGAAATTTAACGCGAGATTTTGAAAACATTCTTGAATCACTTTTATAATTTGTTAATTATTTTTTTAATCCACTAAACGTAAATGCTGCGGACGTGATTTCTCTTGATTTTTTTCAGCTTTGATTGGTGACGATGGTGGTTCAGTCGAAGTTGATGACGCGTCACCACTCTCTTCTTCTTCATAATCAAAAAACATGCCTTGCTGATTTTCATGCGCATAGATCGCTAAAACTGCTTTGATAGGCGCAGAAATGATATGCACAATGCCGGAAAATGATGCTCTGAATTCAACGACATCTTTTGTGATTCTTAAATCTCGCACTGCATCGCGGGAAATATTTAAAGTGATTTCATTATTTTCCACAAATTGTTGGGGAACTTTGCAGCGTGGGTATGCTGCATTAACCATTAGATAAGGAGTGCAAGCGCTATCCACGATCCAATCGTAGAAGGCGCGAATTAAATAAGGTTTGTTTGATAACATTTTATGATATTTCTCCTAACTTCTTTGTCATAGCGAGTAACACTCGTCAT
>CAZOFA010000038.1:10608-18089 GCA_964578975.1 uncultured Coxiellaceae bacterium
AATTTTTTTTCATTCGCTCTAAACACGCGTATTTGCCCGCGTCGCTAACAAATCCTGGGTTTTGGGGGATTTTATAAAACCTGGATTGCTTCGCTCCGCTCGCAATGACGGGTGGGCGCTCGCAATGACGGACTAAGCCGTTTCTTCTTCTCGCACCACTTTCCGTAAATCTTGTTCCGCTTCTGTCAAACTCGCTTGGAATGAATTGCGATCAAAAATTCGTTCCGCATATTTATATACTGCTTTCGCTTCCGGCGGTAACGTAATGCCCCACTTCGGCAAACGCCACAAAATTGGCGCAATACAACAATCCACTAATGAAAATTCTTCATTGAGAAAAAATGCAGAGCTATTGAAAACCGGCGCTAATTTAACAAGATATTGACGTAATTCTTTCGCTGCTGCTTGTACTTCAGCCGCTTTACCACCAGCTTCTATTTTTCGTACTAAATCACCCCATTCACGATCAATACGATAAATCATCAAACGTGTTTTCGCACGCGCCACGGGATAAACCGGCATCAGTGGCGGATGGGGAAAACGTTCGTCTAAATATTCCATGATGATATTGGCATCGTATAGAACGAGTTCACGATCGACTAATGTTGGCGTGGTGCCATAGGGATTTAATTCAAGCAAATCTTCTAACTTATCATTAGAATCAGTGTTGATGACATCAACGGAAACACCTTTCTCTGCTAATACAATACGCACACGATGACTTAATATATCCAGTGCACCTGAATACAATGTCATGATTGATCGTTTGTTGGCAATAATGGCCATAACCGGATACCTCGCATGAATACCACTCTGCTCTAACATAGAAAAGAATGATAATTAAAATTCTGCTTCGTGGCTGGGGGACTAGGATTCGAACCTAGGTTGACGGAGTCAGAGTCCGTAGTCCTACCGCTAGACGATCCCCCAAGAAGAAGATTACACAAACACTATGGACTCTGATTGCAATAAAATTAACGCTTAGAAAATTGCGTGCCTTTACGTGCTTTGTGTCTTCCCACTTTTTTACGTTCAACTTTTCGCGCATCACGAGTCACATAACCCGCTTTGCGTAAAGATTTACGAATTGAATCTTCCGCATTTGTATTCGCGCCAGAATCTTTTTCATATTGTAATAATGCGCGCGCAATACCATGACGAATCGCACCAGCTTGACCATTGATGCCGCCACCTTTCACGGTCACTGTCACATCAAAATGACTGAGTAAACGCGTCACTTCAAGCGGTTGACGCACAATCATCTGCGATGTTTTGCGTCCAAAATATTTTTCCAAGGCTTGGGTATTCACGACAATATTTCCCTTACCTGGTTTTAAAAACACTCGCGCCGTCGATGTTTTGCGACGACCGGTGCCATAATAACGTTGTTCGACTGTTGCCATAATATTATTCCGTTTCAAGATCTAATAGTTGCGGTTGTTGAGCTGTATGAGGATGATCCGTACCCGCATATACCTTTAATTTACGATACATGGCTCGACCCAATGGATTTTTGGGTAACATTCCCTTGACTGCAATCTCAATCACGCGCTCAGGTTTTTTTGCGATCAACTTTTCAAAAGAAATTTCTTTAATACCGCCGGGATAACCCGAATGGCTGTAATAAATCTTATCCTTTTTCTTGTTGCCAGTTATTTTAACCTGTTTGGCGTTAATCACGACAATATAATCGCCCGTATCAACGTGTGGTGTATAAACTGGTTTATGTTTGCCGCGCAACCGTTTGGCAATTTCACTTGCTAATCTACCCAGCGTTTTATTTGCTGCATCAACGACATACCAAGCATGGCTGGTTGTCTCATTTTTTGCGTTATAAGTTCTCATTTGACTCCTACTCCACTGGAGTAATTAAAAATTACCTAATCTAAAAGACGTCGAATTCTATCAGCAATGCTCAACAACAAGCAAGTTTTTCTCTGATTTTCTCCTTATTTTGCTCCACTTAGGCAAGCTTGATAATGGGACGCCTGCAACGTGTGAATATCGCACCAATAGTAAGGCCGCCATTTGTTTTTTGAGATCGGTTGGCTATCCGTACTGACGGCAAAATAATGGATATAATTCGTCGCTAAACTACCTGTGGGCGCTAATAAACTCATGCCTTTTATGAGCGTACAATCCTGACAGTTAGGTTGATATATTTGATTAAAATCGTATTCTTCAGACCAGGCGAGCGACCCATTTAAGGGGTAAAAATAGCTCGTATAATCACTTAAATTTAATTGCTGGCGCGAATAGTTAAATACTTTAAACGCTGGGTTATTGCCAAACATTGGGCTGATCGCGGGAGTCCCCGACACTGGAATCGTCGAATGGATCACTTGGAAAAAATCCATATGAAAATGGCCGGAAAGGATGCCTGAAATATTTTTTTCATTGCGTTTTAACAATGCCTCAAAACGGGTCGAATATTGCGGTTTCCAAAGCTCAATGATTTGGTAAGGATCTTGTTTTAAAGATGCATAAACATCTACACCCGGCGGAATATGCAGCAAAATCAACGCTTTTTGATGTTGGTTGTTGACGCAGGCTAACTCATCTTGTAACCAATTTAATTCTTGGTTAGCGGCTTGGTCGACATTCGTTCCTTGTGCTTTCGTCGAAAATAAGACGGAATTTAATATGATTAATCGTAAATTCGTCTCATCTGGCACATTCACCGCATAATAGCCTGCTAGGGGAAATTTTTGTTGTAGCGCTGTTCGTGCGGTTTTATCTTTAATTAAGTTCGACCACAAGCTTGCGATATCATGATAAAAAATTCCGTTCGGCTCCGAAACATAATCATCGATATAAGAATCATTATTTCCTAACAGCATAAAAATATTTTTGCTTGGAAAAGCTTGCGAAAATTCTCCCGTTAAAAACGCATTGGTTTTTTTCACAAAAGATTGATAGCCGGCCGCGGTTTCATCCCCGGAGTATTGAATATAATTTTGTTTATAGTTATGCGCTAAATAATCACCGAGTACCGCGACAAACGTGACATTTTTTTCTTGTGCTGTTTTACTGGCTGCAGTGAGGGCTCGCGTCAGTAGTGGGTAATTGGTATCACTGCCATAAGAATTCGGTTTGGTTTGATATTTTGTGAGGATCGCACTCCATTCACTCACGGATGCTTGTTTTAAAGCGGTAATCAGCGCGCAAGGCGACTGTTGGCATGAGTTAAATGGATTGAAATGGATGTCGCTCAGCGTCATGAAATTAGCTGTTTTTTGCGGGTTTTCTGCAAAAACAGACTGACTCATCAAGAAAAATAAAATCGTGAATACAGCCAAAATAACTCTCATGAATACGCCCGACTCCTCAGTGGATTTTTGTAATTTAATGGAGTACTAGTTTACTACAATTTGCAGGAAAATAGGGAAAAATCGCATTTTTTCCGTATTTTTCATAGTGTTGTTGCATACCGTGCTGAAAGCCGGGGTTCACAATGGTGATTTTACAATAAAAATACTCGCAAAATTAAAAAGATATGCTATTGTAAGCATTGCATCATTTTGACTTTTATTGAGAGGAATCAACAATGGCTGCTAAAAAGGCTTCTGCCAGATCTAAAGGGAAAACAGTAAAGAGAAAAACAGCGAAAGCTGCGATGAAACTCGCTCCAAAAAAAATGCCCGTCGTTAAAGATCCATTAACGAAAGGCGGTTTAGTGAAAGCACTCACCGAAATGACTGCTTTGGCTAAGAAAGATATTTCTGCTGTTTTAGAGGGACTTTGCACCGTGATCGAACTGCACGTTAAATCACGTGGGCCAGGAAAATTTGTGTTTCCAGGTTTGATGAAAATTTCCGTTGTAAAAAAACCTGCAACACCCGCTCGTAAAGGCAGAAACCCATTTACTGGCGAAGAAATCATGTTTAAAGCAAAACCTGCTCGTCGAGCAGTTAAAATCAGAGCACTCCGAAAGTTAAAAGAAATGGCTTTATAAACTTTCACTCTCTCGTGACCCTCAGACATCAAAACTGAGGGTCTTTCGTATCTGTTTAGCAATTATCGTAATTTAAGCGGCTTTATGCATTGGCGTTACTACAGCTTTTGGTTCTTTTTTCAGTACTAAATACTTCGGCACATTTTCATAAAATTGTTGTGTCGCACCACTTCTCGACATACGGTCCGCGGTTGCGGCTTTATCAGCAATCTTGCATACTTTATTAAGACACGCATAAAGCTCTGCTTCTTGAGGGGAGTTGCTCAGTGCATCCATTTCTTGAACCATGTTTTTTACTTGTTCCGGCACCTTCGTATTTTCTAATAAAACAAGTTTCTTATTGTCATCCAATTTTCCCCACCCATATCGCACGATATAGTCTTTTATTTTATCCAGACTCGCCTGGGCGTCGAAACCTAGCGCTTGTAAAGTATTCTCATATGATTTTTTGGATTGCTCTGATCGGAAAAAACTATAACGATTATTCTGCGCGTGAATGACAATGGCTGCCGATTTATAAGAGGCTTCCACAAATGTTTGCCCACGTTTTTCTGCTTTTAAAAACTCATCTAATATTAATTTTTCGGTTTTTGTGGTTTTAATATGGGTCGTAATTTTTTTATTTTGCGCATTTACAATAAATGTAGTGTTCTCACCTTTTCCCGCACCAAAATGGACTTGTCGATCAGAACGCTTAAGAATATCTGATTTGAGATTCGTCACCCCCGCTCTCGCCGCTTCTTCTTTCGCGTTGGTGGCGAACATATTTGCGATGTGAGGCGTACTCGCATACGGTAACGTATGACCTCGCTTTGCAGTGATGGCTAAAGCTGCTTTAGCAATCTGCGTATTCGCACATTTAATCGGTTTTTTTGCGGGCTGTTTGAAATCATCAGAGTGTAATTTTATTACTTCTGGTAATTCGCCCTCATTTTGCTTACTTTTGAGTGTATAATACTTATTTTTTATTCGGTAACAAACATCAACGACATTCCCCTGATCATCTTCAATTTTGTAAAGATACAAATTTTTTGAATCAGATTTTTTATATTTTTTTCGCTCTGTCGATTGCATCAAAAAGACGTCGCACTGCTTAGATTTTTCCGGCGTATATTTTCCTAAAGTTTTGGAAAATATTTTTGTGGACTTCATTTGTTGTTGCGTCACTGGATCAAGTTGATTTACAAAATAGCTATGCACATCTGAGACTTTCAACATCCCAACATGATAACTCATCGCGCGCGTATGATGTCCCTGTTCTAACGAAGACACGATACCTACATTTAATATGTCCCAGTTATCCATGGCTGAAGGATTTTCTTGAATCGTTTTCACGGCCGCCGCAAAAATCGCGGTGCGATCACGCGCACTTTTGCATCCCACTAAATTGACGCCTTGATCACCTTGCGCTAAAAATTCAAACGCTGCGCGCATAATATTGCGCTGATAGTCTTTTAATTCTTTATAGGGCGATTCTTTATTCATCAACGCTCGCAAATGCACCGCTGCATTGATACGCAAGATTATTTCATTTTTTGTTTGCTCACTTACATCATTTGGTATGGCTTGTCGGATCTGATTTAATTTATAAGCAAGACTCGTTACCTGAGGACAACGACCCTCTGCACCCGTTATATAGTTGATTAAATCAAGCTCTGCGTTCTTTGATATTTTCCACAGTAAATCAGCCACCGCGTTTAGTTTTTCTTCTCGCGCAGCATTATCAACACCTGGTTCATAAAATCTTTTATAAGCTTTAACCGAAGGTGAAATCGCCATTTTATTGATCGGCGAATTGGTTTGACAAAAAACTAAATCAACGTTGTATTCGACGACTTGCGCACGAAGATGTGCTTGCACGTCGGGATCTTGCATCGCCTCTTTTGCCATTTGCACAAACATCGCATTATTATCTTTATGATCCAAAATGCGTCCATGGTATAGAGCCAGTTTTTTACTCGCTTCGAGCACATGCGGAGATAACAGTGATTCATAATTCACAAAAAATTTGAATGGTTTCACCATTAAGCTTCCATAATTTTGCCTGTATTGTTCTACCGCTGTTTTAATGTGTTGACTGATCACTTCTTTAAGAATTTTTTTTGCTAATTCTTCTTCTGTTTTAATATCACCGATATCGAAAGCGGTGGGAGTGCCAATGCGGATAAATCGAGTAGTGGTGAGAACTGAAAGTGCGGAACCTTCTACAATGTCTGTCACCACGTTGCCTTTTGTTTCACCCAATATTCCAGTGGTGACTTCAACCTGTTGGACGTTGCCTGGTAAGGGTAACCATCTCGCTGATGGGGGAGCCGCGACACCTTTTTCCATCAACGTACGTTGTTCTTCTTTAAAAAAATTATCCAGCCAAGTTCCATCACCTAAGGTATGACCAAGAGACGATGAATGACGTAACAGCGCATTATAAAAGACTGGGTTACTCGATTTTTTAAAGGGTTGCGGCAAGCCAACTCGATTGGCCTCCTCGAAGGCACTCGGTTGCAGCATCGCGTGTGCGTCTATATTAAGTTTTTTTGCATCAATAAAATGAAAAGTGTCTTTTGAGCTTCTATAAAAAAGTCGTCCATCGCGATGTTGGTAGAGATATAAGCCATTTTTATCGGATTTTGTAGGTTGTTCTCCCTCTTTTAATTCGGGCATGATAAACATTCGACACCCAACACCCGCTTTTTTCTTTGCGTTTGCAAACCACACTGCATCTGGATCACTGAGCGAACCAGTGCCTTGATAAAATGCATGACTGATTGGCCTACGACGTGATATTTCTCGAGTGACGTGCTCACCACTTCTGGAAATCGTACAAATGTCAGGATGATCTTCTAACAAAATTCCTAAATCGCGCGCCATCGTGACTTGTTTGCGTGCGGCATCCAGTGTGATACCAAGTTCTTCGCGCAAACTGACGGCAATTTCTTCCGCTAATTCGTGTGTTCTTGAGGCTGGCATGTCTTCGTCATAAATTTCAGGATATTTACCCGTCAATTCCTGCACACGACCTCTTAATGCATCGGAAGAAGAATATTTGGCGATAATCAACAAACCTTTTAGATAGCGTAATGCTTGAATTTGATTTTCTTTGGGATGAACCGGAGGCATGCGTTCAGCAACTAACATCGTGCCTGTTTTTTCGTCCGCGACCACAAGATAACCTTCCTTGCGGAAATGCTGGATATGTTCTGTGAGAGAACTTAACTCTGCATCTATTTCTGTCTGTCTTGCTGAACTGCCCATAACCACCTCGAAAATGGTTACATACAATAGTTATTATAGCCTTTTATAGGAAAGAAATGGGCTAAAAATGCACATGCGAGTATGGGCTAAATATGTAATTTATTGATATATTTGATTATTTTATCATGCACCCTACCCCGTCATTGCGAGCCGTTCTTCACTCGTCATTGCGACCCGTTCACTCGTCATTGCGAGCGCAGCGAAGCAATCCAGTGGTTATTTGTTTGGCCACAAACCGGGGTTTGTTTGGGTGGCGGGCGATGGCGAGGGGGGG
>CAZOFA010000038.1:18099-20973 GCA_964578975.1 uncultured Coxiellaceae bacterium
CCAGGTTTTCTTATTGACACAAAAACCTGGATTGCTTCGCTACGCTCGCAATGACGAGGTGAGCGCTCGCAATGACGAGTGAACGGGTCGCAATGACAAGGTGAGCGCTCTCAATGACGAAGTGGGTTGCGTGAACGATTACTTTAAATACGTGTAAATTCTTGTTTGACGACTAATGCGATTTGATTAGCCAGTTGACGCACTTGATTTTCATCTACACCTTCCGCCATCACTCGAATCAATGGCTCAGTGCCAGAACGTCTTAATAAAATTCTGCCGTTTTTTCCTAAAACATTCTCGGCATCTTGAACAGCTGATAAAACACGCGCATTTTCAATGGGATTCGTTTCAAGTCTCGTGACTTCAACATTCACTAACACTTGCGGATAACGCTGAATTTGATTTCTTAATTCACTCAACGAAACTTTTTTATGGCGCAACGTCGATAACACTTGTAACGCAGTAATAATGCCATCACCTGTCGTAATTGCATCAGAACAAATGATATGACCAGAGGGCTCGCCACCTAAATGCCAGTTTCGTTTTAATAATTCATTGATGATATGTCGATCGCCCACCGGCACGCGCACAAAATCAATATTTAAGTCACGCAGCGCTAATTCTAATCCGAGATTAGACATGACCGTGCCAACCACACCGCCTTTCAACAGACCTAATTCATGTCGATGTTTCACAATGATGTATAGCAACTCATCGCCATCCAGCAGATTTCCTTGATGATCCACCATCATGATCCGATCTGCATCGCCATCGAGTGCAAGACCAATGTCGGCTTTTTCGCGCAAGACGTGTTGCTTCAATCGTTCAACATTGGTTGCGCCGCAGTCTAAATTAATGTTGAGACCATTCGGCTCAATTCCCACTTGCACCACTTCCGCACCCAACTCAAGAAATACATTTGGCGCAATGTGATAAGCAGCACCATTTGCGCAATCCACCACGATTTTTAATCCGTGCAACGTAATATCTGATGCAACCGTACTTTTACAAAATTCAATATAACGTCCTGGCGCATCGACAATACGAATGGCTTTGCCTAAGCGCAGAGAATCAACCATCGTCAACGGTTGTTCAATTTGTTCTTCAATCGCAAGTTCTAATTCATCCGGTAATTTGGTGCCCTGAGAGGAAAAAAATTTAATTCCGTTATCGTAGTAAGGATTATGTGATGCACTAATCACAATACCCGCTTGTGCACGCAAGGTGCGCGTGAGATAAGCAATGGCCGGTGTCGGCATCGGACCTAATAAATGAATATCCACTCCTGCCGCCGCAAGACCGGCTTCAAGTGCCGATTCAAACATATAGCCGGATATGCGCGTATCTTTCCCGATTAATACTTTACCCGACCCTTGACGCGCTAATACTTTTCCAACCGCCCAACCCAGTTTTAACACAAAATCAGGCGTGATCGGCCACACACCGACGCGTCCACGAATACCGTCGGTTCCAAAATATTTTCGCTTCTTGGAAGAAAATGTTTTTTGCGAATTACTTATCATGCGCTGACTGCAGACCTTCATCGTTGTTCGGTTTAACACTCGCATCTTCGCTCTGTGGCGGTTTGTGCGGTGCGGTGGGAGCAACTACACCATCTTTATCGTTAGGATTACTCCACTCGGATGATGTTTCACGTACGGGTTTGCCCGACATAATATCGTGAATTTGATCTTGTCCGATCGTTTCAAATTTGATGAGTGCTTGCGCCATCAGATGCAACGTTTCTAAATTTTCTCGTAAAATTTGTTCTGCACGTTTATAGTTTCGATCAATGATTTCATGCACTTCTTGATCGATAATACCTGATGTGGTTTCAGAAATTTCTTTATGACGCGCCACCGAATGTCCTAAGAAAACTTCTTTTTCATCATCACCAAATGTCAACGGTCCTAATTTATCGGATAGACCCCACTTGGTCACCATGCTACGCGCTAATTCAGTTGCTTTTTGAATATCATTTGATGCACCGGTCGTCACTTTATTGGGACCAAAAATAATGAGTTCAGCAATACGTCCACCAAACAAACTTGAAATCTTACTTTCCAAATGTTCTTTGCTGTAACTGTAACGATCGCCTTCCGGTAAAAACATCGTGACACCTAATGCACGTCCACGCGGAATGATTGTCACTTTGTGCACGGGATCGTGTTCCGGCACCAAGAGACCCACAATCGCATGACCTGCTTCATGATACGCAGTTAATTTCTTTTCCGACTCAGTCATCACCATCGAGCGGCGTTCTGCACCCATAATCACTTTGTCTTTGGCTTTTTCAAATTCTTCCATGCCCACGGATCGTTTATTCGCACGTGCAGCAAACAATGCGGCTTCATTAACAATATTTGCTAAATCGGCACCCGAAAATCCCGGCGTGCCGCGCGCAATGACGGCCGGTTCAACATCGTCATTTAACGGAACTTTACGCATATGCACTTTAATAATTTGTTCGCGACCACGCACATCCGGCAATCCAACCACCACTTGACGATCAAATCGACCGGGACGCAATAATGCATTGTCTAACACATCAGGACGGTTGGTCGCCGCAATCACAATCACGCCTTCATTGCCTTGAAATCCATCCATTTCCACTAATAATTGATTCAGTGTTTGCTCACGTTCATCGTGTCCACCACCGAGACCTGCACCACGATGACGCCCCACCGCATCAATTTCATCGATGAAAATAATGCAAGGCGCTTGTTTTTTGGCTTGCTCAAACATATCGCGTACGCGAGAAGCGCCAACACCCACAAACATTTCAACAAAATCTGAACCCGAAATGGTGAAAAAAGGCACTTTGGCTTCGCCTGCAACAGCTCGCGCTAATAAAGTTTTACCGGTTCCTGGAGG
>CAZOFA010000039.1:0-20962 GCA_964578975.1 uncultured Coxiellaceae bacterium
AAATAGCTTGTGCACTATCTTGATAACCGGTGCCATTACCCATCGCACAAAAAAGTACGTGACAAAAACTATTGAGATCAGCCTGACTCATTTCCGGTAAATAAATCAGCTGACCCCCACCCATTTCATCTAAACTAATTGATTCAATAAAAAGACACTGAGAACAAAAACAACACGCCGTAATTAGATTGCTAATTTTATTATTAGTGTAATTACCATCGATATTCACAATTTCCTGATATTGTCTGGCTTGAAAACCACAATAAAGGCAAGTGTAATTATCTCGTTTGAAAACTTGTTCCGAAACTGGCAGGAATGCCTTATCTTCTCGTCGTCTTACAAAGATTCGCCATCCATTTAAATTAACTGCCAGTTGAAGTTCATGCATAACTTCTATCTTTTAGAATGAAGGAACGCCTGATATCGTGGCCTGAACACCCGATTTACCAAACAAGGTGATACCAGTTGCTTTAAAGACAGATGGAGCAAACATCAATGCAGCTGCAACACCAAGAAGTGCAATTGGCGTGCCGACAGGAACTTGAGTTGGGTTATCTTTGTGTGCTTTGAATTTAACAATCGCACCGACTGCAAATCCAAACCCAGCCACATAAGCGCCTGCTGTAATTAATTTTGCGAGATTGAGCAAGTTGAATGTAACGTTTTGAGCAATTGTGCCAATACCACCTGACACGGCCGCAGCAAATACAACATCTGTGAATAGGCAGAGCATGATACCCACCAACCACAAAATTCTCTTCTTAGCCTGCTTGCTGATCATATATCTACTCTCCTTTAGTATTTCTGTGATGATAATAAACTGGTTTGTTTTTCAACTCCGTCATTAGCCGGCGTATAATACCTCACGCATTTCCCCTATCAATTCTAATCGGGGTATAAGCCCTTAAACAACTCTTTTTTTATTTTTTATGGGGAAAGATTTCCTATGCCTAACGTAGAAAATACCGCTTGTAAAAATTGATAAAGATTAATGCATAAAATACCTGCAATAATGTGAGCCATTGCTTTGGCAAAAGTCCCCGGTTGCCCGCCACCGCCTGACGTATGATTTAATATCAATAAGCCTCTGATAAATGCAATGGTTCCCACTAATTGAATCACCATAAAAGCGGCATTAGTTAAATCTGTCCAACTTCCACCACTCGAAGGTAAATAGCCATAAGGATTTGGGCTCGCCCAAAAGGTAGACATGCCGACTTGTACAGCGCTTGGCAAATAAATCAACATTGCGCCTACCGTCAAATAAGTGATGGGTTTAGAAATATGATGCTCTTGCGACATCATGCTGCGCGATTCGCCAAAATGTTTGAATTCCGTGACGCCTTTTATGACAAACCAGAATCCCATGACATAGGCTAATGCGGTCACCAAACGCATTAAGTTGGGAACTGTTTCAGCGAAATTCATCAAGATGGTTGCAACATCAGGAGTCCCTGTCGAACCAAAACTCGCGGCATACGCAGAATTTGCATACAGGAATATTCCGCAGACACCAAGCGTTATCTTAATAAAACGCTCAATCACTTGTAGAGAGAATTGAAAATATTTCATAAATCAACATTCACTCCTATCAATCACCGCTCGCACCGTAGGATAGCGTTACAATTTTGTTCCCTGTATCGATATCAACAATTCCATCATAGGGATCAATTTTAGTAATGCGTCCAAATCCTCTTAACACATCGCCTTCTGCAACTGTTACCGTATCACCTGCTTCTGTTTTCAACCATGCACGTCCCGGGATAATGGCTTGCACAGTATACATTGATCGAGGTGACGCAACCGCTCGCACTATTTGTGGCGATGCTTGAGCCGCACGTGCATTACGCAATATTTTCGTCAACTGACGGAATGCCACTTCCATATTGCTGACACGGCTTGTTAAATCTTGCACTTGTGTGCGCAATTGAGTATTTTGCGTTTCTGCATCAGTCATGCGTTGACTATATTGTGTTTGTAATAAATTCATCATCGCAGTATTTTGTTGTTCTAAGGTATTTATTCTATCCATTAAGTTTTTTGAATCAGTGACTGTCGTCACTACGCTCGGTGCACTGGCCGTCTGTGGTGCATTAACTGTTTGTGTGGTGGTCGTCACAACGGGTGGCGCTGGTTGTTGCACAACAGGTTGTGGCGCCGCAATAACAGGTGCGGTCGGCTGTGGTGCTGTCGTTGAAGTGGTTGTGGTTATTTTAGTGGGAGGTGCCGTGGGTGTCGGTGTTGCTTGTTGTGAAAAATCCGTCACGGGTGCTGTTGTTGAAGAGGGCACAACGAGTTTATAAACTACTCCAATTAAAACAATAAAAATAACGACGCCAACTACAATTCGACGATGGTTTTTGAGTTTATCGGCAAAACTTTCTTTTGCAACTACAACCGCAGCCGTATCTTTTGCAGCTGCATCTGTTTCCATGTCGTAGTTAACTTGATCATCAGAAAAGTGATATTCACTTTCACTTTCCTCATGCCCTTCGTTTTCATCGTAGCGTTCATTTACCATGTTTACGCCCCTTTTAAATTCCCGGCACCTGCAATGTTCCGTCCCTGCAACACATTATAGGAGAATCTTTATTTAAGTATAATACCGTTATTTAACTCTCTATTTTTCCATGATAAAACTGGTACGGTCAATCAAATGATTATATAACTCATTGAATTATGTAACGTCTGACATAAATAATATACCTAAACCAACTCCCGCATTCACTTTCACTGTTGCTGGCGTATTCACATATCCTTGTACAACATTGGTAAAAGCAGTACCGACTTGTCCTAATGCCACTGCAATATTTTTCCCTGGGCTCAATTTAGGATGGGTTGAGGATGTTCCAAAAATACCCGTCGTGCTATCGCCCGCGTTGGAAATACCTTGGGCATAACCGGTCAAAAATGATGAGGCAAACAATGATCCATAACGCATGAGGTAATGATGATTGACGTTGCTCGCCATCACCGTACGCGCGGTATCAGGATCAATTGCAAACGCAGAAACGGATTTTGTTTTCAACCAATCATCTCGATTCATCAATGTAAAACTTAAACTCACGCGATCTTGACCTTGCGCCAGAGAAAGCTTACCGAGCAATGTTGCGCCTTTAAATGGACCTTGCACAATGGTTACCATCACCGGTGTATCCGGATAATCACTATCGACCGCTGTTTCTAATACGCCAAACAAGATCGTTCCGGACTTAATTAACGGAGGACCTGCGCTTGCCATTGCCGATTCAGCGCTTGCAGCGCCTGTCGCACCCGCTGTTTTTGCGGCGGCACCAGCCGCACCCTTCGCGTCTGTAGGTGGTGTGCCGGCCGTGTGTACCATTTTAGGCGGCGCCCATGCCGCGATTAATGCTTGCGCTTGCCCAGACATGGCGGATTGTAATGCTTGAATGCGTTGTGCGCGATCAAGTAGCGCTTGTTGATCCGTCTGCGCTTCTGCCGCAGTAAATTGTGTCGTCGTTTCAGTAGTGGTGGCGGGAACAGGTTGTGCCTGAATCGCTTGTTGTAATCGTGCGAAATCGGACGTGGTCGGAAGATTAGTCGCAACGGTCGCCCCCACACCTACTGGTGTAATGGACGCTTGATAGTTTTGCATCAATTCAGAAGCCATTTCCGGTGAAATTAATCCTGCTTGGACGGCGCGTTTTAATTCATCTCCATACGCTGATGCACTCGCATTATTCGCTTGTAAATTCTTTAATCGCTCTGCTTGCGCTTTTAAATCACTTAATTTCTGACAGCTCGCTGGAATCGTTTTATTTTTATCGTTACCTTTTGCCTGTTCTTGAAGTTTCAAATCTTGTTGACAGAGCGCTTCTTGCTGTTGAATTAATTCATCTAAAGCACCATTTCCCATGACTTTTCTTGCTTTGTAATCTGCTAATAGTTTTGCAGCTTCGGCCGGAGTAATTTTTCCTTCCGCGACTAACCGTTGTAATGCTGCCGCATATTCATCGACCGGAACATTTTTTTCGAGCATGGCTGCGAGTTGATTCGCAACATCTGGTGTAATCGCACCCGATTTTGCTAATTGTTTTAATTCGAAAATTCCTTGTTTCTTTGCTTCACGCGCATGCTGTTGGGAATATTGTGCAAGTAATTGCGCTGCAACATCTGGAGAAATTTTTCCTGCTTTCACCAAACGATTTAATTCATTTGCATAATCATTTGGCGAAATACCGCTTTTTTGTAATGCCAATAATTGATTCGCCGTATCAAGCGGTAACCGACCCGCTGTGATTAACGCATCCATAGTTTTCGCACTTTCAGTGAGCAAAGCATTTTGATGTTGTTTTTTATATTGCTCTAATAATTTTCGTGCTTGTTCGGGGGTTAATTTTCCTTCTTTCACTAATTGCGCCAATGCAGCCGCGTATTCATCCACCGGGACATTGTTTTTAGCCATCGCTAACAACATATCCGCATCTTTTTGCGGCAGTTTTCCCCCTTTCACTAAATCATTGATGCTGTCTGCAACGTTGACTTCATCGGTACTTTGACATAAGACCGTACAACTTTGTGTGGTTGTCTGCGATGAGACATTTACCATCGTTGGCACTGCACTGGTGCCGGTGATCTGTGCTTGTTGTGCAGACTGGGCATTCGCTTGCATTAATGCACGGTAATATTCAGGCGATAATTGTGAACCGGGAACGGATTGCAATCCAGAAGGAGCATTCGCGACGCGTGATCCACCGCCTGCGGTTCCATTCGATAAATAACGCACAAGAACAAAAACAACGACCGCAATACCCATCACCGCCGCAAATAAAATAAATATGCGCGACTTAGCACTTGCAGTCGAAAAAAACTTTAAGCTAGGTAACTTTATCGCCATCAGAAACCCTCAATCTTCAATTCGATCGGCTGACCGTATTGAGACACCAAGACAGAAGAACTTTTCGGCATCTCATAAGCATACATTCCATCGGGGCTCACCATTCTGCCAACCCAACCCGGAGAAAGAACAGTTAAGCGAGTGCGTAGATACATTCGTTCGCCTAATAACCAGGCTAAACAATCGCCTCCTTTCACAGACAATTGTCGACTACCAGGCGGCGCAACACCATCTAAAACATTTAATAAAAGTTGACTTGCACTATTGGGTAAACCAGTGCCGGTCGGCAAATCTTTTGAATTCGGACCTAATCCCGCCACATGAATATCCGTGCGATAATCCACGACGCGTTGTCCTAACACCAATTCCAATGTGATGGGTGTTTCCATTCCCATTAATCGGATGACTAAATCACTATTACCGTATGGCGAGCTCGCTTGAACGAGTAAAACATTGCTTTTACCATCCCATTGGATGGTTGTCGTTTTCGGATCGCCAATATCAAAAGAAGCGATGGGCCACGGTGCTCCTGCTGAATCAACAAAGACAAGTGACGTCACATAACCTTGCGCGAGTCGAATTGCCGGGGGCGTGGCACCAGGTGCCAAATTTACCATTAATGTGGATGAAACCGGTTTTGGCGGAACAGTTGCCGGCATGGCCGCTGCACGTTGTGATTGATCAATCAATTGTTTTAACTTCACCACTTGTTCAGGTGATAACGGCATGTTTTGCTGCATCATCGCATTAAAAGCGGCATCTGATTCGCTATTGCGAGGTGACGGCGGTATTGATTTTAAAATGGCTTGCTGAGATTCGCTGTACGTTAATGGTTTCGATGCCACTAACACTTTTTTCACCGGAACTACCTTTTTAACCACAATAGGTGCAGGTGCAAGCTGACCCTGGTTGTTATTTTTCAACCAGTCTTGAAATTGTGCCATGTCGGCTTCACTAGGTATGACATCTTGAGTTTGCGCGATTGCTTGATAGGGAAATAACAAACCCAGCAAAAAAAAGATTCCTAGTTTTTTTAACGATGCTTTATCCATTGGTGTTGGCTTGGTTTCCCCCTCCTTTTACAACCACCATTTTTTCTATTCCTACACCGGATAAATTATTAAGTGTAGAAGTCCTTACAATCAACGCTTGAATAACTAAGGGTGAGTCATTCCCCTTAATTGAACTACTATAACTGAGATTAAGCGGCATTTGTATCCACCAACCATAAACATCCCCGGGTAAAATACCTTGGTTTAAAATAAAAGGCGCCCCATTGGGTTCCGCATTCATAAATATTTTTTGACTGATAATTGTTTTACCGTCCGCATAAGGTTTAATGATAGATAAAAAATTTTTCCACCCATTGGTGGTGAAATACGGCATATTCGCATTAAATTGCGCATCAAAATCAATAAAATCATATTTAAAAAGGGCCGGTAAGACTTCACTGATCCATTGGATTAAATCAGCTTGACTTAAGTAGGGTTGATTAACTGGCACAGGTGCCACCGTGCGAAACTCATCGCCCACTGAAAAAGAAACGGGAGCGGGTTTTGAAAATTGTAAATAAAGAGAGGTGGCTGCTAACAAAATAATTGAAACTAACAATATGGCAAATGCAGCAAGTGCTTTATAAAAGCCGTCCCGATAAAAATCGTCCCTCAACTCGACTAGCTGTAGCTCTTCTACTGCCATTATTCCCCGCTATTTTTATCGCAAGCACTTACAATTTAAGCGAAAAATGTACCTTAAATGAGTATATAGCACGCACTTATAATTGTATACCCATGGTACTTTCTCGTGCCTCGAGGCACGCGCTACATTCCGCTTTGAGTTGGATTCACAGCAATCATCTGAATGATTCCCAATCCCTTATAACTTTGTAATTCATTCTGACGTTGTACGATGGTAGTAATGATTAAGGCATTCGTGATTCTAAATTTATCGTTAAAAGGTGGCATCAAATAAGTGACTAAAACAGGCATTTGATATTTCCATGCCAACGCACCGGATAATATTCCTTGATTGATCAATTTAGGTGGTGCGACCACTCTTGCAGTGACGATTTGTTTTCGCTCGGTAAGCGCAAGTAAGTTATTGGATGCAGTTAATGCATTCATATAACTGCGCCATCCATACGTTGTAAAATATTTTTCAGCATTTTGTAACTGACCACGATAATTATAAAAATCGTACGAATAAGCCGCTTCTATCGCTTCAACTACCCAACGAGACACTTCTTCATTCGACATCATATTATTTTGTTGTAAAGAAACGACTTGAATCAGGCGACCCGATTTATCGGCTGGAAAATATAAGGGTGGCGTTGGATGGCGCACCAAATAAACAATGATACAAATCAATACGACATTCATAAGTAAACTTAACGAATAAACGCCGAGAATAAATCTAAATTTTTTACGATAAAATTCATTGCGCAGATGCACAAGCACTAAGGCATCATCCAGAATATCTTTACTCTCGGTATTCATAGCACTCCCTCATCAACCGGGTGTCATCACAAATTGATCTATTCCAATTCCGACTGGATTAGTCACTGTGGGAATTTTTACAATGGTGACAACGACAACAAAAGAATCGCGTCTGGTTTGCTCTGCACTTTGATAAGTCACCAAAAAAGGAATTTGCAGACGCCACGTATAACCGCGTCCAGGTAATGGACCTTCATTAGAAACAATCGGTGGCGCCGATACCACGCCGTTCACAAAAAGTTGATTTTGTGTGATGGTGCTAATGAGTCCTTTGATCGAATCTAAATATTCATTCCATCCCGCCTCAGTAAAATAAGGGCGTGCGAGCGCGATTTGTTTATTGTAATTGACAAAATCAAATGTATACGCAGCAACTGCCGCTTTGCTCGCCCAACGGATGAGTGTGCTGGATAACAAATTAGGTTCAAGAGACGCGTCTAACACCATGCGATTCCCTTTAGGAGTCACCGCCGAAAAATAGGGCAATGGTCGATGAGAAATTTGATATAACACAATGCCAACGAGAATAATTAACAAAACAATTTCCGCAATGAGCACAGAAATAATAGAGTTATAACTATTGCGAAAAAAATCATTTTGTCTTGCATTTGACATATTTTTTTCTCTTCCGATCACCGCTGTTCCATCGCTAAAGGAATAATTTGCCCTTCTATGGTGGTTGCATAATAGTGATGTGGAGCTCTAAATAAAACTAAATAAACGATAAACACAATTAACACGACAATTAAAGCAACTGAAAACAGTAATGCACGCAATACACTGCGATATTTATCGCGATAAAAATCGCTTTGTAATCTAGCAATTTCATGTCTGTTCCCAATCATTTTAACCTCTCGGATCTTAAAACAGCTCTCAAGCCGGTAATTTTTCTAAGGTGATTTCCACGCGATCATTCGCATCGCCGTCAGCGACAACTGGTTTAGATTCTCCTCCACCAATACCGTACAACAAACGAGTATTTGTGCGAGCACGCCACAAATATTTCACGACCGAATTCGATTGTTGCTGCGTGATTGAAAGACTCACACGCTCAGGTAATGTGGCATTCGCATAAGTTGTAATCGTGACGGATATATTTGGATAACTGCTGATATAGCTTGCGACCAAATTTAATGTTTCATAAGCATAGGGTTGAAGGTCAGGTGTATTTTCAACAAAAACATATTTAGAGGGCAACACAATTAAGATTTGATCGCCCAACATAATGACTTTGTTACCGCGATTAATAATTTGATCCGCCAGGGTTGTATTTTCATCAATATAAGCACCTAATGCACCACCAAATATTGCGCCTCCTGCCGCACCCGGTAAAATTCCGCTACCACCGGATGCCACACCGCCCACCAGCGCGCCGGTTGCGCCACCCAGCATCATACCTTTTGTCTTTTGACTCGTCCCTTGATACGCTTCGGTCACGCTGATACCGTTACTATCAAATGCATCAGCCGCGCCCTGATAAGTTGAATGAAATTGACTTGACGCATCTCGGGAAACATTCGATGAAGCGCATCCTTGCAATAAAGCAAATATCAGTGCAAAAAGAAAAATGCGATATCGTATTTCCATTGCGTGTGCGATTCCCATATTTAAGTAACTGATAATCGTGAACGTGAACGTTTGCGGCCTTGTCATTGCGAGCGAAGCGAAGCAATGACAAAGCGCAGACCTTCACGTTCACGATTTAAATCTTCTAGAAATTTTATACCATAAGCAGGATAAGCGATAGTGTGAACTTAGGTTTGAGCTTGTAAACTCTCGACATAACTTGCCAACTGCGTCGCTGCTTCAACCACTGCGGGAAGTTCCAAGAAAAGCCCTGTCACGTCTGGCGGGTAATCGGTTGCATTTAACATATCTTTAAGAATTTCATTGGTAATTGAATTCGCTTGCGATCCTGAGCGACCCAATACTCTTTCTAACAATTCAACTTTGTCTTTCACATAAGCTTTATTGATTAACGGCGCTGAGAAACGATCCCATTGCGCTGCACCGACCAATTGTTTGATGTCATCGCCCAATGGCACCTTCAAGAAAATATTGATGCGGCCTTCAACCACTTCTTCCACCACCAATGTTTCTTCTTCTGTCGGTGCGCTACTGCGATTATGAAAAGCTAACAACGCTGAGACACCGCGTTCAATCGGATTCGTCTCGGGTTGTTGATTCATTGCAGTTGAAATAACATTAATTTCCTCTGATTCATCACGCGCGTAATCAAGCAATTCATTGTGATCCATGACTTGCGTAAATTGAGCAAGTCGATTATCTAAATCAAGCAGTACGCGATTCAGCGGGGGTTCGACTTTTAAAAATTGATTAATGCGCATGCGTTCTGGTGGCTGAGGATTCGCAAAAAACATCGTGGCACGCACAATACGCGATTTAAAGAAAATGTGCGCTTCACCTTCACGTTGTTCTTTCAGATCTAACAAATCAATACGCGCTCTTTTTTCCGAGGAAGCACTGCGACTATCCATATAATTATTTAACACGCTCTGAGCATTCGTTTGAAATGAATCAACTTTTGTGACATAGGATTCACCGGCGGTTTTTTGGAAAAATTCCCACGTTTCCATCGGATCTTCTAATTTCATACAAATTTTAATATTGGTATTAGCACCAATTGACGCTGCTTCTTCTTTCGATGCTTTTTGAAACGCGGGTAAATCTTGTCCGGCAAAAATAACGGAAAATCCCAATGAACGTGCTTGTGCTGGCACGACAGCAAAACCTTTCACCGCATAATAACCATATTCGTCCAAGATACACATGTAGGGAGTTGGCGCATTCGTTGGTTTACGCGTAATGACTTCTTTATACGTTCCTTCCACCGATTCACCAAGACCGGCTGCCATCATCGCTTTGAGCGATGCAATGATCACTTTACCTAAATTCGCTAATTCATCTGGCGATTTTTCCAATGCCGGTAACAACACCACTAAAATTCGACGATTCAACACCACATCTTTTAAATCCACTTCAGCGAGATTGGTACGAATGATATGACCATACGTATCTGCGAGTGCACCGAATACTTTTGTCAATTGCATGGTAATAAATCCATGCTGTTCGAACACTTGGGAACTTTGTTTACCTTTTTTGGTTTTATCAAATCCAGGCAGTGTCATGAGATAGTTATAAATCGGTTCAAGCACAAGTTCTGGTGCATCCGCCAAACTCACCGGTTCTTGATTGTCACGAATAAACATTTTATCCAGACCAATCGCTTCCAAACGAGTTAAGTCAAAATAATTACGAATGCTATTTGCATCCAACAAAATTTTGCCTTTATCCCGCATGTAAACCAACACTTTCATCAATGCTTGCACGAACACAATGGCGCGACCTTTCCACATGTCGCCGTCAGCGGATTGACCGCTCGAGTCCATCAAGCTCACCACTAATTGTGACAACATTTCAGAAGAACCACGACAAAACGGATTCATCGTATTCGATAAACGTTTTTCTTGTGCGCCAATAATATCGCGCGCACCCGTCATGAAATTAATCAGTAATAAATCATCTTCACGCCCCATCGAGCGCGCCATGGAAAATACTTTGGCGAATAAACTGTTATCACCTTTACCATCGACATACAAAAAACCGCTACCTTGTACGAGCGCATTAAATGCAATGGATACTAACGCTTCCGTTTTACCACTACCGGTTGAACCAAAAATCAAAACGTGGGTACGCATGTCATCATTGTTAAACCATAATTCTTCGCGATTTGATTTTTTGTTACCGAAAAAACAAATCCCGCGTGCTTTACGTGGTTTATTTGAGCCGGGTAACGGATCATTGTAATCTAATGCTTCAGAACGCTGCGGCATACGAAAAGGTAATTTATATTTACGCGTAAATGCATAAAGAAAAACACAAAGTGCCACAATAAAAACAACATCGGCGAGCGCAGACACAATAAATGAGGCAAATGAACATCCCAGCAAAACAGCTGCGCTATTAATCGGATCTTTGAAGAAATCAACCATCTTCATGCCCAGCGTGCGTGTATCACGCAGTAACATGCGCGGGGCTAACTCATGTTCTTCTTCTAAACCACGTTGATGCATAAATTTACCTCAGGCCGTCACTCTTTTTCATCTGGCTTGTAAACAATTTCTTTCAACGCTACTTCCAATGCATTCGTCGCTTCTTCAACCATCGGCACGAGCAATTTTCTCCCCATTTCTTTTTCAGCAGTCCAATGAGAAAACGGACCTGCGACTTCTGAAAACGGAGTTTGTCGTCCCACCGTATTCAACATATACCACAGTCTGCGATCGACTGGCTTAAGCCATAAAAAATCAGCGGGTGCTTGCACACCATCGCTGCGCGCGGCTTCCAACATTTCTGCCATCACTGTTAAAAGATACGCGTGTGATTGAACAATTTGTTGAATGAGTTTTGTGTTGTAATGTTTTTTACATAATTCTTCAGCGCCTGTGAAATCAAGTTTGGCCTGCGATGAACGATTAATGCGAGTAAATAATTCAGCAGCACCTTTACCATCTCCATTGATGCGTGCAGAAAATGCGGCAAACAAGGCTTTCACATGCAAAGGAACGCGATCAATCCCAGGCCACACGGGACCCAATTGAATCGCAAAAATTTTATTAGCCTGTCCGCGCTTCAAACGCACTTCGATTTTATTCATTTCTTTGCGCGACATGGATTCTGTGGGGGGGCGTTTAAATTCTTCTAACAAATTGTAGCGTTTACAAAATTGCATCGGATTGAGTGCCATTGCCCACGGCCCTTTATCAATATCCGTGGTAATTAAATTAAGACCTGCGACAGGTGCAATCTGCGGCCAATTATCTTTTTCAGCGAGCACAAGATCGCGCATCGAATAGGTGCGTTTAAAAATACGCGTTGAGCTAGAAAAATAAATGGCACACGCCATCCCAATGATCAGCAACGCAAGTGGATAACGGATATAATCGCCCACCGCCGTTCCTGCTTTCATAATGTCATCAAAGTTCAATTTACTTTTATCGGAATGGATCGAGGTGTCTAAACTGGCACGAACATTATCTAAACTGCTGGTAAATAAACTTACCACATTGGCTTCTTGTAATTTGATTTGGAAATAAAAAGTGATAATGGAATCTTTAAACATAATCCAGATCACTGTGCCGAAGATAAATATGGCCGCGACAATCCACAACATCGACATCGAATTATCAGATTGATTAGGTTGTGGCGCAGCACCTGCCATAGTTCCCACCTTGAATTAGACGCGTTAATACATTCTATATTTAATTATATACTAACACCACACACAACAATGCCCACGCGACGACGTTGTTTTTTCTTTTTGTTATCATAAAGTTATAGTTGATGATCCTTTGTTTTGCGTGCCCGTGCCCGTGTGCGTGCCCGCGCCCGTCTTTTCTTTGTAAAAAGCTTTAACCAAGACGGGTACGAAGTTTGAGTTAACCACCTTGCTTTTCGCGGATTTCATCTAACATTTTACAATCAATACACAATGTAGCAGTAGGACGTGCCTCAAGCCGACGCAAACCAATTTCGACACCGCACACTTCGCAATAGCCGTATTCTTTATCCGTGAGTAATTGTAATGATTCCTCAATTTTCTTCAGCAATTTACGTTCACGATCGCGTGCACGTAATTCTAAACGAAATTCTTCTTCTTGGCTGGCTCGATCATTGGGATCGGCATAATTAACAATGTCATCTTTCATGTGATGAACCGTACGATCTGCTTCTTCCATGATTTGTTTGCGTAACATGGTTAAAATTTTCGTAAAATGATCACGCATTTTGGCGCCCATATATTCTTCATTTTTTTTAGGCTTATAAGGTGCGATGCCTAAAACTTCTAAACTCGGTTCTAAAATGTCTTTAATCGTCGCCATACTGCGTTCTCCTAAATATCATCCCTAATATTTTTACATCAATGAAATCTATACCAAAAATTTTCGCTAATCAATTAATCTGATTTCGCTTGGGTAAGAAAAATAATATTATTGTTTTTGTGCACAGGTTACGCGCGGTAAACCCGCTAAATCTCGATGCAATTCAATATGGTGATAACCAAAATCCATAAAAAAATTTTTTATTTGAGCATCTTGCTCACTCCCATGCTCCAACAACAGCACCCCATCCGTGCATAGATATTCTCTTGCAGCATGGATAATATGCCGAAGATCATACAACCCATTTTCAGTTGACACCAACGCCGCACGCGGCTCATGAAGTAACGCGCCTTGCAAATGCGGATCATCGGGTGCGATATACGGAGGGTTGCTGACGATAGCATCGAATTGAATATGCGGCAATACATCGCACCAATTTCCTTGCCGAAAAATGACATTTTTAATTTGTAATCGTTGTGCATTCAATTGCGCGATTTGCAGTGCTTCAGAACTTGCATCAATCGCATAAATCGTCCAAGTCGGTTGCGCCACGGCAAGTGCGAGTGCAATTGCGCCGGATCCCGTGCCAAGATCTGCAATGATTTTGTGCTCGCCCTGAATTTTTTTGAGTGTGAGCTCAACTAATAATTCTGTTTCCGGACGCGGAATCAGTGTGGCGTCCGTCACAATAAAATCCAGCGACCAAAATTCTCTGTGTCCCGTGCAATAGGCCAGAGGAATATGCTGCGCGCGTTTCGCAATTAATTTTTTGAATGACGCGAATTCATCCGACGTTAATTCACGTTCGGAAAAAGCCAATAAATAACTGCGCGAAACATTCAACACATGCGCTAATAATATTTCTGCATCCAATGACGGTGTGTCGGAGACCGCAATTAATTCGTGTTTTGCCCACTGCAACGTTGATTTCAAATCCAATTAATCACCCAATTCTTTTAACAAATCAGCTTGATGTTCATGAATCAGTGCGTTGGTCACTTCAGCTAAATCACCGTTAATAATCGCAGGTAATTTATAAAGCGTTAAATTAATGCGATGATCCGTCAAACGTCCTTGCGGAAAATTATAGGTGCGAATTCGTTCCGAGCGATCGCCCGTTCCCACTAAATTGCGTCGCGTTTCCGCTTGCTGTTGCTGTTGTTTATTGCGTTCTTCTGCAAGTAATTTTGCTTTTAAGAGTGACATGGCACGCGCGCGATTTTTATGTTGTGAACGTTCATCCTGACATTCCACTACCGTGCCAGTCGGAATGTGCGTCAAGCGAATGGCAGAATCGGTTTTTTGCACGTGTTGTCCTCCAGCGCCTGATGCACGAAATGTATCAGTACGAATATCCGCGGGATTCAAATCAATATCTTCCACTTCATCCACTTCAGGCATCACCGCGATGGTACAGGTTGATGTATGAATACGCCCTTGCGCTTCAGTGGCAGGCACGCGCTGTACGCGATGCACCCCCGATTCAAATTTAAAACGTGAATAAGCGCCCTGCCCAATAATGCGTAAAATAATTTCTTTATAGCCACCCTGCTCACTCGAATGCGCGCTAATTAATTCAACTTGCCAACCTTGTGTTTCCGCATAACGCGTATACATACGACTTAAATCACCGGCAAAAATAGAGGCTTCATCGCCACCGGCGCCCGCGCGAATTTCTAAATAAATATTGCTGTCATCATGCGGATCACGTGGCAATAATAAAATTTGTAATTCTGTTTCGAGGGTTGCAATTTTTTTTTGTGTTTCTTCTAATTCTTGTTTTGCCATTTGCTGCATGTCCGGATCAGATTCATTCAGCAATTCTTTTGCGCCTTCCAAGGTTTTAAGACAAGCTTGATAATTTTTAAAATTTTGCACGACCGGTTCAAGCTGAGAATATTCTTTGGAATAATCACGAAAACGATTTTGCTGATTAATCACTTCAGGATCGGATAAGAGCGCGCCTAATTCTTCATGTCGCTCAACCAGCGATTGCAATTTTTTTTCTAAAGATGGTTTCATACGGGTATGGACTCTGAAATCGCAAATAATTGCTGTGCTAATTGTAAAATTTCCATGCGTCCTTCAAATCCTGCTTGACGCAATTGCACAGTCGGTGTGTGTAATAATTTATTGGTGAGAGTACGGGCAAACAACAGCAACACATCTGCCGGATCATCACCGCGTTGCAATTGGCGCAACGATTTTGTTAATTCTCCATCGCACAAATCTTCAATTTGTTTGCGATACGCACGAATCGTGGTGGCCACTAAATCCAATGAACGCAGCCAAGTCATAAAGTTTTCCGTCCGTTGCTCAATCAATTCACGTGCTTTTTCTGCCGCGTGTTCACGCCCGCGTAGATTTTGTTGAATTATCGATTTTAAATCATCGATGGAATATAGTTTTATGTTTGGCAACGTTGCAACACAATTTTCAACATCACGTGGCACCGCAATATCAACAATAAAAATCGGTTTTGATCGATCGCGCAACATGGCCTGCGTCACCAGTGGCGCTGTGCTGCCGGTTGCGCAAATGGCAATATCGGCTGCGGCCAGCAAGTGTGGCAAATCCGTTAAACAAGCGTAATCAACCGCATGTTTTTTTGCGATGACGGCGGCGTTTTCGATACTACGATTCACAATCGTGATTTTTTTGGGATGAGACGGTTTTAAATGTCGTAACACTAAATCAATCGTGACACCGGCTCCCAACACCACCACTTGCGCATCCGGTAGTGCTTGGGAAAAATTTTCTTTAATAAAATTAACGGCGGCCGATGCAACCGACACCGGACACGCACCAATGGCTGTATTGGTTCGAACGTTTTTTGCAACGGCAAATACCTGTTGAAAAAGACGATTAAACAACGTGCCCACGCTACCCGCTGCACAACTTTCAGAAAAAGCATCTTTCATTTGCCCTAAAATTTGTGATTCGCCCAACACCATGGAATCAAGACCACACGCCACTTGCATAATATGCGCGACCGCGTCCGCATCACGATAATAATACATCGCAGGGATAAGTTGATCCGCTGGAATTTGATGATGGCGACAAAACCATTGGGTAATTTTTTCAAAATCATCGCTGTCACAATATAACTCTGAGCGATTACACGTGGAGAGCAAAATCGCTTCGCGAATATTTTCGTGGGTTAATAAATCTTGTAAATACAACGCCAATTTTTCAGGCGCAAAAACTACTTTTTCACGCAGTTCAATCGGTGCAGTTTTATGATTAATTCCACAAACAATGATTGGCATATAATTTTTTTGATCGACTTAAAGTCGGGTATTTTATGTGAAATCGCACTGGATTACCACGATAGTGAGGTATAAAATGAGGCATGCGCATTTATCTTGTCTGGTTTTTATTGCTTATCTTAACGGCTTGTGCCACCACAACGCCCGTCGACAATACGCCGCGCAAATCATCCCCCACCTGGGAACAGCAAGCAAGCTCGCGCGCCAGTATCAACCATTGGGATTTAAAAGGCTTAATTGCCGTTCGCACGCAAAAAGATGCCGTGAGCGCCACCTGGCAATGGCGTGAAGAATCCAATCGACATTATTCAATTCATTTGTTTGGCCCGCTCGGCTCAAACTCATTTCAACTCACGGGTGACCCAGCGCAGGTTTTATTACAAACATCCGATGGCAAACAATTCAATGCGCCAAGCCCAGAAATACTGCTCGAACAACAAGTGGGTTGGCGTCTACCTGTTTCGTCTTTATATTATTGGATACGCGGTTTACCCGTACCGACACTTTCAGCAAAAAAACAATTTAATGCAAATAATCAATTGGCACTGTTAGCACAAGATGGCTGGATCATCCAATATTTAGATTACAACACGGTCAACCAACTCGACATGCCCAGCAAAATTGTCCTCACACATCCGGATATCACCATTAAAATTGTCATTAAACAATGGCAAATCTAATTTTCAATTGACACGCACCAGATCCATAAGCAAAATAAGCGCCCTAAGAGCATATACTCTGTTCACAGACAGATCCTACTCTCGTTGGGGTGTAGCCAAGCGGTAAGGCACCGGGTTTTGATCCCGGCATTCCTAGGTTCGATCCCTAGCACCCCAGCCATCAAACATTAGAAAAATTCGCGATCATCGATTATGATTACAACGAATTCAATCACCAAGGATATTCGCCGTGCCTGAGATAATGATTTTCAGTGGTAATGCAAACCAAGAACTTGCCGAACACATTGTTGAACATCTTAATTTACCATTGGGTAAAGCACTCGTCGGTCGTTTCAGCGATGGCGAAACGATGGTAGAAATTCAGGAAAATGTGCGTGGTCGTGATATTTTCGTGATTCAATCCACCTGTGCACCGACCAATGATAACTTGATGGAATTAATCATCATGGCGGATGCATTACGGCGCGCCTCAGCCGCACGTATTACCGCTGTGGTTCCCTACTTTGGTTATGCACGCCAAGATCGACGCGTACGTTCTGCGCGCGTGCCCATCACAGCAAAAATTGTCGCAGACATGATGGCATCGGTCGGCATTAGTCGACTGGTGACGGTGGATTTACATGCCGATCAAATCCAAGGTTTTTTCTACATGCCCGTCGATAACCTTTACAGCACCCCGATCATGCTAGAAGACATTCATACCAAAAGTTATAAAAATATTATGATCGTGTCGCCTGATGTGGGCGGTGTGATCCGCGCGCGCGCGATTGCAAAACGTATTCAAGGCGCCGATCTTGCGATCATCGATAAACGTCGTCCGCAGCCGAATGAGGCGCAAGTGATGCATATCATCGGTGATGTTAAAGATCGTGATTGTATTATTGTGGATGACATCGCCGATACCGCCGGAACCTTATGCAAAGCCGTTGAAGCATTAAAAGAGCATGGCGCGGCCAAAGTGGTGGCCTATGTCACGCATCCCGTCTTATCCGGAAATGCCATTGAAAACATTCAATCTTCTTCGATCGATGAATTAGTCGTGACCGACACCATTTCCCTCAGTCAAGAAGCCCGACAATGCAAACAGATTCGCTCGATCACCCTGAGTCATATGATGGCTGAAGCAATTAGACGGATTAGTGGTGCTGGATCGTTGAGTCGAATGTTCATTGATTGATTTATTAAATCAGGTATAATTCGCCCTCCTTATCACTGGTCGCAGGTGATAAAAATCAATTATTTGGAGTATAACCATGAGTAATATCAAATTCGAACTGGAAGCTGATATTCGTGACGATGTGGGGAAAGGTGCGAGCCGCCGCCTACGTCTTCAAGATAAAGTTCCAGCCATTATTTACGGCGCAGGCGAGCAATCCGTTGCCCTGACGTTAGACCATAACAAAACATTAAATGCGCTGTCCCACGAAGCTTTTTATTCACATATTTTGACGCTCAAAATCGGCAAAAAAAGTGAAAAAGTGATTTTGAAAGATGTGCAACGTGACCCTGCTAAACCACGTCTTGCGCATATCGATTTTTTACGTATTCGTGCCGACCAAAAACTTCATATGCATGTTCCATTGCACTTTATCGGTAAAGAATTGGCACCGGGTGTCAAAGAAGGCGGCGTGTTTTCAAATGCGATGAATGATGTGGAAGTGTCTTGTTTACCTGCTGATTTGCCGGAATACATTGAAGTTGATGTTTCCAATTTAGCACTGGATCAATCCATTCACTTAAGCGAACTCAAAATACCGAAGGGCGTTGAATTAGTGGCGTTTGCTCATGGTGTGGAAGAACATGATCAAGCAGTTGTTTCATTACATATTCCACGCATCATTGAAGAAGAAGTCGTTGCGGTCGCGGCCGAAGAAGTGACTGAAGAAGGTGCTGCAACAACCGCTGAACCAGGCAGCGAAACTGAAGCTCAACCGGTTGCTGCTGAAAAAACCGAAAAAAAATGAAATGATGAGGTGCGGCATTGTCGTCGGGAATTCAATTGATTGTAGGCCTAGGCAATCCTGGGACAGATTATGAATCCACTCGACACAATGCGGGCGCTTGGTTTGTTTTTGAAATTGCGCGTACTGCTCATGTCACCTTACGTCAGGAGACACGATTTCATGGGTTACATAGCAGTACGCGTCTTGATAATCACGATATTCATTTCTTGATTCCCACGACGTATATGAATTTAAGCGGACAAGCCGTCAGCGCTGTAGCGAATTATTTTAAAATTTCCCCAGAAAATATTTTGATTGCGCACGATGAAATTGATCTGCCTGTTGGTTTAGTCCGTCTGAAGTTTGATGGCGGTCACGGTGGGCATAATGGATTGCGAGATATTATTCATCATCTCGGCACAAATGCGTTTCATCGTTTGCGTATCGGTGTCGGTCATCCAGGTCAAAGTAAAGAAGTCGTTGATTACGTCTTAAAAACACCTGGGAAATCAGAGCGCGAACAAATTGATCTCGCGCTGCAAGATGCACAAGCTGTGTTACCACACTTACTGAGCGGGCAATTCCAAAAAGCCATGCACGAATTACACACGAGAGAAAAATAACATGGGTATTAAATGCGGTATTGTTGGTTTGCCGAATGTCGGCAAATCTACTTTATTTAATTGTTTAACGAAAGCGGGTGTGGATGCAGAAAATTATCCATTTTGCACGATTGAGCCGAATGTCGGTGTGGTAGCAGTGCCTGATCCTCGCCTGGAAAAATTAGCTGAAATTGTAAAACCGCAACGTATTTTACCCACCACCATTGAATTTGTGGATATTGCAGGGTTGGTAAAAGGTGCGGCGCAAGGCGAAGGTCTCGGCAATAAATTTTTAGCCAATATTCGTGAAACCGATGCCATTGCGCATGTAGTACGTTGTTTTGAAAATGATGATGTGGTGCACGTGGCCGGCAAAATTTCGCCGCAAAATGATATTGATGTGATTAATACAGAACTCGCTTTAGCTGATTTAGAATCGGTGTTGCGTTCGATTCAACGCGTACAAAAACAAGCGAAAAGTGGTGATAAATCAGCAGTTGCTGAACTTGCCTTACTCGAACGCGCCAAAGAACATCTCAATCAAGGTCAAGCGGTACGTGGTCTGTCATTGAATGCGGAAGATAAAGTACGCTTAAAACAATTGCAATTGTTAACCGCAAAACCCACGTTATACATTGCGAATGTGGCAGAGGATGGTTTCACTAACAATCCATATCTTGAACAAGTGAAACAAATTGCAGAAAAAGAAAATGCGAGCGTCGTTGCGGTGTGTGCTGCGATTGAAGCTGAAATTGCAGAATTGGATGACGCAGAAAAATTAGAATTTTTGAACGAGTTAAATTTAACTGAGCCCGGACTCGATCGTGTGATTCATGCGGGCTACAAATTATTGGGATTAGAAACCTATTTTACTGCCGGCGAAAAAGAAGTGCGCGCTTGGACGGTGGCAATGGGCTCAACTGCACCACGCGCCGCAGGCGTGATTCATACGGATTTCGAAAAAGGATTTATTCGTGCGGAAGTGATTGGTTATGAGGATTATATAAAATATAAAGGTGAAACAGGCGCGAAAGAAGCGGGTAAATGGCGCTTGGAAGGAAAAGATTACATTGTGCAGGATGGCGATGTGATGCATTTTCGGTTTAATGTGTGAACCCTGCCTTTCCGTCGCGAACGCGTCTCGTCATTGCGAGGAGTGTTTTTTACGACGAAGCAATCCAGGTTTTTTTATAATATTTCTGGATTGCTTCG
>CAZOFA010000040.1:0-20654 GCA_964578975.1 uncultured Coxiellaceae bacterium
TAGAAATTAATATCAATGTTAAAAATAAAAATAATATTTTATTCATCTTATCATCACCCTATTGTGTCATTCCCGCGAAGGCGGTAATCTATTTTGGATGGATTCCCGCCTTCGCGGGAATGACACGTACATTATACCAAATTGTAAACTGCTTTTGGAATCAACGTCTTTCAAAATTTTGTCCACGATCACGCAATACATGATCCATTAATACAATCGCGACCATCGCTTCAGCAATTGGTGTAGCACGAATGCCTACACAAGGATCATGTCTGCCTGTCACTGAAACCTGAGTCGCTTGATTATGAATATCAACGGTATCAATCGGTGTCGTAATACTGGACGTGGGTTTTAAAGCAATACTTACTTCAATCGCTTGCCCCGTTGAAATTCCACCCAGTATTCCACCCGCACGATTCGACATAAATCCTTGCGGCGTAATCGCATCACGATGCAGAGAACCTTTTTGCGTAATCGAAGAAAATCCCGCCCCAACTTCCACGCCTTTGACCGCTGGAATACTCATCAAGGCATACGCTAATTCCGCATCCAGTCGATCAAACACCGGTTCGCCTAAACCAACTGGCACATTTTCTGCGATCACGTTGATGCGCGCACCCATCGAATCACCTTGTTTGCGCAATTCATTAATAAAATTTTCAAGCTCAGAAATTTTATTCGCATCCGGAGAAAAAAATGGATTGTTATTCACTTCGTTTAAATCAACAGGTTCAAGAATAATAGGGCCTAATTGCGCTAAATATCCTCGAATGACTAGATTATAATTTTCTCGCAAATATTTTTTTGCAATCGCACCTGCCGCAACGCGCATGACAGTTTCACGTGCAGATGCGCGTCCGCCACCCAAATGATCGCGGATGCCATATTTTTTTTGATAAGTAAAATCAGCGTGCCCAGGACGAAATTTATTTTTTAATTCGGAATAATCTTTCGCGCGTTGATCAGTGTTTTCAACGAACAGACCAATCGGCGTGCCAGTGGTGATTCCTTCAAACACGCCTGACACAATTTTAACTTCATCCTTTTCACGCCGTTGCGAAGCGTAACGTGATGTGCCTGGTCTGCGACGTTCAAGTTCTTGTTGAATATCGTCATGAGTCAGTGCAAGTCCTGGAGGACAACCATCGATGACACACCCATACAGTGGGCCATGGCTTTCGCCAAAGGTTGTCACGGTGAATAATTTTCCGATACTGTTACCTGCCATAATTATTTGTATTTTCCCTTACAGTTGTTTGTGTAGCGTTTTCAGTGGGGGATTTCGCGGGAGAAAATAGTTTAGAATTATTTCCCAGGGCACTCAGGTCCGTTATAAACTTTATATAAAATTCATCGTTGGTTGAAGTTTTTTGTTGGGTGTCTTTGATCATTTGTATAATCCCATGTTGAATCAGTGCCGAACTAAATGCTTGTGCCTTGAAGGCCATCAATCCTTCCCGCATTAATTTCCAGAAATTTTCATCACGCGGAGTCGCTTTTAATTTTTGTAACTCATCTGGCGTTGGAGTTTCTTTTGAATTTTCATGGACTGATCGATAAATTTTGCGTAATGCTATTAATGGATCACTGCTGACAATGAGGGGTACTGATGGTTCACTCGATTGTACGGTGATTTCAGGTTCTGGATTGCTGGGTATTATTACAGCCGGGGGAGTCTGCGATATTTTTTCTTGGGCTGCTTTTTCTTGCTGATCACGTTGTAAAAATAAATTTTTCAGAATACGTAATGTGCGTAAGTTAAGATCTCCGTCTTTCTCGATAATTTTGCCGAATGATATGCGTATTTGATCGTCTTCGGGTAATGCCCAATACTTGGGTTCTAATTCCATTGCAAGGTTTAGCTCTTCATCTGAAGTCGCTAATGTTTTTTCACACTTGATCACTTGAGACATTTCTGTAAAACCATTCAAAACAGAAATACCGCCAAATTGATCAACCCTCTGACGTTGTGGGCTTTCTTTGTTTAACGCATTAAATGCAGCAATTAATTTTGCCTTTCTGAGTTCAAACTCTTTTTTTGCTTTTCGTTCATTTAATTTAGTTTTATTCGTTGCTCTCATGGATCAACCTCGTTTTGGTAAAATAATGCGTAATAATACCTGATCCCTGTTTTTTGTGCAAATTTTGACTCTTTCATTCTACCGTTGCATGCGCAAAGCAATCCTCATACTCATTTAGCTGCTCGCGTGTTAATAAAAAGACGCCACCGCCGCCACGTTGAAATTCAAGCCAAGTAAATGGGACATCAGGGAAAGTTTCAGCCAGGGCATAATCACTGTTGCCCACTTCCACAATCAAAATCCCATGCGGATTTAAATACGTCGCGGCTTCGCGCAAAATGCGCAGCACCACATCGAGACCATATTTTCCTGCTTTTAACCCTAAATTGGGTTCATGCAGATATTCTTCCGGCAAACTCGCCATGTCGTCTTCATCCACATATGGTGGATTACTGATAATTAAGTCGTATTTTTTTTCCGGCAAAGAAGAAAATAAATCGGCTTGAAAAAGTGTGACTTGATCTTCGACTTCATGACGCAACACATTTATTTTGGCAACCGCTAATGCATCAGCGGAAATATCCGTTGCATCAATGTTTGCATCCGGAAATGTTTTTGCGATGGCAATCGCAATGCAACCACTCCCAGTGCATAAATCTAAAATAGAATGTATGGCGTCGGGTTCAATCCAAGGTTGAAACTCATGTTGAATTAATTCAGCGATGGGTGAACGTGGAATGAGAACACGTTCGTCAATGTAAAATGACAAGCCAGCAAAGTGTGCTTCATTGGTTAAGTAAGGCAGCGGAATACGTTCATGCAAGCGACGTTGAATGAGTTTATATAATGTTTCTCGTTCGCTGGATGTGAGTCTTGCATCTAATACGGCAGGATTAATATCGTGCGGCAAATGCAAAACATGCAAAATCAGTGCAGTCGCTTCATCCCAGGCGTTTTCCGTGCCATGACCAAAATAAAGTCCCGCTTCGTTAAAACGGCTCACCGTCCAACGTAAAAAATCACGCAACGTCAATAGCTCAGCGATTTCTTTCATGTGTCCACTCCCGATTAAATTTCATATTATTCTACGTGAAATATCCGTATAATTCTCAAAAATATTTTTTTTAAAAGATAAATTATCATGGCAATTATTATTGATTTAATCGGCGCTGAGATGAGTTCAGATGAACGAGAATTACTCCAACACCCACTGATGGGCGGAATTATTTTGTTTAGTCGAAATTATGTCTCACCGAATCAATTAGTTGAACTGTGTCACTCTGTGCGTGAAGCGCGCAGCGCACCACTTTTAATCACAGTGGATCAAGAAGGCGGACGCGTGCAACGTTTTAAACAAGGTTTTGTACGCTTGCCGAGTATGGGAGAAATAGGTGCGCTTTATCAGCATGCTGCCGCTGCCGGTTTGCGTTTGGCCTATTGCTGCGGCTGGTTGATGGCAGCAGAAATATTGGCGCATGGAATCGATTTAAGTTTTGCGCCCGTGTTAGATTTAAATAAAAAATTAAATACCGTGATTGGTGATCGTGCATTTGATTCGAATATAAAAATTGTGACTGCATTAGCAGAAGCTGTGATGCAGGGCATGCACGCGGCAGGAATGGTAGCCACGGGAAAACATTTTCCCGGACACGGATCTGTCACCTTAGATTCACATCTTGCGTTGCCGAAAGATGTGCGCGATTTTGAATCGGTTTATGCAGACGACATGCAACCCTTTATTCAATTGATAAAAAAAGGCATCGATGCATTAATGCCGGCTCATATTGTGTTTTCGTCTGTCGATCCTCATCCAGTTGGGTTTTCGCGTTTTTGGTTACAAGATATTTTACGCAAAAAATTAAATTTTACTGGCGTGATCTTTAGCGATGATCTGAATATGGGTGCAGCAGCAGAGGCGGGCGGTTATACTGCGCGGGCAATAAAAGCATTTGATGCCGGTTGTGATTTTGTGTTGATTTGTAATAATCGTACGGCTGCCATTGAAATGTTAGAGCAAGTGCCAACACATTATAAAGTTTCAAATGAAAAATTACATTCGGTCAAAGGAAAATTTTCTGGGAATGTCGACACATTGTATGCGAGTGTTGCTTGGAAACAACATGTGAATGAATTAACTGAATACAGGAAAACGTATGAAAATCATTGATAAAATTAAAAACGTGCAAGAAAACGCTGAATGTCTTTATACGCATGCAGATCTTGAAAAAGCGTTGGATACGATTTCGCAAAACATTACCGCTAAATTAAAAGATGAAAATCCGATTGTATTATGTGTGATGATCGGTGCGTTAGTTCCAACCGGACACATTCTGACACGTCTTAATTTTCCATTAGAAGTTGATTATATTCATGCAACGCGTTATCAAAGTACAACGCGCGGCGGTGATTTGCATTGGCTCGTTGAACCACGTAAATCGTTAAAAGGACGTACGGTGCTGGTGGTCGATGACATTATGGATGGTGGATTAACGTTGTCAGCGATTATTGATTATTGTAAGCAAATGGGGGCAAAATCGGTTTACTCGGCAGTGATGGTGAATAAAATTCGCAAGAGAGAACCGGGTGTGAATTTCGAACCTGATTTTGTTGGGGTTAATACCGAGGATCGTTATTTATTTGGGTTTGGTTTGGATTACGAAGAATATTTGCGCAATGTGTCGGGGATTTACGCGGTGGCGAAAGAGCATCAGTAAACACCTGGATCGCCACATCCCGCAAAACGGGACTCGCGATGACATCATTAACAATTAAAGGAATAAACACATGGGATGGATTTGGGGTTTAACATTTATCGCATTGTTCGGTGTACTCGCATACAACCGTGCAAAATTAGCTGTTTGGACGGTCGCCGTTACCATATTTTTAATATTAGCCAGCAGACTTTCATCACTTTCAACGCTGGGTTTATCCATTACGTGGTCACTTTTTTTAATTGTTTTTCTGCCGTTGTATCTAAAAAAATGGCGCTATAAATTTTTTAGTAAACCGGCACTTAAATTTTATCGTAAAGCCATGCCAACGATGTCGCGCACCGAACGAGAAGCGCTCGCGGCCGGAACCATTGGTTGGGAAGGAGAATTATTTCGAGGTAATCCGCATTGGAGTAATTTATTAACGATTCCGAAACCAAAATTATCTGAGGAAGAGCAAGCGTTTATTGATGGTCCGGTCGAATTACTGTGTAGCATGATTGATGATTGGGATATCACACATCGTCGTGCCGATTTACCCCCTGAAATTTGGGATTTTATTAAGAGGGAAGGATTTTTTTCTTTAATCATCACAAAAGAATATGGCGGAAAAAATTTTTCAGCCTATGCGCATTCACAAATTTTGGCAAAAATTTACGGAAAAAGTGCATCTGTTGCAACGACCATTGCGGTGCCAAATTCATTGGGACCGGCAGAATTATTAATTCACTATGGCACCCCGGAACAAAAAAAATATTATTTACCGCGTTTGGCACGTGGTGAAGAAATTCCCTGTTTTGCTTTAACAGGCCCTGAAGCCGGTTCTGATGCGGGTGCGATGTCCGATAAAGGTGTCGTGTGTTGGGATGAAATCGATGGGAAAAAAGTGTTGGGCATTCGTCTCAATTTTAATAAACGTTATATTACGTTAGCGCCCGTTGCCACGGTCGTCGGTTTAGCCTTTAAATTATATGATCCTGATCATCTCATCGGTAACAAAAAAGATTTAGGCATAACCTGCGCATTGATTCCGCGCAATACACCGGGTGTCACGATTGGGCGACGACATTTTCCGGTGAATTCAGTTTTTCAAAATGGTCCGATTCAAGGAAAAGATGTTTTTATTCCGGTTGATTGGATTATTGGCGGCACAAAAATGGCGGGGCAAGGTTGGCGCATGTTAATGGAATGTTTAGCCGCGGGTCGCGCGATTTCTTTGCCGGCGAGTAGTTTAGGTGGTGCAAAAATATTAGTGTATACCACGGGTGCTTATGCACGTGTGCGCCGTCAATTTAATGTTCCGATCGGACGTTTTGAAGGCATTGAAGAAGTTTTAGCACGCATTGCAGGCTACACTTATATCATGGATGCAACACGTTCTCTCACGGCAGCCGTGATTGATAGTGGCGAAAAACCGGCGATTGCCTCCGCGATCACCAAATATCATGTGACCGAGCTCGGACGCAAAGTGGGTAATGATGCGATGGATATTCATGGCGGCAAGGGTGTGTGTTTGGGTCCGCTAAATTATTTAGCGCGTTCCTATGAAGCCATTCCCATTGCCATTACCGTCGAAGGCGCCAATATTCTCACGCGTAATTTAATTATTTTTGGTCAAGGTGCGATGCGTTGTCATCCGTATGTGTTTCGTGAATTTGAAGCGGCACAAAATAAAGATGATGCAGAAGCAATCATTGAATTTGATAAAGCATTGCTTGGGCATATCAGTTTTACCATCAGTAATTTAGTGAGAAGTTTTGTGTTAGGGTTGACGGGTAGTCGTTTGGTGATTGCGCCGCTCGGAAAAACCAAACGTTATTTTCAAAATGCGACACGTTTTAGCGCTGCTTTTGCTTTATTAGCGGATATTTCAATGTTAGTGCTGGGCGGATCCTTAAAACGTAAAGAAACGATTTCAGCTCGTTTAGGCGATGTGTTGAGCGAACTTTATTTACTCTCAGCGGTATTGAAGCATTATCATGATCAGGGAAAAAATGGCGATGATTTGCCGATTGTGCGCTGGGCTGGATTAACTTGCCTTTATAATACACAACAACACATTGACGAACTTTTGAAAAACTTTCCGAAGCGCTGGCTTGGTAAGTTATTAAGAGTATTAATCTTTCCTTTAGGAAAACGTTTTTCCAAACCCAGCGATAAATTGGGCCAGCGGGTCGCGCAACTCATATTAGATCAAACACCTACGCGCTATCGTTTAACCGAGGGTTCGTTTGTGTCGGCTGTGGAAGGTAATATGCCGGCGGTGTTAGAAGATGCGTTATTGAAAACAATTGCTTCCGAACCAGTTGAAAAAGCGCTAAAAGTAGCTTTAAATGACGGTTTGATTGATAATGGCCCGATGAGTGAGCGTGCTAAACAAGCGTTCGCGAAACAGATCATTACACAAGATCAACTCAACCTTATTTTACAAGCTGAAGAAGCGCGACTCAAAGTGATTGCAGTTGATGATTTTACAACAGAAGAATTAGCACACGGTACGAACACACAAAACAAAACTTATGCAAACACCGAATCAACCAAATAAACAGAAACAAGGAGGGTTGTTTTTATCTTTGTTAGTATTAACGTCATTATTAATATTGGCAGAGATTAGTTTTTCAATTCAGTACAGCGGATTTTATTTTGGCGATTTTAAATTAATTGCCAATCATTTATCGCTTCCATGGCATGTCATCTTGCCGGGCATTTTTTATTTTCTTTTCGCGCAATTATTCGTGCATTTAAGTTTGGCGGTGAGCGTTTGGGTGATAACGCTTCTGGCAGCTAATGCATTACAATGTTCTTGGAAAACAACAGAACGTTTAGGGATTGGTTTGTGGTTTATTGCATTGATTGCAATCTTTTTTGCGAATTCCGTGTTGTATCCTAATTCAAAATTTTCCACCATGTTTTTAAGTTCCGTCCATTTCACATGGAAGATTGTGCTGCTCAAAATTGCAATGATGATTTTGTTTGTCGCCTGTTTATTTGCCGCATTTAGTTTATTATTTTGGATGCTGTGTCGTCCGCGACGGATTTTTCTGACATTAACGCTCGGATTCATGACGCTCGTTTATTTTTATAGTCATCAAGCACCACCTTTGGTCGATGCAGCGACGGGTGATCGACCGAATATTATTATCATCGGCATTGATTCGGTTCGGCCCGATTTTTTAAGTTTTTTTGGTTCTGCCAATCAAACAAAACATCTCGATCAATTTCTGAATCACGCGACAGTTTTTTCCGAAGCCATGACACCCATTGCGCGGACTTATCCCGCTTGGGTAAGTATTTTGACAGGCGTTTATCCGAAAATAAATAGGATGCGCACGGATCTGGCGGATCAGCAAAATTTAGATGTCAGCAGCACGTTACCGATGCTATTAAAACAGCAAGGTTATAAAACAATTTTTGCCACTGATGAAACGCATTTTAGTAACATTGATCAGCGTTATGGCTTTGATCGCGTGATTACACCACCGATTGGATTAAATGATTTTTTACTTGGGTCGACGAATGATTTACCCATCTCGAATTTGTGGTTGAATACCGCAGTCGGTAAATATTTATTTCCCTATAGTTATGCAAATCGGGCTGATTTTGTCACCTATGATCCCAATTCATTTATTAATTTATTAAAACCAGTGTTAAGCGAACCGCGCACAAAACCTTTATTATTGATTGCACATTTATGTTTGCCGCATTTTCCTTATGGTTGGGCGCAACTTCCCATCAAAACAGTCAAATTGCGCCATTATCAAGAAGCGATTAAAAGAGCGGATTTGCAATTTCATGATTTCATGGTGTTGTTACAAAAAAATAAAATATTAGCGCACAGCATTGTGATTATTTTATCCGATCATGGCGAAGGGGTGGAAATGCCTGGCGATCGGATTACTGATGCTGAATTATTTATTCCGGGTAAAAATAATCAAGCGAAAATTATTCCGCATTTTTATCCGCCTAGTGCCGCGCATGAAAAAGTAAATATGTCTGGGGGGCATGGGACCGATGTTTTAGGATTGTCGCAATATCATACCTTGTTTGCGGTGAAAACGTTTGGCATCAAACCGAATCAAGTAAAGATCATTCCTGGCGTGGTCTCACTGATGGATATTAAACCTACTGTACTGGATTATTTAAATTTGCCATTGGGTCACGAAAGTGGTCGTTCACTCAAACAATATGTATTTGGATCAAAACAATCAGCACAAATCCAGCAAGATTTTTTTGTGGAAAGTGATTTTTCACCAGAAGCCGTGCGCTCGGTGCATCCTGAAGAACGAAAAGTGTTATTTGAGGGAATCGATTATTTTCGTATTGATCCACAGACGGCACGTGTTGTGGTCAGAGATAGTATGTTGAAAATGATTATTTCAAGTAAACAATATGCAGATTATTATGGCACGTGGGCGTTAGCATTGTATCCGCAAAATAACAAAGTCATGATGCCAATTTTAGTGAATTTGCAAACGGGAATGTGGACGAATGATTTAAACACGGATTTTGCTTTGCATTCTCCAGCAAATCATATGTTGCATGCATTGAAAAATTATTTTGGTCATGATATCAGTCGGATTGAAAACGTATGATCCTGCTAACTCATTTTAGGCACACGCGCGGCTACGTTCACTGATGTCGTCACACTACCCAAAACAGTTGCTTGAACTGAGACTGATTTAGGTTTTCCTGCCGCCATTAACCCGAAGAAAAAACTGCTTTCAGAATGACAAATGCCGTGGCTAAAATTAAATGTAATACTCGTTCCAATTTTTTCCGCGGACTTAATTCCAACGCTACCCAAACCACCTTTTGTCACGACAAAAACATCAGATGAACGACCTGAGTTGTTAAAATCCAAACGCACGTTAGACCCAAAATCCATGACTAATCCGCTCACACAATCTGTGCTCCCTCCGCGCGTCGCGATGACTCGATAGAGATAAGCGGTTTGTCCTTCTTTGCCCACCAGTGTGCGGGATTGAAGTGTCGCTGCAGCATCTTGTGCAGTATGAGAGGGCCAGAAAAAAGCTGCGCTGGAATCATTTTCAACGACGATACATTGCGGGTTAAAAACGCAATTAATGCTTGGAGCGCTGACATTCACTATTTTAAGGGGTACGGCTTTGAGAGGAACCGCTTCTGCAGATGATGAAATGATGGATATGGATAACAAACACAAAACAAGACTTTTAGAAGCTCTCATCAAATCTTCTCCCTAAGAAATATAAAAGTTGTCATCTTGAACGTAGTGAAGGATCACTCGTTGGTTGACTGATCCTTCACTACGTTCAGGATGACAACTAGATTATAAAGAATTTTTGTCTTGAAGATAACGCTTTTCAGAAAACTCCCGCAAACGCATTTCAATTTTATAATAAAGAGAGTCTTTTTCATAATGACCGTTTTTATCGACTGTCCCAGTGGGTAAACCCGTCAAAAGAGTAACGGCTTCATCTAATGTTGAAATAGGATAAATAAAAAATTTATTTGATTTTGCAGCCACAACGACATCTTCACGCAACATGAGATTTTTAACATTAACGGCAGGAATGAGCACACCTTGTTGGCCATTTAATTTTTTTGCTTTGCAAATATCGTAAAATCCTTCAATTTTTTCATTGACACCACCAACGGCTTGCACTTGACCATATTGGTCGATTGAGCCGGTCACGGCTAAGGATTGTAGAATAGGGACATCTGCTAATGCTGATAATAACGCACATAATTCACCAACCGATGCGCTATCTCCATCTGTCCAGCAATAAATTTGCTCGAATGACAAACTGGCAGCAATCGAAAATAAATGCTCCGCATTAAAACGGCTGGCTAAAAAATTTTTAATAATGATTCCTGCTTTTGAATGAAAGGGGCCGGCTAATTTAATTTCTCGCTGCACATCAATTAATTTTCCCTTGCCTGGGCGCACGCGTGCAGTCACACGGGTTGGGTGGCCATAAGCAAAATTCCCAACACGACGCACAGAGAGACAATTAACTTGACCAAGCGCTTTTCCTTTTGTGTGAATGATAATAAATTCACGATGAATATCTTCATAATAAATGTCGCGTGTTCGATCGATACGACGAATTTGGTTTTTAATCGATTTTATCACATGTTTTGTGGTCACAATTTTTTTATTGTCTTGATGTGCCCAGTAGGATGCTTCTAAAATTAAATCTTTAATTCCGCCCAACTGCATGGATAATTTATCACTGTCTTCTGCTAGACGACTGCTATAATTAATTATTTCAGCAATCGCCGTGGCATCGAAATTGAGTAAATTTTCTTGATGAACGATGTTTACCAGTAATTGTGCATAATGTCGGATGTTTTTTTTGTTACGATTAATTTGCTCATCAAAATCAACAGCGACTTTAAATAAATTCAAAAAATCTCGATCATGTTGACATAAATAATAATAACGATTGCGTGAGCCCATCAAAATAATTTTTGTGTCAAATGGAATAGGCATCGGTTCCAGTGAAATTGTTTTGACCGCGCTCGAGCTATTTTGGATCGGATCAATTTTTATTTTTTTGGCGTAAATTGCATTTTTCAATGCTTCCCAAGCTTGGGTATTTTTAATGATTTTACGCACTTCAATCATTAAATATCCACCGTTAGCGCGATGCAGTGATCCCGCGCGAATTAAATTAAAATTTGTGGTCAATGCACCTTGTTGAGTGGTGTATTCAATACGGCTAATGAGATTGGAATAAGTGGGCATTTCATCAAAAATAATCGGCGCACCTTTTGATTCACGATTATCGACCAGTAAATTAATTTTGTATCGGTTCAACGCTTGGTTCTCAAATGAAAACGAAAACATTGAATTTTCATTATCGTGATGAATAAAATCATCAAAATGAGAAATAATATCGTGTTGAACTTTATTTAAATATTGGATGACTTCAGGAAATTCAGTATATTTTTTCTTGAGTTTTTTGATCAATGGTTTTGTTACCATGGAGACTAATTTTGTTTTTAATAGCATCTCTTTTTTGTGGCATTTTTTTCTAAGATTGAATGAGAGATTTTGACTATTTTTATCTTTTGCTATTTTCTTTTTATTAAAATATTTTTCAATGCGCTGTATGCCCAGGCGATAAATATCACTTTCGAAGGCCGCAATAATATTGTTACTCAGTCGTTCGATCATTTTTTTCATCGAATGTTGCAAATGACAGCCTTGACCTGCGGGTAATTCAAGAGCGATAGGCTTTTCTGGATTTTCAAAATTATGGATATAACACCAATCGGATGGCGTTGATTTTTGTTTTGCGGCTTTTTTTAAAATTTGATGAATGAATGAATGTTTTCCGATGCCAGTGGGGCCCATTGCATAAAGATTATAACCTTTATTTTTAATGGTAATGCCAAATTGAATAGCGGCCAGCGCACGGTCTTGACCAAAAAACTTTTTTGATACGCTCACCTCTTTTGTCGTTTTAAAGCCAAGGCTTTTGCTATCCAACTCTTTTCGGAAAAATTTAGGATGAAGCGGTTTCAAGCGTTTCATGTCGTTTTATCCTAGGGCCTTACCCTCTATTATAAAACGAATAGAAAATGTTTTTTAAATCAGGCTTTTTCCTTAACCCACAAAAGCAATAAAGCCCCTGCAAACAAATAGATAGGCAATATACTTAATCCAATATGATAACTGTGTAATGGAAAATAATGGATCCCATTCACGATTTTTCCATCCCAACCCAAGTCTAATAGCTTGCCAATGCCAGGCTCTGTGATTCCATCGAGTATGGCGTCACTGGTATTAATCATCGCGATGACGGTTGCGGTTAATTTTGCACTATTTAATTCTTTACCAATGGTGAACACTAACATGAATGAACCAAGAAAAAATCCAAACACAAATAACAAACAGCTTAAAACAAATGTTGATAGGTGATGACCGTAAACCACGGAACAAAGCACGGCAAGAGAAATCAGCGTACTGACCAGCATCACGTAACGCCGATTGCCCAGGCGATCAGAAATAAATCCGATGATCGGACTGCCGAGTCCTAAACCAATAAACATGCATGAAATAATAGAAGCGGCTTGCGTTTTACTTAACATATACGCTTGTTCTAAAAATGGATTACCCCAGAGTCCACCAAAAACCGCAACCGGACAAAAAGCAAAGCCACCGTATAACGTGAGCAACCAATTTTGTTTGCTTTTGAAAACTTCTAAAATTTCATTCAATGAAATGCCAGCATGGGTTGTTGTGATCTTGGTTGCGGAACGTGGTGCATCGCGGACGAGAATAAAAAATAAGGCGGATAAGATAAAACCAGCTATTCCAACGGCTGTTAAACTCGTTCGCCAACTTAATTGATTGACCAGCCACGCTAAGGGCGCTTGACCAAACACCGCACCGGCCATGGCTGCAGTTGCGAGTAAGCCACCAATCAATGCATATTGTCGCGGAGGAAACCAATTGGCGGCCAATTTCATATAAGCCACGGTTGCAAATGCTACTCCACATCCCATGAGTCCACGAGCGATGAGCGCTTCAAAGATCGTCTGTGAATAAGAAAATAAAAAAATTCCAAGCGCACAACCAAAAATCGCCATCGACGTTAACCAACGCGTGCTGTATTTATCGAGTATGACGCCGACAAATAATTGCATGAGCATATAAGCATAATAAAATGTCGCAGCAAGATTTCCGAGGCCCGCTCCCGTTAATTGAAATTCTTGCATGAGTTGATCGGTGATGATGCTCGGATAAATTTGCAAAACATACTTATAAAACAGAAAAGCAGCGCACAAACTAATGATAAGTAGCGGGTAAGCTGCGATAAACAATTTTTTCATTTTGAAACCTTAGATTCTTATATTTTTGCAGTCTAAACAATACAGATTTAAATGTACAAATTTTATTTGTCAATCACAGAATATTGCCGTGATTGCAAACTTGTGCACAATTACAATTTTTAATCATAAGTACTCAAAAAATGCGCTATGATTGGCTTAAGTATCACCTATTTTACCGTAATTAATTGAAAGTATGTATATATTTACTTATGTCCAAATAGTGAACTCGATTATGACAGGCTTGATAGAATGATGTTTCGCTAAGTTTTCTATAGCTTATTAACAGAGTTATCCACAGAATCTGTGGGTAACTTCGCCTAATCGAGAAATTTTTATTGAAGAGAGGGGTGATTTTTTATAGATAAACTGAGATCATTGCAAAATTCATTTTGAGAGTGGTTTAAGGGAAATAAACACAATGGCGACATTACTGATATTAATTCTTCTTGTCTTTGCAACAATTTTAATATTTTTTAAAAAAATTCGAGCAGGAATAATTATTTTAGTCATTGCAAATTTATTTTTTATTGGCATCGGTAATGGATTTGTCCCTGAGCTTCTGCTGCGACAGTTGCAAATTCGTTTTGTGAACCTACCCAATCCCGTGTGGAAAAATAAAAATGCATTGGTGTTGTTGGGGGCTGGCGCAATTAAATTACCCCGTGATCATCAGGCACTGCCCACCATCATGGCTTATTCACGGATCAATGAAGCGGCAACACTTTATTTTAATTGCATGAAAAGTCATCACCAATGTGAGATCATCATCAGCGGTGGTGATACCATGAGAACCGGAAAGTCTGAGGCTGTTATTTATCAAAACGTATTAAACGATTTGGGCGTAAAAAGTTCGAATATTATCCTCGAGCCAAACAGTTTAAATACTTATAAAAATGCAGAATACACCAGTAGCATCATCAAGAAGAATCATTTTGATCAAGTGATTTTGATTACCTCAGGCCTCCATTTAAGACGCGCACTACTGTATTTTTCCCATTTTGGCATTGATGGCACACCCGCTGCTGCCGATTATTTGATGCCACAGATTGGCGGCATGCCATTGGGTTATAATTTTGCGATTACTGATTTTGCAATTCATGAATACATGGGGATTGTGCGATTTCATCTATATAACTTTTTCGGTTGGAACAAAGGAGTTTCAGCACCGGGCGTACCTTAAGAATTAAAGGAGTGATAATGGCTTTTTTGGATGTGGTCATCTTATTGTTGACAGTTTTCAGTTTAATTTACATGCGAGCCCCAGTGTTGATTTGGACGCTGGTGGTGGGTGCGGTGTTAATTTTTATGTCGGTGTTTGGGTTTCTCGGCTTGATTGTAGGAGGCATTGCGTGGCTACTTTATTTAGTCGCCGTACTTTTTGCCAATCTTAAACAACTACGCCAACGTTATTTTACCAAACCACTGGTTAAGGTGATGCAAAAACGCATGCCCGCCATCAGCGAAACTGAGCGTGAAGCGATCGAAGCAGGGGATGTGTGGATTGAAAAAAATTTATTTTGTGGCCGTCCGCAATGGAAAAAGTTTCTTGCTATCCCAAAACCCACTTTATCACCCGATGAACAAGCATTCTTAGATCACCAAGTGGAAAAATTATGTGGCATGTTAAATGAATGGGAAATTGTCCATGAAAAACATAACATGTCTCCGGAAGTGTGGGACTATCTAAAAAGCGAATGTTTTTTTGGCATGATTATTCCGAAAGAATACGGGGGACGTGGGTTTTCCGCGCTCGCGCATTCGACGGTAGTGTTAAAAATTGCCACACGCAGTATTAGTGTCGCGGTGAATACCATGGTGCCTAATTCACTCGGCCCTGCAGAATTATTATTACATTATGGAACGGATGAACAAAAAAATTATTATTTACCACGTTTAGCGCGCGGTGAAGAAATTCCCTGTTTTGCGTTGACGGGGCCTGAATCTGGGAGCGATGCGGGATCTATTTCTGATTCGGGCGTGGTGTGTTATGGAGAGCATGAAGGAAAAGAAGTGCTCGGCATTCGTCTCACCTGGGATAAACGTTATATTACACTGGCACCGGTAGCAACTGTGCTCGGCTTAGCTTTCCGTTTGTATGATCCCGATCATTTGTTAGGAAAAGAAGAAAATCTTGGCATTACACTTTGTTTGTTACCCGCATCGCATCCCGGTGTTGAAATTGGTAGTCGTCACTTACCATTACATTTAGCATTTATGAATGGCCCGACGCGTGGCAACAATGTGTTTATTCCTCTTGATTGGGTGATTGGCGGTCAAGCAAAAATTGGCAAGGGTTGGCACATGCTCATGGAATGTCTCTCCGTTGGTCGTGGAATTTCTCTTCCTGCACTGAGCACCGCATGTGGTCGTTTAACCTATCGCATGACGGGTGCGTATGCGTGTATCCGCAAACAATTCAACACATCGATTGCTCATTTTGAAGGAATTGAAGAAGCATTGGGAAATATTGCCGGTTTATCTTATCTTTTAGAATCGTGTCGCGTGATGACCGCGGGCGCGATTGATTTAAAAATTAAACCCGCCATTGCGACTGCGATTGCAAAATATAATATGACCGAAATGGCGCGTACCGTGATTGCGCATGCGATGGATATTCATGCGGGGCATGGTATTCAAGTGGGCCCACGTAATTTGATTGCTTATCCCTACATCTCCATTCCAGTCAGCATCACCGTTGAAGGCGCCAATATTCTCACGCGCAATTTAATTATTTTTGGTCAAGGTGCGATTCGTTGTCATCCCTACATTTTAAAAGAAGTCGAATTATTCTCTGCGCCCCACACCGCTGATCGCGTGAAACAATTAGATAAATTATTTTTATCGCATATGGGTTATGTGATGAGTAATTTTGTGCGTAGTTTGTGGAGTGGTTTAACGGGTGGGAAATTATTGTTATCTCCCGTGCGTGGGCCGACTGCACGATATTATCGACAATTAACGCGCATGAGCCAAGCGTTGGCCTTGTTAGCGGATATCACCATGTTATTGTTAGGAGGAAATTTAAAACGCAAAGAACGCATCTCTGCGCGCCTGGGCGATATCTTGAGTCAACTTTACTTAGGTTCAGCCGTCTTAAAATATTATGAAGATCAAGGGCGACATGCTTCGGATGTGGATTATGTCAAATGGTGTGTGGGAAAATGTTTATTTGACATTCAACATGCAATTGATGAATTGCTGCATAATTTTCCGAAACCGATGTTAGGAAAAATATTACGTTGGATTATTTTTCCATTTGGCACGGCTTATCGTCGACCCAAAGATCATTTGTATCGTAAAATAGTGGCTTACATGTTAGAGCCTTCAGAGTTGCGTGATCGTTTGACGAAATATTATTATTTGAGTCCATTGCCAGACGATCCTACTTTTCGCATGGAAGCTGCATTTGCAAAATTCACGCAAGCAGAGCCGATCTGGAAAAAATTTCAAAATGCGTTACGAACTGGTACATTACCACGGAAAAGCAATTTTGAAGATGCAGTGAAAGCTGGAATATTAACGATTGAAGAAGCGCTGATTCTGCGTGAATCTGAAACATTAAACAAAGATGTTATAAAAGTAGATGAATTTTCATTTGATCTCAACACTGTGTTGAGTTAGCAAAAGGGAAGGGCAGTAATGGAAACTAGAAGTCATTTAAAACGTGAAGTTTATCTTGTGGATGGTGCGCGGACACCTTTTTTAAAAGTACGCGGTAAACCAGGCGCTTATTCCGCCTCTGATTTAGCGGTGAGTGTGGGGCGCGAATTATTAATGCGTCAACCATTTGCACCCAGTGATTTAAACGAAGTGATCATTGGCTGCATGGTGCCGAGTCCAGATGAAGCAAATATCGGCCGCATCGTTGCATTGCGCTTAGGTTGTGGCAAATCCGTTCCTGCATGGACGGTGCAACGCAATTGTGCTTCCGGCATGCAAGCGATTGACAGTGCAATTAAAGATATTGCTTCTGGACGTCATGATTTAGTTCTTGCGGGCGGAACAGAAGCCATGAGTCATGCGCCTTTGCTTTTCAACCAAAAAATGGTGAATTGGTTGTCGAGTTTGTGGGGTGCAAAAACACTGGGCGTGAAATTAAAAAAATTCATTCAATTTCGTCCGTCATTTTTATCGCCCGTGGTTGCATTGTTGCGTGGTTTGTCAGATCCGCTGATTAATTTAAACATGGGGCAAACCGCAGAAATTGTGGCGCACCGTTTTAATATCACGCGCGAACAAATGGATAGCTTCGCGATGGAAAGTCATCAACGTGTCGCGGCAGCCCAAGACAATAATCATTTAACTGAAGTATTACCCGCATTCAGCCAAACAGGCGAATACGCGCTGGCAGATGATGGCGTGCGTCGTGATACGTCGATGGATAAACTTGCAAGTTTAAAACCATTCTTCGATAAAAAATTTGGCAGTGTCACGGCAGGAAATAGTTCGCAAGTGACGGATGGCGCTGCATTGGTATTATTAGCCAGCAGTGATGCGGTAAAAAAATATCAACTACCGGTAATTGCGCGTTTAGTGGATGTGGAGTGGGCGGGACTTGATCCGGCTGAAATGGGTTTAGGTCCGGTGTATGCATCAACGTCTTTATTGCGTCGTTACAATTTAAATAAAGATGATATTGATTATTGGGAAATTAACGAAGCATTTGCGGCCCAAGTGTTGGGTTGCTTAAGTGCTTGGGAAAGTGATGACTATTGTCGTGAATTTTTAGGGTTAGATAAAGCATTTGGTGCGCTCGATCGAAAACGCTTGAATGTCGATGGCGGTGCAATTGCGTTAGGTCATCCAGTGGGTGCCAGCGGTGCACGTATTGTGTTGCATTTAGCAAATGTTTTAAAACGACAAAATGCACAACGCGGTGTTGCGACAATTTGTATTGGTGGAGGCCAGGGTGGCGCAATGTTAATTGAAAATGTTTCTGAAGTAGGAGTTTAAGACCGATGCAAACTTATAAACATTGGCGATTAGAAACGGATAGCGATCAAATTATTTGGCTGTATTTTGATAAAGAAAATGCGTCAGTGAATACGATGGATCGCGCAATCATGGAAGAATTGTCTAACATTGTCGATTCGATCGCAAATAATACCGATTGCAAAGGATTAATCATTGCCTCCGCAAAAAAAACCGGTTTTATTGCAGGCGCTGATATTTCTCAATATACTCAATATAGAGATATTGATCAAGCGATTCATTTATTTAAAAGAGGCCAAGTTATTTTTGATAACCTGGAAAAATTAAAAATTCCAACTGTGGCGATGATTGACGGATTTTGTTTGGGCGGTGGAATGGAATTGGTGTTGGCGTGTCATTATCGTGTGGCTGAAGATGGCGCTAAAACCCGTTTAGGTTTGCCGGAAGTGAAACTTGGTATTCATCCAGGTTGGGGCGGCAGTGTGCGTATGCCGCGTTTGATTGGTGCGATGCAAGGATTAAATTTAGTTTTATCGGGTCACACGATTTCAGGCAAAGCCGCAGCAAAATTAGGTGTGGTGGATGCCGCCGTACCGAGACGACATTTGGCGCGCGCTGCAAAATTTTACGTGCTGAAGAAACCAAAACCCCATCAAGCCACGTTGTTACAGAATTTATCGAATAGTAAATTTGTTCGTCCGCTGTTGGCGAGTTTCATGCGAAAAAAATTAAAAGCCAAAATCAGTCCAATGCATTATCCAGCACCCTTCCATGCATTGGATAATTGGGAGCATGTCGGTGTGACAGGTGATTTACCAATGAAAAAAGAAGCACGCAGTTGCGGAAAATTATTTTTCAGTGACACGTGTCAAAATCTCGTGCGTGTTTTCTTTTTACAAGAGCGCTTAAAGAGTCAAGCCAAAGAAAGCCGTTTTAATCCAGCGCACGTGCATGTGATTGGTGCAGGGACGATGGGTGGTGATATTGCGGCTTGGTGTGCGTTGCAAGGTTTGAAAGTGACACTGCAAGATCGCGATGCAAAATTTATTGCGCCGGCGATTAAACGTGCGTATCAACTTTTTAAAGAAAAATTAAAAGAACCGTATCTCATTCAAAAAACCATGGATTTGTTGATTCCGGATGTGGAAGGGAATGGGGTTGCGCGCGCAGACGTGATCATTGAAGCGATTTATGAAGATCTCACGGCGAAGCAAGAATTATTTAAATCACTGGAACTAAAAGCGAAACCGCAAGCGATTTTAGCCACGAATACTTCAAGTATTCCTCTGGATGAAATTAACGCGGTGATGCAAACACCGGAACGGTTAGTCGGCATTCATTATTTTAATCCTGTGGCAAAAATGCAATTGGTTGAAGTGGTGCATGGCAAACGGACAGATCCGTCGGTGATTGAAAAAGCAACGCGCTTTGTGCGCAAGATTGATCGTTTACCATTGCAAGTGAAAAGCAGTCCTGGATTTTTAGTCAATCGTATTTTGGTGCCGTATATGTTGGAAGCCTTAGTCATGTTGAATGAGGGCGTGCCGGCTGCCACGATTGACAAAGCCATGGTTGAATTTGGCATGCCGATTGGTCCTGTTGCATTGGCGGATACTGTCGGATTAGATGTTTGTCTTTCGGTGGCGAAATATTTAAGCCAATATTTAAATAATAAAATTCCCACGCGGCTCACTGATTTGGTGGCAAAAGGTAAATTGGGTCGTAAAACCGGCGAGGGTTTTTATCAATATAAAAATGGTAAACAAGTTAAACCACAAGAAGCGGTGTCTGAGAAAACCTTGGAAGAAATTTCTGATCGCTTAGTGTTGCGCATGTTGGATGAAGCGTTTGCCTGTTTGCGTGAAGGTGTGGTGGCGGATGGTGATTTGTTGGATGCGGGCATGATTTTTGGTACGGGATTTGCGCCGTTTCGTGGGGGTCCGATTCATTATGCAAAAACGCGCGGGATTAGCGAATTGTTTCAGCAGTTTGTGAAGCAGCGTCAGCAGCGCGGTGAGAAAGTTGAAACGATCAAGAATTGGGAGGATATGGTGGGGGCGGTTTGATGGTAATATCACCCCTCACCCGCCGCGCTCCGCGCGTCGACCTCTCCCACAAGGGGAGAGGTAAAAAAATATAAAATCACCTCTCCCCTTGTGGGAGAGGT
>CAZOFA010000041.1:0-8187 GCA_964578975.1 uncultured Coxiellaceae bacterium
AAGAAAACCTGGATTGCTTCGCTGCGCTCGCAATGACGAATAGTGGGTCGCAATGGACGAGCACTCTTAAGCAAATGTATAACTCAGACCCAATGAATAAAGATCGTAATTTCCTGTTTTGTTATTACCTTTTGCTCGTTGCCACTGACCAACTAACGCGAGCGCTTGCCAAACTGTATAATCTGCGCCAAGGCCATAATAATAGCCTGTCGTGCTATTTGATCCTGCATTGTTGAGTGGAAAGCTTGCGTTTTGCTGGGTCACTTTTGATTTCAGTCGTGCAGCACCTAATTTCGCAAAAAACTCTAATCCTGATTGTGCAACCGGTAAAATACCTTTCGCTGCAATGTCATAAGAATAATGACTATCCGTCGCCACACTCACGCTACCCACTTTTGCTTTCGCATCAGCGTATTTGGTGTAACCAATTTCACCTGCAAAATAAGGGAGGAATTTGTAACCACCATTAATATTATACGCACGACCCGAATTCGAAATAGAATCATTCGGAGCATAAGTCACATTCGAAACTTTCGACGATCCAATATTTCCTTCGATATACCAACCAAACGGTGGAGGCGGTACCGCCATGGCAGTAGTCACTACACCCATCGCGATGATACTTGTACTAACACCTATTATTTTTTTTAATCCCTTCACAAAAAATCTCCCCTTTTACTTAATAAAAGAAATATAAAACGCCCAATTTCACTTGATTGTCACTCGCGGTGATTTTATTCCCAAATGAGCTAAATGTGTGATAGGCATTATAATCATATTCCGCGCGAAAACCCCAATTGCAATTGATTGTTCCCTGAAAACCCAGACCCACTTGTCCACCCGTCGCCATTTCCTTGTCGATATTGCTGGTGGCAGTCGATGGCACTACTGTTTGATGCACATCAAAACGCGAGCGTAATCCACTCAAACGTATATACATTAATGCCGCTTCCGAAAATCGAATCCCTGGAAGCAGACTGAGACCGTAGGTCCAACGCATTCTAGTTTTATCGCTAGCTTGAACAGTGCTGGTATTAATGACGACGGTATCCGTGCGTGTGGAACTTTCATTGCCAAAAATTTCCAGGCCAATATAAAGTTTTTGATAGGTTTCGCCGGCACCCATGAAAAGATTACCAAACGTGCCATTTGCAGAAAGAGTTCGGCTGATTCCGCTGACATCCTTAAATTTCCAATTGCCGTAATCTAATCCAAGATCCGCGCCGATATAATAAACTGAAGATTGTGCAAATGCGCAAGTTGAAGTGATTAAAATCGCGCATGCCATTGCAATTCGTTTAAGCATGTCCTTGCTCCATACTCCAAAAATAAATTTTTAACATTGGCTGTCCCGCGATTTTTTGCGGGACGTGCAATTACTTCGTATAGTCTATTCAAACTTGTACACAAAGCCAAGATTAAAGGCATCTGCTTGCGGCGAAACGCCACTGACTCGACGATAATCGGTATAATCATATTCGCCGCGCAAATCCCAATTTTGCGTGATGCTGGTTTGCAAACCTAAACCAATTTGTCCGCCGGTTGCCGTGTCACTTAAACCCGTAAAACGTGTTTTGACAACACCCAAACGAGCATATCCCATGGTGTGATCACTCAACATAAGACCGGGGATGAAACTCAGGCCATATCCATACGTCGATTTGAGATTGGATTGTCCTGGATTCTGATTTGTATTCAGTGAAGAAGTCGCGATAACACCAAATACTTCGCCCGCTAAATAAACATTTTGATTAACGATCGCACCATATCCACCATTAATCGTCAAGGGCAGCCCTCTAAAACTGCCTGTACCTGCCGTGTTATCAACCACGCCCACGCTTATACCGGCATAAGGCGCTCCGTTAGCAAATGCGAGGGTGGAACTGGTTGCTAAAATTGCACTGGCAACTAACAACTTCTTAAACATGATGTACTCCTAGTCTCATTTAATTTTTATGTGGTAACAACATGTAAACAAATGCATGCGCACGATGTAATATGTTGTTAAGTTTTTTCTCGTCCGAAATTTACCTTGAGGAGCTATTTCGCTTCCGTGAATTCTGCACGCGCGTTGTGAAGCTCAAAAGCATATAGCATTCCACACAACGATTCAACAGGCAAAAAAATTATTTCGATTCACTTGTCGTGTAGGGCGTAAACACTTCATTTAATTGTTCGCTGACACGAATGAAAGTCGTACGTTTCGATAATTCTTTTAAACGTTGTGCACCCACATACGTACAGGTTGAACGAATTCCACCTAAAATATCTAACACGGTATTTTTTACCGGCCCACGATAAGGAACATTCACTGAGCGTCCTTCACTGGCACGATACTCCGCCACCGTCCCATGATATTTTTCCATCGCTTCAGTAGAACTCATGCCGTAAAAACGTTTATATTTTCTGCCGTGCTCTTCAATCACTTCGCCTAAGCATTCATCATGCCCTGACAACATCCCACCTAACATGACAAAATCAGCGCCTGCAGCAAATGCTTTTGCTACATCGCCCGGTGAAGTACAACCCCCATCGGCACACACATGTCCACCTAATCCGTGCGCTGCATCCGCGCATTCAATAATCGCAGATAATTGTGGATAACCGACACCGGTTTTTTCCCGTGTGGTGCACACTGAACCTGGACCAATCCCAATTTTCACAATATCCGCACCTGACAAAATAAGTTCTTCAACCATTTCACCGGTGACAACATTACCTGCCATAATGACTTTGTCAGGATACGTTTTGCGTAATTTTTCTAAAAATTTGACGAAATTTTCAGCGTAACCATTTGCCACATCTAAACAAATCATCGAGAGATTCACGACTTTCATCAATTCTTGTAAATGTGCAAAATCACGCTCCCCCGTACCAATTGAAACAAAACTCGAGGACAAATCGTTCGGATGTTTTTTTGCAAAACTTTTCCAATCATCGACGGGAAGAAACTTATCCATCGCTGTCAATAAACTATGTTCTGCCAACGCAGTGGCCATGGCAAATGTGCCCGTATGATCCATGTTCGCTGCAATGATGGGGACACCACGCCAGTTCTGGCCCGAATCTCTAAAGCGAAAATCCCGCTCCAACAACACTTCTGATCGTGATTTCAAGACACTACGTTTGGGACGAATTAATACATCTTTAAAATCCAGTTTCACATCATATTCAATACGCATTATCATGACCTCCGTTTAACATTTTCTCAGACATGCGAAATAAAAACCATCCATGCCATGCATACCCGTTAAAATTTGTCGACCGATCGGGCATTCTTTTCCCCAACTCATTTTGATTTTTTCTTCTTTGACGTTTGCGGTACTCGCCAGAAAAGATTCTAGCACGCGAGTATTCTCGCGCAGAAACACTGAGCATGTGACATAAACTAACAAACCCCCGGGTTTTAGCATAGCCCAAAGTGAGTTAAGTAATTGTTGCTGTTTTTCTGTTAACGCTAAAATATCTTCTTCTCTGCGTAATAATTTAATATCCGGATGACGTCGAATCACCCCGCTCGCGGAGCACGGTGCGTCAAGCAAAATACGATCGAATAATGTTCCGTCCCACCAGGTTTCCTGCGCACACGCATCGGCACATACCACTTCTGCTGATAAATTTAAGCGTTGTAAATTTTCTTTGATGGAGTTGATGCGTGTTTCATCTCGATCAATTGCGATTAATTTATTAAGTTGCGGCGTCAATTCAAGAATATGTGTCGTCTTTCCACCCGGTGCAGCGCACGCATCTAATATATTTTCTTTTTCAAGCGCACCTAATAATTCTGCCGCTAATTGTGCGGCACCATCTTGCACTGACACATCACCGTGCATAAAACCCGGTAATTGCTGCACATCAAGCGGTTCTTTTAACTGCACACCAGCACTGGTTTCAGGAATACTGTACGCTTCAATTTTTTCTTGATTTAATTTTTCCAGATACGCATCGCGCAGTTGATTTCTCTGATTCACGCGCAAAGAAAAAGGTGGATGTTGATTATTCGCCATTAAAATATCTTGCCAATCGTGCGGCCAATCTTGTGCGATCATATCAATCATCCATTGCGGATGCGCATAAACACCCTGATGCGTCGCTTGAATTTTTTTATTAATGTCGTGTGTCTGACGTTGATACTGACGCAGCACTGCATTCACCAACCCTTTCGCCCAGATTTTTTTTAACTGTTTGGTCGCCGCCACCGTTTCCGCCACCGCCGCATGAGCTGGAATGCGCATATCAATTAATTGATACAAACCCACCAACATTAAGCAATGAATATCGTGATCTTTTTCTTTTAGTGGTTTTTCCAATAACAATTTTAAAATCGCATCGAGACGAAAATACCAACGACACACGCCATAACAAATCGCTTGTAATAATGCTTGATCACGCGGATCTTTTAATTGCACTTGTGCTAATGCTGCAGTGAGCGACGCACCTTGCACGACCTGACCAATGATGTTGGAAGCTAGCGCTCGAATATTCATGTCAGCACACAACCCACAGTGAATTCCTCTTGACGCGCATTTAATACTTCGCCCACCGCCAGTGCGCGCGCGCCTGGAAATTGCAGTGTTTTAATGCGTAAAATACCGCATCCCGTTGCCACATCAATTCCTTGCGCCGACACTTGAATAATCGTACCGGGTTGTTGTGTTTGAGTTTGTTGCGCTAATACATCGGCTGCAAAAATTCGTATCACCTCACCGCGATTTTCAAATGTGGCAACCGGCCAAGGATTAAATGCACGAATTTGGCGATCAAGTTGCAGCGCGGGTTTCGTCCAATCCAGTTTTGCTTCTTCTTTTTTAATTTTATGCGCATAGTTGGCGAGCGCATGATTTTGCCGCTCTGGGTGAATCTGAGATAACTCATCTAATGTTTTGATCAGCGCATTCGCACCGAGCGTTGCTAATTTTTCATGTAATGTCCTGCTGGTATCCGTGTTGGTAATCTCGCATTCTGTTTTAAACAGCATGTCACCGGTATCCAACCCTTCATTCATTTGCATGATGGTGACACCCGTGTGCGTATCTCCCGCTAAAATAGCGCGTTGAATGGGTGCCGCTCCGCGCCAACGGGGTAATAATGATGCGTGAACATTAAGACAACCGAATGTTGGCGCTTGTAAAATCGTTAACGGTAAAAGTAATCCGTAGGCGACCACAATCATGAGATCCGCTTGCAGTGATTGTAAGATTTGTTGTTCGTGTTCATCACGCAATGTGCTGGGTTGATAAATCGGTAAGTCATGTTGCAGTGCAAATGCTTTCACGGGACTTGCTTCTAGTTTTTGTCCCCGTCCTTTTGGGCGATCAGGTTGCGTGTAAACCGCTTTTATTTTATGCCGCGAATGAATTAACGCATCCAACGTGCGCACAGAAAATTCTGGCGTACCGGCGAAAATAATGTTGTAAGACATTGGTGAATTCAAATTTTTTTACCTTTCTAATGAAAGCCCAGCTCGATAATTTTGCACGGCTTGGCCAGTATCGCCCAAATGTTCTAACAATGCGCCGTATTCAAAAAATGTTTCTGGCAGTGCTTCTAATTTTAAACTATCTTCCAGATAACTGCGCGCTTTGCCCCACAACTGATTTCGCATGCACAAGCGACCGAGCGTCAAAAATAAAACTGCTTGACTGGGATACAGTTTCAACCATTTTTCCGCGTGCGTTAATTGTTTTTTGGCATCCAAAGTATTGAGCACGCCATACACTTTGATTAATTCACTGTCCCACGATTTATTTGACACTTTAACAATTAATTCTTCGATTTCAGGCAAAGCGATTTGATACGCTAATAATTTTTTCACATACGCTGCAATCAATCGTGGATTTTTTTGCAAACGCCGAGGAACTGTCGCCCAAAATTCATGAAGCGTGTTGATGTCATGACTTTTGCTGGCGCTCGCATTTAATAATTCTTGATACACTCTTAATTCCAATTGATCATATTGCTCTGCCGTTAACAATTTTGCTTTGCGCAAACTCGGTAATAGTTTCAATAATCCTTTCCAATCTCCCAAGCGCACATATAATTTTTGCAACAGTTTTAAAACGAGCTGATGCGATGGTGCCAACGTGCGTAAATGATTAAGCGTTGCGAGCGCCTGCTCTAACTGACCTTGATTAAACTGTAATTGCGCTTGTGTTAATCCAATTGCAATATCCGCTTGCGGCGATAAATCATGCGCCTGGCGCAAATACATATCACGTTTGTCATAAGCGCCACGCTCATGCGCGGCTCTCGCCAGCGCGAGATAATTAATGAGCGGTGCATCAGATTGATCAATTCCTTCCAACAGAAAATTTTCGGCACTTGCCCAATGGCCTTCAATTAATTCAATCAATCCGCGATTCGTTTTGCTATAAGCTTTATTTTTACGTCGCCAGCGTAACCAATTTTTCCAGCGATAAAATGATGTGTCAATTTCATCGAAAAATCGCACTAAAAAATAAATGACGAACATGAACGCGATGAGCGCCAACAAACCAAACCATAACGGCATTTCGACAGACCAATCACTATATGTCAGTAACACCAGACCTGGATCATGTGCGATTTTCAATCCCAACCAAACAGAAAAAATTAATACGATGATGGCAAGAATAAATCGTCGCATGAGATTGCTCCTTAACTCGCACTATTTAAATACGCTTGAAAAGCTTGCAATGAACGATCCACATTCAGCTTTGCCGCGCGCACATCAATTTTTTGTAATTGTTGCAAATCAGCCAATAATTGTTTAGTGATTGGAGAATCTTGCACCGTGTAAAGTGTGATCCAATTCATCGCTTGTTTCAGACTGTTTTGATAAATATCGGGTTGTCGATGCAACAATGCCCACTCACTTTTTTCAAATTCGGCATGTAAATTTTGATATAAAAATCCTTGTTGCTCTGGCGTCAGGAAAGGTGGAATATTCGGCTGATTTTTTCGCACAATCACAATACGCTGCAATGCGTCTGACATCGAGTTTAAACTACGACGCCACCACGAAAGATTTTGTTGTGTCGTTTGCGCGACTTGAGGTTCGGCTTTCATAAATGTAACCATCATGGTTAATTTATCGATCTGATCATTCAATGCGCTCAAACGTAAATAAATTCCTGTCACGTCAAGATCAGGTACGGCTTGTAAAGCAACTAAATCCGCGGTTAATGCTTCTCGTACGCTGAAAATGCGTGGATCAGAAATTTTAGTGATTTCTTGTGAAGCCGATTGCAATAATTTAATGGCGACAGAAAGATTATTTTCAAATTGCAATTGATTGTTTGCCAGCTTCACTAAATACTGCGCTTCTGCCGCTAAAAAAATATCTTTATTCGCATGGGTAGATTTTTGCAAATCCGTCAGAATGCTGCCTTGATTTTTTATTTCTGTGTTTTGTTGATTGATTGCAAGTTGTAGATCCGCCACCGCTTTTTCTGACGCTGACACTTTATCTTGCGATTGATCAACTTTTTGCGATAAATCGGTGACGACGGTGCTAAGCGATCGATCGATCGCCAATAAACCAAAACTTCCCCAACACATGACGATAATCAATACGATGACTGAAAACCCAGAAATTAAAATGCCAACATTCCGCCACAGGCTGTCATGCGATGTTTTTTTTGGGGTTTCATTTTCTGTCATAATTTTTTTCCTTTTATCAAGGTATCAATAATCGCCTGATGACTGGCATTTGCGCTCAACCATATTTTTTTAAATCCACGGGCCTTTGCCAACTCAACCAATCGAGCACTGACCACCACCAATGGTCGGGTAAAAAGCGCTGGACTCGCGATCAGCGTGATTAAATTATCCATGCTTTCGCCCGAGGTACAGACAATTATATCGATTTTTTCTCGCGCGATTAAGTCTTCGCTGTTTTCATAATGCGGCAGGACACGCCGATAAACAAGCAAAGGTGTGACCTCAGCGCCTCGCGCGGTTAATGTTTCTGCCAATAACGTTCGACCACCTTCGCCTTGTACCAACCCAATTTTTTGGCCATGAATCGCCTGAAAACACGGCAATTTTAATAATCCTTCACTGGTCCAGTCGTCTTTGGGATAAACAACCTCTTTATATCCCGCTTGTTCTAACAATCTTGCTGTGCTTTCACCAATCGCAGCGATTCTTCCCCCTTCGCGCACCCGGGGGGGGGGGGCCGCCGGGCGGCGCGGGGGGGGGGCGGGG
>CAZOFA010000041.1:8197-20466 GCA_964578975.1 uncultured Coxiellaceae bacterium
CCCCCCCCCCCCCTCCCTCCCCCCCCGCCCCCCCCCGGCGCGCCCCCCCCCGCCGCCCCCGGCGCGGCGCGCCGCCCCCCCCCGGCCCCCCCCCCCCCGCGTCTCGAAGGGCATGCGGACTGATAAAAATAAGCCAATCATATTGATCAAGGTGTAAGTGCTCACTATTTTCATGCGGCACAATTTCAATCGTCGGGAAATAAATTGCCTCACCCTGTAGCGCATTAATTTTTTCACAAAGTTCTTCGCCTTGGGGTCTCGGCCGAGTCACCAAAATACGCATGCCTTGTAAAGTATGAGACATGTTATTTCACCGCCGCATCTAAAAGTTCTTGTGCGCCCTGTTGCAATAAATCAGTGGCAGCCGCCAGACCTAATTCGTTTGCACGCTGCACAGTATCGGTCAAATGAGTCCGCACAATACGTGTTCCATCGACTGCCCCCACCAATCCGCGTAATTGAATTTGATTGTCTGAGACTTCCGCAAACGCTGCAATCGGCACATGACACCCGCCACCCAGTTTTCGACACAGCGCGCGTTCTGCGGTCACCGCGAAAAAGGTATGGATGTGATTGAGCGATGCGATTAATGCTTGTGTGCGCTCATCCTCTAAACGACACTCAATGCCCAACACACCTTGCCCTGCTGCAGGAAGTGATTGCTCGAAAGTAAGATAAGAACGAATCCGTTTTTCCTCATTCAATCGTTTAAGCCCTGCTGCCGCTAAAATAATCGCGGAAAATTCTTTATTATCCAGTTTAATCAAGCGCGTATTCACATTCCCGCGTAAAAATGCAGTTTTTAAATCCCGACGCAATGCTAACAACTGACTTTGCCGACGCAAACTTGACGTACCGACGATCGCATTCAGAGGCAATTCTTCGAATGAGGAAAACTCATTTGATACGAACACATCACGTGCATCTTCACGTTCACACATCACCGGCACACAAAGACCGTCTGGCAAATTCATCGGCACATCTTTCATCGAATGCACAGCAATATCAGCCTTTTTTGTTAATAACGCCTCTTCTAACTCTTTAACAAAAAGTCCTTTGCCACCCACTTTATAAAGCGGTGTGCTCAGCAACTCATCGGCTTTTGTCGTCATGCCTAACAGTTGAATGGAAAGTTCCGGATGAAGATCTTGCAAACGATTCTTGACAAAATTCGCTTGCCAGAGCGCCAACGGACTTTCGCGCGTTGCAATGATTAAATTATTTGTGCTTTGCATGATTCTCTACTTTACGTCAAAATAAATAACTATTGTTTTTAAGGAACTATCCTTATGTCAAAATCATTATTGGAAGAAGATACTATCATTTGTGATGAAATGATGGCACATACTCCGTTGTTTACTCACCGAAGCCCACATAATGTCGCTATTTTAAACGATCGCGATCAGAGAATCATTCAAGAAGTGATAAAACATCCCAATGTATTGTGTATATGGCAAATCATGGCACAATCCCGGGAGCATGAAAACAAGGATTCTCGAATAAAATATATTGACCGCGAACAAGATTTTTCTCTTATTGAACCCAACACCTTAGATGTGTTGATCATCGGAGGAAAACACTCAATGTGTCATGATTATTTTTCTCGTCTGAATTCCAATGGCATCGTCATTCAATTGTGCGAATCGCCTTTTAAACTGTCTGAATTGAAAACCACGCAACAACAATTAAAAGCGCTGGGATTTCAAGATATTTTACCCTTACAATTTCCAGAACCGAGTTTTGTGTCAGGCTGGCGTGCTGCATTCATGGCAATTAAACAGGGCACCATTAAACGTCCGCGTGAAAAAGATATTTTTAATAAATCATTTACCACGCAGTATTATAATTTAGATGTACACAAAGCGGCATTTGCGCTGCCAGAATTCATGCGTGTGGAGCTTTCATAATGGATAAATTAAATTTTTTAAATGATTTGACAAAAAAATTATGCAATGCATTGCCACCCAGTTTGCAAACGATGAAAAAAGATGTCGAAAAAAATCTGCATGGTGTGTTGCAAAGTACATTTGCAAAATTAGATTTGGTGACGCGTGAAGAATTTGATACACAAACTAAAGTGCTCGCGCGCAGTCGCAAACGCATTGAAATGTTGGAAGCAAAAATTAAAGAATTAGAAAAAATTGTTGAAGGCAAACATGGATAAAAAAAATTTTACGCGTGACGATTATGAATTGGTAAAGCGCGATGTGCTTTATCAAGGCGTTTTTCGTTATGCGCGCTATCATCTACGTCAACGTTTGTTTAACGGTGGATGGAGTGAGACCTATCAACGTGAAGTCCTTGAGCGTTTTCCTGCGGCCGGTGTTTTACCCTACGATCCCAAATTAGATCGTGTGATTTTAATCGAACAATTGCGCCCGGGAAGTTTAGCCGATCCCAAAACGCCATGGTTAATTGAAATACCCGCGGGTGTATTAAGTCACGCAAATGAAACACCGGAAGAATTAGTGCGCCGCGAATCAGTGGAAGAAGCGGGTTGTGTTTTGCAAGAAGTCGAACCGGTGTGTGATTATTATGTGAGTCCTGGCGCATCGAATGAATATATTCATTTATTTTGCGGCAAAGTGGATGCAGAAAAAATAGAGGGTGTGCATGGACTCGCGCATGAGCATGAAGATATTCGCGTGATGAATATTTCAGTGGATGAAGCGTTCGCTAAATTGCGTGCCGGTGAAATAAAAACTTCGCTTGCGGTGATTACGTTGTTTTGGCTTGAGATTCATCGCGAACGATTACGACGTGTTTGGGTTTAAATAAATTCCTCCGTTCCAATTAACGACACTACCTCGCTATTTCAGATGGTTTTTCCAAATGATCACAGAACTGCGCTCAGATAATTCATCGCCGAATTAGCCTAATTAATTGATTTTATGAGCTACAATATAAAGAGGGTCATAAATGGATCGCTTGGGAAACTCATTAAAAAAAATAATAAAAATCAAAAAGTTATACTGACGCCTGTGCACGGGGAGAGTTATGCCAGTATTAAAATCGCTATTAGATGAGTTAGCGCTTATCGGGCAAGCACAATTCATCGAACAAGAAGAAAAGACGAAACCAGCCTCCGGCAAGGACAGTGAAGTCTTTTTTTTGCAGTCAAAGCAACTGGCTGACACTCCGGTTAAACTTGCTTTTTCGCGCAGCCATCATTTAAAACCCGCTGCTGCACAAAGCGTTGATGATCAATTATTTTTTCACACAGGTTCATCGACACCCTCATCCGTCCCACCAGAAATGCTTGAGAAAGCAAAAAAAGCATTTCACTACGCGAATTTTGTGCAGAACATTTTTCTTGAACGCGGTGTAGATACGAGTTTTTTACAAACTTTTTTTGCATTCAATGCATTCGGACAAAGAGTATCGCCTCATGCTTCGGAAAAATCCTTATACGATTATATTGATGCACATTTACATCAATTAACACGTGAACAAATTAAAAATATTTTTGGTCAAATACTTTTAGGCGTGAATGCATTACATGAAAAGAATTTAGTACATCGAGATTTGCATTATCATAATATCCTGGTGACAAAAATTGGCAACGAGTTATTTGCAACGGTCTCTGATCCAGATGAGCTAGTGTCCGTTTCTTCAATAGACAGCACGGTGAATCAAGCACATTTTTATATTTATGCCGGCCCTGTCCGTCCACCTGAATTAAACCAGTTTGTTAAAATAAAAGATGACAATGAATATAGTGTTCAAAGCAAGGAAAATAACATTCTATATAAAAAAATAAATCTTAAAGCATGCGATTGTTATTCTATCGGAATGATATTAGAAAAATTAATTAGCCAAGCAGCTCCAGGAGAAATAGGTCCGGATGATTCATTACGGGATTTATGCAGTCAACTTTGTGCCGACGCGCCCGAAAATCGTTTAAGCGTCGAAAAAGCCATGCAGCATGCGGTTTTTAATAACCCCATCGATAAGCAATTTTTTGAAAATTTGCAAAAACGCCCCGCTCCAGACGAATACTTAGGCGCTTATCGTGCCCGCGCGTTTAAAATTGATGATGCCTTTGTATTAATGCATGAGCCATTGAAAGATTTTTATCAAGCAGGAAGACGCCTTGATGATGTCTTTAATTATTTTGATGCCACAATTACACGCACACCACTCGACAATAAAGATGAAGATAAAAATTTAGTGGGAAAAACATTAGAAGAAAAAACGTTATATGATTATTTTAATGCTTTTGAAACCGAGGCAGAAAAACTATTAGCGTCAAATTTAATTAATGAAACAGAACGAAAAAAAATCGAGCAATTACGCAACACAGCTAGAGGAAAAAAGGAAGTCATTTTACGCAAAGAACTGGCCATTCAAGCTATTTTAGCGGACGCAGCATCCATTCAACTGCTTGGAAAGCCTCGAGATTTTTTTGATTTTGCCGAATCGCTCAGCGATAACCAGCTGAGAGAAATTTTTTTAGAAGAGAAGCGCTATCCCTATCTCGCCTCAACATGGCAACAATTAACACTTAATCAAAAAATAGTGCTTGTAGGTGGACTCGATCATTCACGAGCACAAGAAATTTTAACGACCACTCGACAGCACAATGATTTTTCTGGAGTCATGGATTCATTAGACAACACAATACTGGAGAGCAAATTAACATGTGATATTTCTCCCGCAAAGCTCGACTTATTTAAGAACAAGGTTTCGCAAGCATTATTAATCGAATTAGCCTTTCGGACTGAAATAGCAATTAAAGAACCGACCAACTTTGATAATCTGAGAAATTATCAACTACTGTCGGAAGAAATTGCAAAACATTCAAAACCACTCGCTGCCGCAAGCAAGTCACAATTAGAAATGTTTATCCAACGTCTCAACATCAAGCAATTACCAGCTGTTCTAGAAAACGATTATTCAATTTTACTTTTATGGCCACGCTTTTCAAATCAGGAAAAAACATTTATTGCTAGTCATCTGACGCATGACGCATTACAAAAAATTTTATCGGCGCAGAGAAATAAAGATTCTGAATATAATGCAGCAATGCAAATATTATTCGAAAGCGTGGATAGTAATAATAAAGCCGTAAAAATTTATATTACTAGTGAATATCTTAATAATTTTGTGCTTGATAAAAAAAGCTGGGGACCGGTTCTTGAATTGGCTTATCGAACTGCAATAGGTATAGATCAACCTGCCAATTTAAAAAATCTTGTTCAATATAAGCTGCTTTTAAAAGATATACCTGTTGATCTTTCAAATAATTGCCACAAGCAATTTACTGCCTTTATAAAAAGACTGGGAAGTCATTTAAACATTATTATCCAGGATCGAAACAACGATGTTGATCTTGCGCAGCTATGGCCAGACTTTTCACTTCATGTAAAAATTCAAATGATATCCACATTTAATTATTCTCGAGCAAATAAAATTCTAGCTCAACAAGAATTTGATTCCGAAAGTTCAGCATTAATAAAATTAATTCGTGAAGAAAAAGAGATTCAGTCGACTGAAACAGATTTTCTATCAGCGCTTGAAATGCAGCCCAAAGATTCCAGGTTAATTCAAATTCTCTATCGCACTCATATTGCAATAAAAAATCCAATTGATTTCGATAATCTTATGCAATACAAAATATTGATGGGGGAGATAGAAGATCCGACATTAAAAAATATTTGTGAAGCTCAATTAAAGGGATTTTTCAGCAGGATAAACAACCATGACTTAAAAAACTTTATTGAAAATAACAAAAATGACTATAGTCTAATTAAGTTATGGCAGTATTTTACAGAACAACAAAAAATTATTTTAGTCTCAAACCTAAATCATGATCGGATAAAACCCATTCTTTCTGAACAAAAAGACTATGATTCTGTATTGGCAAAACTGCAACAAAGTGGCGGAGATGGTTTGATAAAAGAAATCATCCATGCAATCAGTTCTGCAGAGGCTAATATAACGCTTTTAACCGAATTCATTTATCGTTTCATGATTAGCAACAATGATCCGACTCATCTCGGCAATCTTGCACAGTATGAATTACTGTTGAAGGAAATGCCTGCAACTGAATCGAAATTCCTTCTACTTTGCAATCGGCATTTAAGACAAAACATAAATCAATTTACACCTGAAACAATTTTGCTTTTTTTAAAAAATCAAAACAATGATCGCGCACTTGCGATTTTATGGAAATATTTATCATCAACACAAAAAAATATATTACTTGATCATTTAAATTATGAACGTCTCTCAGCAATTCTTGCTGTGCAAGACGACAAACAACGTGACTTGTTTGAAGCCACGCAGTCATTGAACAATGCTTTATCTGAAAATAAGAATCAAATGATTGCCAATCATATTACTTCACAGCTTATTGAGGCACATGTCGATGAAGTCGATATTGCTTTGTTAACAGAATTAGCGCATCGCACCGCTCATGGCATAGCGCATCCAACAGATTTTTATAACCTGGTAAATTTTTTGTTGCTCACAAAACAAATTTATAAACAATCACTGCTTGGCGTACAATGCGACAAACAGCTTGATAATTTTCTTCATACGCTCAATGCTGATCAACTAGAATTACTGATAAAACAATTAGAAAAAAACGAAGAGCAGTGTTCTTTACTATGGCCCCATTTAACAGAGCCGCAAAAAATTTCACTTCTTTATCGATTAAATCATGATAATTTAAAGTTTGTTTTTCGGTCACAGGCTGATAGAGAAATTGAATTTAAAAACGCAATTGATCTATTGAAAAAAACTATTTCGGAGGGAAATGCCACTTCAGAGGGTATTATATTACAAACTATTCTCTCACTTTCTCCTGAACAAATTGAAAAAAATAGGGTATTTTTGACTGAATTTATCTATCGCGTTGCTCTTGGAATGAAGCACCCGATTAATCTTAACAACGTTATCGTTCTTTTTAGTCTTGAAAATAAAATCCCGCAAGATCTGTTAGCCTTAAAACAATTTTTTGAACCGCTAAAGCAAAAATATATAAACAATTTAACTATTGGTGACTTGGATCGCATTTTACTACTTTATCGTGCAAGCCATCGACTCAACGATTTTTGGCCCTATTTTTCAGATCCACAGAAAGACCATCTATTAGCTAATTTAACAAAATTAGATAACAAACAATTAGCCTGTTTTTTACTTTTGGAAAATGCAGACACTCGACTTACTCAATTTTGGCCACATTTTTCTCCTGAGCAAAAAAAATATTTGGCAGGTCAACTGACTCAAGATCGTTTAGCGACTATTCTTACTCATCAAAATAATAAAGTTGCCGAATTAAATGCTGCTGTGACGGTATTAGAATCTGAAACAAGCCAAGCAGAAAATGGTCTTACTAAAACATCAGCAACAGAAGTCTTAACTCAAGTTAAGAAAAAACAAGCTAAGGCCTCTGCTGAAGTGAGCGTGCTTTTAACTTCAGCCGCTTATCGAACCGCAGTGGGAGTCAAGGAACCGACGAATGCAAAAAACCTGCAAGCTTTAACAGAAGTGACTGCACAAATGGCGCCGCGTAGCGGTTGCCGAAAAATAGTCGCTGGTCTCATGATGTTTACCGGCGCGTGTTTTATAGCTGCCGCCGTCACCGCGATAGTTCTCACTGGGGGACTATCCTCTCCCATTTCTGTTCCTCTCGGTCTTTTAGGATCACAACTCGTTGTGGCTGGAGGAATTGCATTGGGTGTTGGGTTGGGATTAAAAAGCGTACATGCGTGGATGAGACCGCCTTACTTTACAACAAAAACCAAAGTGGAGAAATTTACTCAATCTGTTACCAATGACCTGCATCCACCAAACGACAAAAAGAAAGCAAAAAAATCCCACACTTGACTTGATTTTAAAAAAAGTATATTCCCTAATGGCATTCACCTAAACATCGTCATTGCGAGCCCCGGCTTTCAGCATACCGGGTAAACTCCGCGAAGCAATCCAGGTTTTAGTGGTCAAGAAAACCTGGATTGCTTCGCTTGCGCTCGCAATGACGGATTAACTTGGAATCGTCTCATTATGAAACCGAATCAATATAATGCAGAATCCATCGAAGTCTTAAGCGGCCTAGAGCCGGTGCGACGTCGTCCTGGCATGTACACCGACACCACCAATCCCAATCATTTAGCACGTGAAGCGATTGATAACAGTGTCGATGAAGCAATCGAAGGACATGCAACCTCATTGCATGTCACGCTTTTCAAAGATGGCTCGCTCGAAGTCATCGATGATGGCCGTGGCATGCCAGTGGATATTCATCCGGAAGAAAAATTAAGCGGTGTCGAACTGATTCTGACGAAATTACACAGTGGTGCGAAATTTTCGAATAAACAATATCGTTTTTCAGGCGGATTGCATGGTGTCGGTATTTCTGTCGTCAATGCATTGTCAAAAATGTTGGATGTGAAAATTAAACGCGATGGTGCGATTTATCAAATTGCATTTAAACACGGCGAAAAAACTAGCAATTTAAAAAAAATCGGCACGGCGAAACAACGTGAAACAGGCACCAGCATTCGTTTTTGGCCGGAAGAAAAATATTTTGATTCTGTGCGTTTTGCAGTACCCAAATTAAAACACACGTTACGCGCCAAAGCAGTGTTATGCCCAGGCTTGCATGTTTCTTTTCATGATGAACACACCAATGAAACAGAAGAATGGCATTACGAAAATGGATTACCGAATTATTTGATGGAAGCCATTGGCAAAACAGAAACCATTCCAGCTGAACCCTTTATTGGCTCGTTTAAAGGAAACAATGAAGTCGTGGATTGGGCCACGCTGTGGCTGCCGGACGATGGAGAAATGGTCGCCGAAAGTTATGTCAATTTAATTCCAACCCCGCAGGGCGGCACACATGTGAATGGTTTTCGCCTGGGATTATTAGATGCGCTGCGTGAATTTTGCGAATTCAGAAATTTATTACCACGTGGCATTAAACTTGCACCGGAAGATATTTGGGAAAATTGTGCGTACATCATTTCAGTGAAATTGCACGATCCACAATTTTCTGGGCAAACCAAAGAACGTTTATCCTCGCGTGAGTGCGCGAGTTTTGTGTCAGGTGTGGTAAAAGATGCATTCAGTTTGTGGCTCAATCAAAATGTCGCGCTCGGCGAAGCACTCGCCAATCTCGCGATTAGCAATGCGCAAAAACGTATGAAAGCAGCTCAAACCGTGGTTCGAAAAAAAGTGACGACAGGCCCCGCACTTCCCGGAAAATTAGTCGATTGCACACTGCAAGATGTGAAACGCACGGAATTATTTTTAGTCGAAGGCGATTCAGCCGGCGGCTCTGCAAAACAAGCGCGCAATCGTGAATTTCAAGCCATCATGCCGTTGCGCGGTAAAATTCTTAATACGTGGGAAGTCGATTCCTCACAAGTGCTCGCGTCGCAAGAAGTGCATGATATTGCTGTTGCAGTTGGCATTGAGCCGGGCCATAAAGATTTATCCGGATTACGGTATGGCAAAATTTGTATTTTAGCCGATGCGGATTCAGACGGTTCACACATTGCAACACTACTGTGCGCGTTATTCGTCAAACATTTTCGCGCATTGGTCGAAGCCGGTCACGTGCATGTCGCCATGCCACCGCTTTTTCGCATTGATCACGGCAAAGAAATTTATTACGCATTAGATGAGGCAGAAAAACAAGGTGTGCTTGATCGCATTGCGGCAGAAAATAAAAAAGGAAAAGTCAATGTGATCCGTTTTAAAGGATTAGGCGAGATGAATCCGTTACAATTACGTGAAACAACCATGGATCCTGACACCCGTCGTCTGGTGCAATTAACCATGGAACATGGTGATCACACGGATAAAATTTTAGATATGCTACTTGCAAAAAAACGTGCGCATGATCGAAAAAATTGGCTAGAAAAGAAAGGCAATTTGGCTGAGGCATTATGAATAATATCGCTGAACGTATACCACTGAAAGAATTTACTGAAAAAGCTTATCTCGATTATTCGATGTATGTCATTTTAGATCGAGCATTGCCACACATTAGCGATGGATTGAAACCGGTGCAACGTCGCATTATTTATTCGATGTCAGAACTCGGTTTAAAATCCACGGCGAAATTTAAAAAATCCGCACGCACGATTGGTGATGTGCTCGGTAAATTTCATCCGCATGGCGATATGGCATGTTATGAAGCGATGGTGTTGATGGCGCAACCGTTTTCTTATCGTAATCCACTCATTGAAGGTCAAGGAAATTGGGGATCGCCCGATGATCCGAAATCATTTGCTGCAATGCGCTACACAGAATCACGTTTGTCCGCTTATGCAGATGTATTACTTTCAGAAGTGGGTCAAGGAACGGTTGATTGGGTGCCGAATTTTGATGGCACCTTGGATGAACCCAGTTTATTGCCCGCGCGCTTGCCGAATGTGTTGCTCAATGGCACCACGGGAATTGCAGTGGGGATGGCAACTGATATTCCTCCGCATAATTTGCGCGAAGTGGTGAACGGATTAATTTTTTTGTTAGATAATCCGAAAGCGACCATTGGAGAACTGGTTAAACTGATTCCTGGGCCTGATTTTCCCACCGAAGCTGAAATTATTACGCCGCACGCAGAACTATTAACGATGTATAAAACTGGTAATGGTTCATTGCGCGCACGCGCCGTGTATGCGATGGAAGACGATGAAATTGTTATCACGGCTTTGCCTTTTCAAGTCTCCGGCGCAAAAGTGTTAGAACAAATTGCCGCACAAATGCAAAATAAAAAATTACCGCTGGTGGCTGATTTGCGTGATGAATCGGATCATGAAAATCCCACGCGTTTAGTGATCGTGCCACGCTCGAATCGTGTCGATGTGGAAATGCTGATGGCACATCTTTTTGCGACCACAGAATTAGAACGCAGTTATCGCGTGAATTTAAACATGATTGGTTTAAATGGTCGTCCGCACGTTAAAAATTTAAGTGAAATCCTGCATGAATGGTTGGAATATCGTCTTACAACGGTGAAGCGTCGTTTGCAATATCGTTTAGATCATGTGACACATCGTTTGCATATTTTAGCGGGCTTGTTAATTGCTTTTCTTAATTTAGATGAAGTCATCAAAATTATTCGTCACGAAGATGAACCAAAAGCAAAATTGATAAAACGTTTTAAATTATCCGATGAGCAAGCAGAAGCAATTCTTGAAATTAAATTGCGTCACCTGGCGCGTTTAGAAGAAATGCAAATTAAAAAAGAACAAAAAGATTTAAAAGCGGAACAAGAAGATATTGAACAAACACTCGGTTCTTCTGCGCGGTTAAAAAAATTAATTCGCAAAGAGTTAACAGCCGACAGTGAAAAATTTGGTGATGAGCGACGTTCGCCGATTGTCACGCGCAAAGAAGCGCAAGCGATGAGTGAAACAGAAATTTTACCGACTGAACCGATCACGATTATTTTATCTTCGATGGGTTGGGTGCGTCAGGCGAAAGGTCATGACATTGATCCGCTGAGCATCAGTTACAAAGCAGGCGATTCATTTCAATCATCGGCGTTGGGGCGCAGTAATCAACCGGCGGTTTTTTTAGATTCCACCGGGCGCACGTATTCACTGCCCGCACACACGCTACCCTCAGCACGTGGACAAGGTGAGCCGCTCACGGGTCGGTTAAATCCGCCGGAAAATGCGACATTTGTTGGCGTGATGTTTGGTGAAGGCGAACAAAAATTTTTATTGGCGTCTGATGCAGGATATGGATTTATTGTGCAATTAGATACGCTGTATGCAAAAAATAAAGCGGGAAAAACAGCGCTCAATTTACCAAAAGGTTCTAAAACGCTGACACCGCGGTTAGTTGCTCATCCGGAAACAGATTTAATTGCGGCGGTGACGAACACCGGTCATTTACTTATTTTTCCAATCAAAGAATTACCTGAACTGGCGAAAGGCAAAGGGAATAAAATATTAGGCATTCCGGGTGCACGCGTTGCAATGCGTGAAGAATTTATTAAAGATATCGCGGTGTTTTCGGATCAACAAATTTTGGTGGTGAAAGCAGGGTCTAAACAATTGAAATTAAAACCTGCAGATTGGTCGCATTATATGGGTGAGCGTGGGCGACGTGGGCATAAGCTGCCGCGGGCGGTGCAGAAGGTGGATTCGTTGACGATTGAGTGAGTATGTCATTCCGCGTACCTGTGTCATTCCCGCGTACCCGTGTCATTACCGGGCAGGCGGGGCGGCCGTGGAGAAAGATTGCCGGCGGCGGGGGCGAGGGCCGGGTTCGGGGGATTGGGACGGGGGGGGGGGGCTGGCACG
>CAZOFA010000042.1:0-19664 GCA_964578975.1 uncultured Coxiellaceae bacterium
CGGTCATTTAGAACCACAGAACCACCGATCGCCCTGAGGAGCGCGAAGCGCGTCTCGAAGGGGAAGGGGAAGGGCAATAAAAAACTTTTACAGAGGTAAATTTTCATGAATGCAACTAGGCGTCATCCCAAAGCGCTTCCCTATTTATTTTTAACAGAAATGTGGGAACGCTTAGGATTTTACATTGTTCAAGGCATGTTGGTTTTGTATATGACCAAAGCCTATGGATTTTCAGATGATCAAAGTTATACGATTGCAGGTGTATTTACCTCACTTGCTTACATTGCACCGATGTTGGGTGGCGTCATCGCCGATCGAATATTAGGATTCAAACTTTCCATTGTGTTTGGTGGAATTTTTTTGAGTGCGGGTTATGCGATATTGGCAACACCATTCCCAACTTTATTTTATGTTGGATTAGCCACCGTGATCGTCGGAAATGGGTTATTTAAACCGAATATTTCCAGTTTATTGGGCTTACTGTATCCGGTGGGCAATACAGCACGCGACACTGGTTTCACTATATTTTACATCGGCATTAACATTGGCGCGTTATTGTCAGGAGTATCCGGCACGATTCAACAATATTTTGGTTGGCATATGGTTTTTCTGATCGCCAGCATGGGTTTATTGATTGGACTTTGTGTTTTTGCGGCTGGCATGAAATGGGGTGACATGCAATTTACTGTCGAAGGACGTCATGCCTTATTGAAACATCCTCTATTAAGCAGCACATTGATTTTTTTCTATTGTCTCCTCCTCATCGCAGCCTTAAGTTTCTTGTTGCATAGCAGCATTTTAGGAAAATGGTTGTTGCCGATGGTCGGCATTTTGTTATTAATTTTTATGTTTGTGTTAGCTTTTCGCCAAGATCCGCTGCAGCGTAATCGATTAATCACTTTAAATGTATTGATCATCAGTTCTGTGGTTTTTTGGGCGTTGTTCTGGCAAATATTTTTTTCCGTGAATTTATTTATTGATCGAATTATCAATAAACAGGTTTTTGGCATTGAGATTTCAACCACGTGGTTTTATACACTCGAAAGTGTTTTCATTGTCATACTGGGGCCATTCTTTGCCTGGTCATGGCAAACACTCAATCGCAATGAAAAAAATCCGACGCCATTTGCTAAATTTATTTTAGCGATTTTTTCCATGGGTTTTGCTTTTTTGATTTTGATGCTCAGCACATTTTTCCCAGAAAAAAATCATTTGGTGAATCCGTTATGGGTCGTGTTTTCTTATCTTTTTATTACCATGGGTGATTTATTACTGTCTCCGATCGGGCTCGCAGCGGTTGTCATGCTATCGCCCGCGCGTTTGACTGGCATGATGATGGGAATTTGGTTTTCGGCACTTGGGTTTGGTGGCCAATTTGGTGGGCTGCTCGCAAAAATGTCCAGCATCCCTGAAAATGCAAAAGATGTGACGAATCAGTTACCGATTTATCGCGAGGCTTTTTTGAATTACGCGAGCATTGCCCTGGGCGTCGCTTTCTTTTTGTTTATACTGCAATTTTTCTTAAGAAAATTAAATGAACGTGCCGGGGTTATCCACAATTCATGATGCTAATTGCTGATATAATATTATTGTGTCATTCAGTTCCAAGGAGTGAGCAATCGTGTTTGACGCGGATCGCCCTATTATCAGTATTGAACAGGATCGACTCGGTCGATCCGTTTTCGCGAAATATTTAGCGCGCTCGATTCTCGATCATAAAAATCCCGATAGTTTTGTCATTGGTTTGTTTGGTGGATGGGGTACCGGAAAAACATCCATCATCAATCTCACGCTAGAAGAATTACGTTTTGCTGCAAGTAATATGCTTGATGCAGAGAAACCGATTATTTTAAATTTTAGTCCGTGGAGTTACTCCGGACAAGATCAGTTAATTTATAGTTTTTTTCGTCGACTCTCGTCCGAAATTCGTCGCTCAGAACATGTGGAGCACGCCGATAAAATTATTCATTTATTAGAATTATACGTTTCGTTTTTTACCCATCAATCCATTCCAAAATCTTTACGCAAAAAACAGCACACCATTGCAAAATGGAAAAACTCAGAAACAACGCAGGATGAAGCGCATGGCTGGGAATCAGGGCGTGATTTGACGTTAGTGAAAATGGAATTGAATGAATTGCTGCGCCAACAAAATCATAAAATTATTATTTTCATCGATAACATTGCGCGCATTGAAGCCACAGAAATGAAACAGATTTTCCAAATTGCAAAATCGATGGGTGATTATGCCAACACGATTTACGTGCTCGCCATGGATAAAGAACCTGTTATTCAAGCGATGAATCGTCTTCATGGGAATGGTGGAATAGAATATCTGGATAAAATAGTGCAATTACCGTTTGATATTCCCGAGATTGCCAAACAAGATTTAGAAAATATTTTGTTTGATCGACTTCTTCCTATCGTAAAAAATATTCCAGAGACGATGTGGGACAATGGTTACTGGGCTGATTTATATTATTCAACGATTAAATATTTTTTTAAAGATTGTCGCGACATAACATGTTTTGTCAACACATTAAGTTTTAGTTATTTTCGCGTAAAAGAATTAGTGAACCCCGTCGATTTCTTTGCCATCACTGCACTTGCAGTATTTGCACCCGCGGTATTTTATGGAATTCGCGACAATAAAGATTTATTCAGTGATTTTGTCAGTAATGTATTTGAGGATGATCAAGAAAGATTGATCGAAGAAAAATTACGTTGCGATGAAATTCTCAATCGTTGTGAGACGCTTTCGTCTGATATTTTGCTCCCATTACTCATTCGATTATTTCCCCGGTTACGCACTGTTTATCAAACCAATTTAGCATTCTATCATTCTGAAGATCTTGCTCGACGTAATCGACGCATTTGTTCGTCGGATGTTTTTGATATTTATTTTCGTTTGTCATTACCGAGTGGAGAGATGTCAAGCGCTGAGCTCAATGCCATTCTTTCTTTTGCGACGGATGAAGCGTTATTTGAAGAAGCGTTGTTACGCTTAAATAAAGATGAACGCATCAAACAATTTTTGAATGTATTAGACAGTGATGCAGTCAACAAAATTAATCCTAAAAATATTGGCAATGTCATCAGCGCATTAGTGAGTAGCGCTGATCTTTTCCCTGAGGGCGAAAATAATTTTTTAAATTTTAGTATGCCGATGCGCATCCACCGAATTTTGCATCAATTGTTTAGACGAATCGAAACCGCAGAAGAACGCTTTGAAATTTTTCGCGCAGCCATCAAAAAAACCACGATGAGTTTATATATTTTTATTCACGAGCTCATTGTGCAAAATGAAGAGCAAAAAGAAGCAGAAGATACGTTAGTGCCACTTGAACAACGCGATTTTACGCCGGATCAATTAGAAAAATTACAAAAATTAACGGTCGAAAAAATTAGATATTGGGCTGAAATCGGCCGTCTAGCCGAACATCCGAAATTGATCGATATTCTTTACGCTTGGAAGGCCTGGGGTGATGCAGACGAGTGCGGACGTTTTGTCGGTAACATGGTACAAGAAGATCAAGGATTAATTGCTTTTTTGACCCGCGCTTTGCAAAAACCCATCGAACAAGCGATGACAAAATTAACTAAAAATCCCGAATGGGAAAACTCATTGCGCACGATTGAAGATTTTATTTCAATTAATATTTTAAAACCGCATGCGGTGATGGTGTTTGAAGATGCAGCATTTGAAAAATTACGCGAGACAGAACAGTTGGCCATTTTAATTTTTCTGGATTTGACACACGCTGAGACGACTAAAACCATTCCGAAGACGAGTGTGTAACCGTGCCATTCTTGCATGTGACGATCAAAAGGACGATTTAAAATTCAGTATATTACACACTCGCCACAATACTAAAAAACACACGCGGCAATCGACCTTTCCCCACAACTTCTTCCGCACTCACGACTTTAGTGAGCGGTTGTGCAATCATGAGATTTCCATTCAAATACTTGTTTAAGGTAAAACGCGTACCTGCGCCAATTGAAGTAATACTTTGTTTTTGACTAATACCAATCACATTTTTTATATTCCAGATCACGCCAGCGTCATAAAAAACGTAAGGATCGATTGTGTTTAATAAGAAATATCCGGGTGCGTAATGGCTGCGTAATTCAATCGTACCGCCCATACCGCGATCACCAATGATTTCTGCAGGATCATAGCCGCGACCCATTTGACTACCACCAAAGGTAAATTGTTCTGATGCCAGTAATGGACTAAAACTGTATTGTCCATTTGCCGCTAAGAAAACAGAATAGCGACTGAGGAATGGTTGTGAGTGAATGGCTTGCAGAATGAATCTTGTGTAAATACCGTCTGCACCAAAGCGAGAAGTCGTTGTTGAGTTAGGATTGTTGGATGCGCCTAAAATGTTTAACCCTTTTTCGATATGAGCGCCAATCAAATTCCCGCCATTAAATCGATCGGCAAAATCGTAAGTCGCACCTATTTTTATTGGACGAAGGTGATCGTTATACAATGTCGTAGAAAAGGATGACACTTCGCTGTCGAGATAATTAAATCCAGCATCGAATGTTAAATTGCTCGCACGTGAACGAAGGTAGGGATATTCAACGAGGAAATAATAAGTGGTTGCAACACCATTCACATCGAGCGGCGCAAGTTCTAAACCGGGTTGGGTTTTCGAATCATTTTTACCAACCGTCATATGCAAACCATCGGAACCCGCAAAAGCGCGATAAGAGATATCATAAAATTTTAATTCTTTAGGGCGCGTGGTTGTTAAATAAGTCGCGGAGGTTGAATCGCCTGGCAAAAAAATTGAATTCAGTGATGCGCTCAACGTATCTTGATGAGGACCGATATAACGCGTGCCGTAATTGTCAAACGAAAAATAGCCGGACAGCGTTTGTTGTTCTGCAGAAAGATTTAAATCAGAGGCACCTGTTTCTGCTTTTGAGGGCTCAAGTACTGCTTTCACGACTAAGCCAGGAATTTCGTTGGCCAAACGTAAATAATGTTCCATCGTTTTTAATTGCAATGGCCGTGAATGCGCTATTTTGTCGCCATAGGCTTGAACGAGTTTTCTGGAACCTTTAGGCACACCAATGACATGCACTTGATCGATATAACCTTCGAGAATGCGCACCCGCACCACCCCATTATCAACGTGTTGGGGCACTAAAACCGCACGCGATAAAATATACCCGTTATTGCGATAAAAATTTGTGATGTCTTGTACGATGTTTTGTAACTCGGCCACTGAAATTTCTGTATTCAGCTTATTTTTATAAAGCGCCTCAATTTGTTGATTCGAGTAAACGTGATTCCCTTCTAAAATAATTTTATGCAGGACGAATTTTATTCGTGTGGCTTCGGGACCTAGAGACGAAGGTTCTTCTTGTGGTGCTTTAACGGATGGTCGCGCACGGGGAGTTTTCGGTTCTTCGCTCATCAATGTTTTACTCAAAACACCCGGCTGCGTGCTCCCAGGCAGAGCATTTTTTATGACGACAGCAGGGGGTGCTGCATAAGTTTCAAAAGTGATGCTGAATGTGATAATAACAATGAATAAATTGGAGAGGAGTTTTTTGAAATTTTTAGTTTTCATGCCTTCCATAGCGATGAGCCCAAGTTATCAGTTAGTTAACCGAATTACCTCGAATATTATAACTAGATCGTTCTGAAGAAGCCACATTAAATATCATCGTATATATTCAGCTCACCCAATGCTAAACTGAAGTATCGCCCCCATTTCAAGGAAGGTAAATGAGTAAGCGTATTGCGTTTATTGCGGGCTTTCTCCTGCTAATTTTTGCATTATGGCTGCAAACCACCACGATGCCATCCGTTTCCCATTTTATTGATCGTTTACAAGATCTCGGTTATGACATCCAATTGCGCGCGAAATTATTCACCCAGGAAAACCAAAAACAAACGTCGATTGCAATCATTGATATTGATGATCGGAGCCTAAGTGCGGAAGGACGCTGGCCTTGGTCGCGGGAAAAAATTGCGAATTTAGTGAGGTATTTAAAAGAACATGGCGCTGTGGTGATTGCATTTGATGTTATTTTTCCGGAAGCGCAAACCAATATTATCACGGACGTGTCGACTAAATTAGTGCAAGAAAAATTGATGATACCCTCATTTGATGCGGCACTTAAAAAAATCACTCCTTTTTTTGATCGCGATGATCAATTCGCTAAAAGTCTTGCACAAACGGATTCGGTGTTAGGAATTAGTTTTACACCCAGAGATCAAGCAGTTGGCGTTTTAGGCGCGCCCCTGATGGTGCTAAAAACGCCGCAAGAAAAAAAATTAGGTTTCATTGATGCAAATGGGGTGATTGGCAATATTCCGATTTTACAAGCTGCAGCAAAAGGCGCTGGTTTTGTGAATGTGATGCCCGATGAGGATGGCGTCATTCGTCGTGTACCAATTCTCATTCGTTATCAAGATAGATTATATCCTTCACTTGCCTTAGAGGCGGTACGCTTATTTTGGTTGAGTAACATTCGTATTATCACAGCACAATACAATGATGAAATACGTGTTGAAAGCGTGCAATTAGGTGATAGCAATATTCCAACCGATGAAAAAGCACAAGTGCTGATCCCCTTTTATGGAAAAAGTTTTACTTTCCCCTACTTTTCCGCAACCGATGTGTTACACAATAAAGTGGCGCATAATGCGTTTGAAGGAAAAATTATTTTTATTGGCACATCGGCCACCGGTCTTGGCGATTTGAAAGCGACTGCCATACAAAGTATTTATCCAGGCGTGGAAATTCAAGCGAGTATTGCACAAGGCGTCATCAACAAACATTTTTCACGTAAGCCAGCGTGGGCATTAGGTGCTGAAGTATTTTTGACAGTATGTTGTGGCCTCATTTTTATTTTTCTTTTCCCCTATCTTGGACCGCGTGTTTTAACACTCTTGATTTTATGCCTCCCCGTTTTTTTTATTTTTTTGAATGTACTGATATGGAGAAAAACTGGATTAATTATTTCGATTTTCATTCCTATTTCATTTTCAATTATTCTGGCGGTTTTAAACATCGTTTTTGGTTATTTATTTGAAACGAGAAAACGCGAACATTTAAAAGAAATGTTTGGCCAGTATGTGCCGGCAAAACATATTGATGAAATGTTAACAGCGACGGGCGGCTATGCGTTGTATGGAGAAGATCGTGAAATGACCGTGTTATTTGCTGATATCAGAAATTTCACCACCATTTCTGAGCCATTATCCGCTAAACAATTGAAAGAAATGTTAAATGAATTTTTTACCCCGATGACGGAAATTATTTTTAAATATAATGGCACGATTGATAAATATGTCGGTGATATGATCATGGCTTTTTGGGGTGCGCCGCTCAAAGATAAACGTCATCAACAACACGCTATCAATGCCGCGCTTGAAATGCAAAATGCGGTTGAAAAATTAAAACCGATTTTTAAAGAAAAAAATTGGGATGAAGTAAATATCGGAATCGGTCTGAATACAGGCGAGATGAGCGTGGGTGACATGGGTTCGAAATTTCGGCGTAATTACACCGTATTAGGCGATGCAGTGAATTTAGGTTCGCGCATTGAAAGTTTAACAAAATATTATGGTGTCAAAATTATGGTGGCGGAAAATACGCAAGCGAATCAAACGCTTTTTATTTTTCGTAAAGTGGATCGCGTGCGGGTGAAGGGTAAGAAAAAAGGAATTGAATTGTATGAGGTGTTGGGGCGTATCAAAGCATTAACACCGGAATTGAAACAAGAATTGGATCGATATCATGCGGCATTAGAAAATTATTTTAATCGACAGTTTGAAAAAGCGCGTGCGGTTTTTAAAGAATTAAATGCAGAACGGCCAGAGGTAAAATTATATTCGCTTTATTTAGAGCGTAGTGAAGAATTTATAAAGACGCCACCAGGCGACGATTGGGATGGGATTTATACGCATGCGGCAAAGTGAGTCAAAAAACGCAAGCGGGCGCGGGCACGCTTGCGTTCACGATTAATTGATACAAAATCCAGAGACTTTTTTGGGCGCGCTGAAGCCGTTTGAGGATTTTGGACTGAAGCTGCTGCTTCCAGCGCCTGTGTTTGAAATGGCAGGTTGTGTTTTAAACTCAGGGAATGAGGTCGTGCTTAATTTGGGTGGTGTCGTGAGATTAGTGATGGCCGCATAGACTCGGTTGATGGAAGCATCCAGTTCGAGTTTGCCGGCGGGATTCAGCACAAATAGTTTTCCCTTACTGAGTTTGATGCGTAATCCTGTTTTGCCTGAGAAAAAAATATCATACTCGGTTCCGCGTACACCGATGGTCGCAACCGGCGTGTTGACTTGATAACTATCTGGCTTACTTTTAGAAATAAGTCCTGTGATGGTACGAAATCCACCTTTTGCTACGCTGGCGACATATGCATCGTTATCTGGCGAGTCAGGATGAAATTGATAGTGATCCACTTTAAATACCGTATCACTCCGTAATGCAACTACGCTATTGTCAGTAAATACGATTTGTCCGCCACTGGAAGCGCCTGTTGTAATGGTGTCTTGTTCAAAAATTGGCGAACGTCTTTGTAATTCACGTGATTTTTGATCAGATGAAACGGCTTTGACCGATCCGCTGACCCACACCATTTGTCCAATTTGGGTGGCGGCGAAGGCCGATGTATTGAAAAGGATAAAAATTAAAATCAACAATGAAGAGATTTTGAGTGTCATGATCAGAGTTCACTTTATCAATTGATTAATTTAAGTATAATCGATACCCATTATATTTAGTAGGTGTTCGATGAATAATGAAGAACTGATCCAAGCATTATATGCAATTGGTGCTGTCAAATTTGGCGATTTCACGTTAAAAAGCGGGCTAAGCTCAAAAGTGTATATCGATTTACGCCAAATTATTTCTCATCCCAAGATTCTCGCGCAAGTGGCAGATGCGATTTGGCAAACGATTAAGCACTGTTCCTTTGATTTAATTTGCGGGGTGCCTTACACCGCATTGCCGATCGCCACATGCATTTCACTCAAACACGATATTCCCATGATCATGCGACGCAAAGAAAAAAAAGCGTATGGCACCAAGCAACAAATTGAAGGTGTTTTTCAGCCCGGTCAAACCTGTCTTATCATCGAAGATTTAATTTCGACGGGCAGTAGTATTATTGAAACGGCAAATGATTTGAACGAAGTCGGATTAAAAGTGACTGATACCGCATTATTAATTGATCGTGAGATGGGTGGACGTGAAAATCTAGAACAAAAAAATTATCACGTGCATTCGGTATTAACTTTAAAAGAAATTTTGAGCGCGAATCCCCAATGAAACGTATATCCTTTAAAGAAAGAGCGCAGCATTGTAAAAATAAGTTGGGAAAAAAATTATTTCAATTGCTCGATCAGAAAAAAACAAATTTAGCCTTGTCTGCGGATGTGACGCGGAGTGAAAATTTATTAGAATTAGCGCACACCCTCGGCCCTGAAATTTGTGTGTTGAAAACGCATATTGATATTATCGAAGATTTCACACCCGCACTCATACAACAATTGAATCAATTAGCGCGCAAACATGACTTTTTAATTTTTGAAGATAGAAAATTTGCAGACATTGGGCACACGGTGAAATTGCAATATGAAAAAGGAATTTATCACATTGCCGATTGGGCCGATATCATCAATGCGCATAGTCTGCCGGGTCCTGGTATTGTGTCAGGGCTTGCTGAAGTGGGGTTGAGTCGCAACAGAGGCTTGTTACTGCTTGCAGAAATGAGTTCGGCGAATAATTTGTTTGAAAAAAATTACACGCAAAAAACCTTGCTGATGGCAGAACAATTTCCCGAGTTTGTGATGGGATTCATCGCGCAACGCAAATTATCGGAGCATCCTGGTTGGATTTATATGACACCGGGAATACAGTTTGCAGAAAAAGGTGATGGGTTGATGCAGCAATATATCACGCCGCAGCAAGCGATCGGTGAGCATGAAACCGATATTATTATTGTGGGACGTGGGATTATTAAAGCAAAAGATCCGTTGAGTGAAGCTAAAAAATATCGTGCAGCGGGATGGGAAGCGTATTCGTCATTGCGAGCGTAGCGAAGCAATCCAGGGACTAACCAACTGGATTGCTTCGCAGCGCTCGAAATGACGGCTTTATGCCGGTAATTTTAACTGCTCAATCCGCCCGACAATTTTTTTTAATTGCCTCACTTCATCCGGTGAAAATTCTTTCGCAAACTCCCCTCCACCATTCAACACAAAAAAAACCGACTCATGAATCCCCGCGATAAAATCACGCCCAGAAATTTCGACATAATGCATTTCTTGCAATTGATCACCCGCCCAAGTCTGCAAACGTTCCAACGTATCAAATGCCATCATAAAATATTGCTGCTCGATTTTGGCATACAGGGGACGAAAAGGTTCCTCATCATCAACCCCATGATTTTTTTTGATAGGCAGAAAAAGGTTTGCGTGCAATAAGGCCAAGTAAACCTTATTCACATCCTCTTGTTTACCCTGGCTTGCATACGCGGTTGAGATAAGTTGATCCAATAGAGTCATGGTTTAATCCGGCGTAAAGGTCCTCATTTTCCTCATGACTACTAAATAGTCAAGCAAAACAGTGTGAAACCGCCTGAGTTTTAGTACAATACGGCTATTTTATAAATGGGGCTACACGGTTTAAGAGGACATCACCATGACTCAAGATAATGTATTAACGAAAAATAAAATTTATTTCAATTTATCAGCCCCTGAGTTAGTCGATCTTTCTCTTGCGCGTAAAGAGGGGGTGCTCGCGGCTAATCAAGCGTTGAATGTTACAACGGGTCCTCGTACCGGGCGTTCACCGAAAGATCGCTTCATTGTGCGAGACAAGGTCACCGACAAAACAGTGGACTGGAATGCGATTAATCAACCCATTGCTCCCGAAAAATTTAACGCATTATGGCAACGTGCAGAACAAGCGTTACACCAAAAAGAGTGTTCTTTTGTTTCTTATTTACAAGTGGGCGCAGATGAAAAATATACCGCAACCGTCAAAGTCATGACCGAGCTTGCTTGGCATAGTTTATTTACGCATGATCTTTTTATTCGCCCCAAAACACCGATCACCTCCGATCAAGCGGGTCAATGGACGCTGCTTTGTGTGCCGAGTTTTCAATGTGATCCTGCGCGTGATGGTGTGAACAGTGATGCAGCCGTCATTTTAAATTTTTCAGAACGAAAAATTTTAATTTGTGGCACGTATTATGCGGGTGAAATGAAAAAAGCGATGTTTTCCGTATTAAATTTCATTTTGCCAGCACATGAAGTGTTGCCGATGCATTGCGCGGCGAATGTGGGTAAAGATGGTAATACCGCTTTATTTTTTGGTTTATCTGGCACAGGCAAAACAACGTTGTCAGCGGATCCCGAACGTTATTTAATTGGTGATGATGAGCACGGTTGGAGCGCACAAGGCGTATTTAATTTTGAAGGTGGATGCTATGCGAAATGCATCGATTTGTCGCAAGAGCGCGAACCGGTGATTTGGGATGCGATTCGTCACACGGCCATCATGGAAAATGTTGTGCTTGATCCTAAAACCAATCAACCCAATTATAATGATTCCAGCTTGACTGAAAATACGCGCGCAGCTTACCCACGCGAACACATTCCATTGCGTGTCGAAGAAAATAAAGCAAAACAACCGACAGCCGTTTTATTTCTTACCTGTGATTTATACGGTGTGTTACCACCGATTTCACGACTCACACGTGAACAAGCCGCTTATTATTTTTTAAGTGGATACACAGCACTCGTTGGCAGCACCGAAGTCGGTCAAGGAAGGGGAATTAAGCAAACGTTTAGTACGTGTTTTGGCGCACCCTTTTTCCCACGGCCTGCTGCCGTCTATGCAGATTTATTAATGAAACGTTTAGATCATTCGCATGCCAAAGTGTATCTGGTTAACACCGGTTGGACGGGGGGTGCGTATGGGGAAGGCGGAAAACGTTTTTCGATTCCAGCGACGCGCGCGATCGTGAGCGCCATCGTGAATCATGCATTAGATGATGTGCAATATGAAACATTGCCAGGATTTAATCTTGCCATTCCAACGAACGTTCCAGGTGTCGAGTCTCAAGTCTTGAATCCGCGACACACCTGGGCGGATAAAAATCAGCATGACAAATTTGCTAAAGAACTCATGGCAAAATTTATTGAAAACTTTAAAAAATTTGATGTGAGTGATGCGATCAAAAACGCAGGACCGCGCTTGGAATAATGATGATTCAAATTCAAAAAAACTTGGATGAGATTCAAAAAAAAATTCGCGAATATGAAATTCGTTATCACAGAAAAGCCCATTCTGTTTTTCTGTTAGCGGTGAGTAAAACGCAGTCGCTGGAAAAAATGCGCGAAGCAATTGCTGCTGGGCAACGTGCGTTTGGCGAAAATTATTTGCAAGAAAGTTTAAAAAAACAAGCGGCACTGGTTGATGAAAAATTAGAGTGGCATTTTATTGGTTCGATCCAGAGTAATAAAATCAAAAAAATCGCTGAGCATTTTTCTTGGGTGCAAAGCATCAGCGATAAGCGCATCGCGCAACGCTTAAATGACGCACGACCTCTGCACCTGCCACCGTTAAATATTTGTATCGAAGTCAATGTCAGCGCAGAACCTGCCAAAACCGGTGCAAGTAGAGATGTCGTGGCTGCACTCGCTGAATTTTGTTCGACACTACCGCGCATTGTATTACGTGGTTTAATGGCGATTCCGGCTGACAAACATTCTTTTCAAGAACAGCGTATGGAGTTTCATAAGCTACGTGAAATCTATGATCATCTACAACCACGCTATAAATTTGATACGTTATCGATGGGGATGTCTCATGACATGGAAGCCGCCATCGCCGAAGGCGCAACCATGGTCCGAATCGGCACCGCGATTTTTGGCGACCGCTAATTTAGTGTCATTCCTGCGACTTTTCGTGTCATTCCCGCGAAGGCGGGAATCCATTCAGAATCGATTCCCGCCTTCGCGGGAATGACACTAATACTCGCGGGAATGACACGAAAAGTCGCACGAGCTAATCATAAATTAATTCTCGCCCATCATGCGGCTGTAAGCGTAAAAAAATCAGCGCAGAAAAAAACGTCATGAAACTCATCGCAATAAATGTTAAATGAAAGGCGGGCAACACGAGCGCGTGACTGGTTGAAAAATACGGAATAAAAAATCGAATAAATAAGGCGGCCATCGCCACACCAAAGCTGAGCGCGAGTTGTTGGATGGTGCTGACGACACTGGTGGCGGCACTTAAATCATCCGCGTTGATTTTTGCAAACGCCAGAGCATTCATTCCGCTGTATTGCATTGCAATAAAAAAACCATACATGAACGTCATCAGCACGATGACATAATACGGTGTGGCATGAGTCACGGAAGAAAATGCCCACAGAATACTACCGACCAAAAATGTATTGAAAATCAGTAATTTTTTAAAACCCATCAACCTCAAGAAAAAAACACTAAATGGTTTCATGATAAATACACCGAGCGCGGTGGGTGCCAATAAAAATCCAGATGTTTCTGCCGAATAACCCAACGTGATTTGTAACAACAATGGTAAAAGAAACGGAACACCACCAAAACCCACGCGCGATAATAAATTTCCAATGATAGAAATTTGAAAGGTACGCACACGAAATAATCCAACGCGCACGATGGGATGTGGTTGATGGCGCGAATGAACAAAATAACCCATCAATAATAAAATCGCACACGCAATCACACCAAATGCGAGCGTATTTTTTATTTCGGATTCGCTCAACATCGTCAAGCCGACGGTCATCATGGCGAGTCCACTACCAAAATAAATAAAGCCTTTTTTATCCAGACGCGGCACCTTTTTGAGTTCACTTTCGGTTAAAATAAAATACGCCAATAATGCATTGAAAATACCAACCGGAATATTGACCCAAAAAATCCAACGCCAACTCAAATGATCCGTGATAATGCCGCCAAGAACCGGGCCTAACATCATCCCGACCGACGACACCATGATCACCACACCCATCTTATTAATTAATTGTCGGCGTCCGAAAGTGCGCAACATGATCAAACGTCCGATGGGCGATGCAAAAGAACCGCCTAAGCCTTGGATACAACGTGCAATCACGAGTTGCGCTAAATTGTGAGTGAATCCACACCAAAATGAACTGATGGTAAAAATAACAATGGCGCTGATAAAAACTTTTTTCACGCCGTATTTATCCGCCATCCAACCGCTGATCGGGATAAAAATCGCAAGTGTCACTAAATAACTGATCAACGCTAATTTAAGATCAATCGGATGAACATTTAAACTCAACGCCATGCGTGGAATTGCAGTATTGATGATGGTTGCATCGATGGCTTCCATGAAAATGGCGAAGGCGACGATAAATTGAGTGAGATTTTTATGCATATTCTGCATTTCCTATCGGGTTAAGCGACGAGAACGATTGTCAGCCGCCGATATTTTGAAAAAATAACCAAAGTCGAGTATTATCCTTCTTTTTTAGGAAAACGGCTATGCATATTCCCACCATTGCCATTATTGGTGCCGGTAACATGGGCAGAAGTTTACTGGGTGGCTTGATTGCAAATCAATTTCCGGCAAAGAATATCTGGATCACAGATCCTGATACTGAAAAACAACGTATTTTACAGCAAGAATTTAATATTCATACGACGAGTGATAATCATGCTGCGATTAAAGTAGCGGATGTTGTCATTTTAGCGGTTAAACCAACGATACTCATGGAAATTTTATCCGAGCTCAAACCCACGTTGGAAGCAAAAAACCCACTCATCATTTCCATTGCAGCCGGCGTGCGTATCGCAAACATACAAAAAAAGTTACATCATGAATACGCCATTGTCCGTTGTATGCCAAACATGCCCGCATTGATTCGTGCAGGAATCACAGCACTGTATGCGAATAAATATGTCAGCAAAAAACAACGTGACATGGCAGAATCAATGTTACGCGCGGTGGGGATTATAGTATGGCTGAAAGATGAAAAAGACATGGATCTGGTGACCGCTTTATCCGGTTCAGGCCCCGCTTACTTTTTTTTAGTGATGGAAGCATTGCAATCGGCTGCAGAAAAATTAGGATTGTCGAGCGACATCGCACGTCTATTAACATTGCAAACGGCATTGGGTGCTGCACGGATGGCATTAGAATCTCAGGAAACAGCACAAGAATTACGTCATCGTGTCACCTCACCCGGCGGCACGACGGAAGCGGCCATTTCGGTTTTTGAAAAAGCACAGATTGCCGATATATTTGCGCAAGCGTTAACCGCTGCAAAAAACCGCTCAGAAGAATTAGCGAATAAGGTGTCATGAATATGGATCACGTCACGAATGCGTTAATCTATTTAATTAGCACGCTGTTTGATTTATATATTTTAGTGTTAGTGGTGCGCTTATTACTCGCATTTGCACGCGCAAATTATTTTAATCCACTCACGCAATTTATTATTAAGCTCACGGATCCGTTAGTGAAACCACTTCGGCGCCTGTTGCCAAATTATCGTGGCATTGAATTTTCAACACTCACCTTAATTATTTTATTTGAAATAATAAAAATAGTGGTATTAAGTTTCATACTCGGCTCGTTTGCATTCCCTGCCATTGTGTTTATTGCATTACTCGCGACAATGAAAATTATTCTGCAGGCGTATTTTTATGCGATTTTATTGCAAGCACTGTTATCTTGGTTTCAATCAGGGTATTCACCGGTGGCACAATTGTTAGAACAAATGACCGCTCCCATTTTAAAACCATTACGGCGTATCATTCCTGCGGTGCATGGCGTTGATATCACGCCCATTCCAGCCCTGATTATTATCCAATTACTGCTAATTTTACTGCCTTGATGGAGTCTCCATGAAAAATAAAATTGTTTTTGCGAGCAGTAATGCAGGAAAAATTCATGAGCTCAAAGCTTTGCTCGAAAAATTTCAGTACGACATTATTCCTCAAGCCACATTAGGCATTCACGATGCCGATGAAACCGGTCTCACGTTTGTGGAAAATGCCTTATTAAAAGCACGTCATGCTTGTCAGCAAAGTGGCAAACCTGCCATTGCTGATGACTCAGGGCTAGTGGTCGCAGCACTCGATGGCGCGCCTGGAATTTATTCTGCGCGTTATGCAGGCGCACATGCGAATGCAAAAAAAAATATCGAGAAATTATTACAAGACATGCAAGAAGTCGATGAAAAAAATCGTCAAGCCCATTTTCATTGCACGCTGGTTTATTTAGAACATGCAGAAGATCCCGCGCCGATCATTTGTGAAGGGATTTGGTATGGAACGATTTTGCATGCGCCGACCGGCTCGGATGGATTTGGTTATGACCCAATTTTTTTTGATGAAAACGAACAATGCAGTGCGGCCGAACTTTCACTGACCAGAAAAAATGAAATCAGTCATCGTGGGCAAGCATTACGTGAACTAATCGCTCAATTAACAAAACGGGTGCAGTGATGAAAGCGTTGGAGGTTCTGGATCTTAAAAAAACTTACGCGAATGGTTTGGTCGCGTTAAAAGGAATTCATCTCACCGTTAATCAAGGTGATTTTTTTGCATTGTTAGGTCAAAACGGGGCGGGAAAATCAACCACGATTGGCATCGTCTGTTCTCTTGTCAATAAAACATCGGGAAAAGTGACGGTGTTTGGTCATGACATTGATACAGACCTAGAAGCGGCAAAATCATGCATTGGTGTTGTCCCGCAAGAATTTAATTTCAATCCATTCGAAAAAATTTTGAATATCGTGATTAATCAAGCGGGCTATTACGGCATTCCGAGAAAAATAGCGTTGGGACGTGCAGAAAAATATTTAACGAAACTGGGTATTTGGAATAAGCGACATCAAAGCGCATTACAATTGTCGGGTGGTATGAAACGACGTTTAATGATTGCGCGCGCGTTAATGAATGAACCGAAATTATTAATTCTCGATGAACCGACAGCAGGTGTCGACATCGAACTGCGTCATAGTTTATGGGCATTTTTAACCGAGCTTAATCAATTAGGCACCACCATCATTTTGACCACACATTATCTTGAAGAAGCAGAGCGACTCTGTAAAAATGTCGCGATTATCGATCATGGCGAACTGATTGAAAATGCCGACATGAAATCGCTGCTCACGCGCATGAATATACAAACGTTGATTTTGGATTTAGCTGACCCACTGGAATCCCGACCCTTTTTGCAAAATTATCCTTATCACATCATCGATCAAACGACACTTGAAGTAGAGTTACATCAAAATCAAACGTTGAATGGATTATTCTCAGCACTCAATCAACACAATATTGTGATTACGGGCATGCGTAATAAAACAAATCGCTTAGAAGAATTATTTGTTCGACTGATCGCAAATAATAAGAAGGCAAAACTATGAAAAACTGGATTGCGTTGCAAACCATTTTAACCAAGGAAATCACGCGTTTTTTACGCATCTGGACGCAAACATTATTACCGCCTGCGATTACCATGACGCTGTATTTTATTATTTTCGGTAAATTAATCGGTTCGCAAATAAAACACATCGACGGCTATAGTTACATGCAATACATTGTGCCTGGACTGACGTTGATGGCGATCATGACAAATGCCTATGCGAATACTTCCGCTTCTTTTTTTGGTGCGAAGTTCAGTAAAAGCGTGGAAGAAATGTTGGTCTCATCGATGCCCAGTTATATTATTTTACTCGGCTATATGTTGGGGGGAACGTTGCGCGGAATTTTAGTCGGCATCATTGTCATTTTCATTTCTTTATTTTTTACCCATTTACATGTGCATAATATTTTGCTGGTGATTTCAATGGCGATTCTGGCCTCAATGTTATTTTCCCTGGGCGGTTTAATGAATGCCATCTACGCAAAAAAATTCGATGATATTTCATTTGTTCCCACCTTTGTGTTGGCGCCACTCACGTATTTAGGCGGCGTGTTTTATTCCATTAAACAATTATCGCCTGGTTGGCAAACGCTCTCATCGTTCAATCCGATTTTAAATATGGTCGATGCGTTCAAGTTTGCGATGTTGGGTCAATCAGATATTAATGTGATGTTTAGTTTCAGTTTAGTGTTAGTATTATTTATTGCGCTCTTCATAGGGTGTCTTATATTATTGCAAAGAGGAATTGGGTTAAGAACTTAACCCTTCGAGACGAGGTGATGCTATGGAACGACATCCTAAAAGACCTGTATTTAAACATGATTTATTTTACAAAATAAAACGTCCGGGATATTTTTCTATTGCGGGCGCGATTCGACACCTTTTGATCATTGCCATTGTGTTGGGTATTTATTATTTCATTCGCATAAACGATTATTTTCCGCTTTGGAGCAACACGATTTATTACGCAGTGAGAATAATTATTGCGCTCGAAATTATTATTGCAGCGGCTTATTCATTATTTGTGCCCCTACTCGCGCTCGTGCTCGGCGCATTGAGTTTATATTATCTTCAAATCATTGGCACATCCATTATCTCCTTTTCTGATGCATGGCAACTTATTATAATAGGTGCAATTGGGGTTGTTCTCACTTTCATTGTGAAATCATTAAGACGTTTATAGGGATGACGGCTATGTTAAAACAAGTTGCTGTAATTGTTGTACTGAGTCTCATTATCATTTTAGCGATGGCGCACGCACAAACCGGTCTTCAGTTGGTGATCTCAGCGCACGATTGGTTGTCAGACTTACTGAAACAAGTTTTTTCGGTCGGAGAAGCGGGAAATCTGATTCGCGAATTAATCGCCTTGTTAGCCATCCCTGTCATCATTGGTTTAATTCCCGCCATGGTTTATTGGCTGGTTCGACGCGCCTGGTTTCCGTATTTTATGGATGTGGTCTTAATTGCTTGGTTGGTGCAGACGTCAGCGTTGGTGGTTCTGTATAAAGCAGTTGCTCCTTAGATCCAATACGCCGTTTTCACCATGATTTTCGACGTAAAGCGCATTATTTTTTTGATCCAGGATGGTAACGAGGCTGCGCCCGCGTGAATGGCGTCATCGCGATGGGTGGCTTCATCATGATGCATTTGTTGCAGGATTTTATAACTTTTATAATCATTGGCGGGTAATAGTTGTAGATGAGTTTCCAGATGATGCACGACTTGATTTTCGGTCTCCGCTAAAAATCCTAAACTCCATTTGTCACCGATCAAACCGGCGGTTAATCCGATCGCAAATGAACCGATGTACCAAACGGGATTGAGATAACTGGTGTGACTGCCAAGTTCAATCAGTCTCTGGTTGCACCAGGCTAAATGATCACCTTCTTCAATTTGCGCTTGCTGCATTTTTTCTTTGATCTCAGGGCGTTGTGATACTAATCCTTGTCCCTGATAAAGTGCTTGCGCTGAGACTTCCCCCGCGTGATTGATACGCATTAAACGCGCGGCGTGTGTGCGTTGGGCGGAGGTTAATTCAGGTTCAGGTTCGTTTGCAGCGGGATATGCACGTGTTGTGGTTTTTGCAGTGGTGCAGACAGCACGTAAGGCTTGATCGATGCCCATGCAAAGATGATCGATTAATGTGTATTGGCGGTTTTGTGACATAGTTCATTTTCTACAGTAAAAATAGTCCCCTTCGAGACGCGCCCTTCGAGACGCG
>CAZOFA010000043.1:0-19231 GCA_964578975.1 uncultured Coxiellaceae bacterium
GGAGTGGTTGCAAGAATCCTTTCAGTAACCGTTGTCATCCATGACAGGCTTCATTTTAGCAAACCCCAAAAAGATGTAATCTACTGTAAAATAAAACAATCAGGTGATATCTGGGTTATAAAAATAAACAAGCAAATATAATCAATGAGTTAATTCAAAATAGGCTTATAAAATATTAGATAGCTTGCTTTAACTAGGTATTTTATCCGCATTAATTATGGCAATTATCTTACAGGGCGATCAGCCAGCGCATCCTGTCCCGCCACAAAATATCTTGTTTTACGCTAAAATATAGATATAAGACGCTAAAGGACACTATGCTGATGAAAATTTTGTATGCAATCTGTTTCTTAATTTTTTGCGCCTATGGATCTGCCTTAATGGCCGCGGATAGTTCTAGTATTACCATGCAAAAAAATGAAGAAAATAGACGCGTCGTCACTCAAGTCACGACACCCTTTCCTCATCTTTTTTATACGGCGTTCAGCCAAACGATTTACTCATCCACCGATCTAAAACCGAGTGCCTGTCCTACCTCGGCAATTTCAATGCCGCCTCAATTGCCAACCTACTATAAAAAATCTGAAAAATGGTATTCCACCAGTATTTATTATGAATGCGGCAAAACAGGACAAGGCAGTACAAAACCTTGCGATTATACCGATCGCTATACTGACACCGTGCAGAAATTAGATGGGCAATCGACCACAGAACCAAAAACACTTTGCGCTAATTATCCAACCTGCACAGGAAGTGATGTTATCCATAATCCGAACATCACCCACAAATGCTCTGTGCAAGTTTGCAAAACATTTAACGGCCCACCACCAGGCTATTTGACAGGATTTTACAAAGTTTATATTTATACGCCGACGACACCTGCCAATGCGGATTTCGTTCCTTACATGTGCGTCACCCACGGATGGGCACCCGCTCCGGCTCATTAAGATTAGCTACGAATAAATACTGCCGCTCATATTTGCGGCGGCAGTTTTAGTATGATTAGTTTTCTTCAATGACAAACGCAGACTGATTATTTTCACTTTTCTCTAAGCTATGCGGTAAAGTGACATTCAACTCGAGAATGGAACATCCATCGCGACGATCAAGATCAATTTTCACTTTTTCTTTATCAATCTTGACGTATTTTGCAATCACATCAATTAAATCTTTTTGCAATGCAGACAGATAATCCGGCTTTTCACGCGTGCCGCGTTCGTGTGCAATAATAATTTGCAAACGTTCTTTAGCCACTTGCGCCGATTTCGGGCGCTGAAAATAATGCAGAATTTTTGAAAACTTAGTCTGTATTGTCATACGGTTTCCTTCTCTTTAAAGCTAAACAGGCGTTTCAACCAATGAGACTTTTCTTCAACGAAACGATGTGGCAAATCTTCGCCTAAAAATCGTCCGACTGCATCCGCATAAGCTTGGCCCGCATCGCTTTCTCGATCTAAAATAACAGGATCACCTGCGTTTGAAGCGCGTAATACCGCTTGTGATTCAGGAATCACACCGAGTAATTGAATCGCTAAAATTTCGTTAACATCACCAATACTCAACATATCGCCACGGGTGACACGTTTCGGGCAATAACGCGTTAACAATAAATGTTCTGTAATCGGTGAACGGCCTTCTTCCGCACGTTTAGTTTTGCTGGATAACAACCCTAACATACGATCAGAATCGCGCACAGAAGATACTTCTGGATTTGTCACCACAATGGCATGATCCGCAAAATACATCGCTAATTGCGCACCACGTTCAATACCCGCCGGTGAATCGCAAACGATGTAATCGAAGGTTTTCTTTAACTCTTCGAGAACAACGGATACGCCTTCTAATGTCAACGCATCTTTGTCGCGAGTTTGTGAGGCAGGTAAAATATATAAGTCGTTGACATGTTTATCGCGAATGAGAGCTTGATTTAAATTCGCCTCATTTCGAATCACATTTACAAAATCATATACCACACGACGCTCGCACCCCATAATCAAATCAAGGTTGCGCAGCCCAATATCAAAATCAATGACGACTGTTTTGAAACCGCGTTCAGCCAATCCGACTGCGATCGAAGCACTCGTTGTGGTCTTGCCAACACCGCCTTTGCCTGATGTTACTACGATTATTTGCGCCACTTGTCATCCCTCATTCAATTAAGAAATCGTCTCAATTCGAACCTGTTCGTTATCCAAATAAATTTGAATCATACCATGACTTTCTGGTAATGGTTGCATATCTTCTTTCGTCAAATAATAACCGGCGATAGAAATTAATTCAGCTTTTAATGTATAACAAAAAATTCGCGCTTGGGTATTCCCTTGTACGCCCGCCATCGCACGACCACGTAAAGGTCCATAAACGTGGATGTGTCCATCAGCAAGCAATTCAGCACCAGCGCTCACAGGTGCTGTCACCACTAAATCCGCTTCTTTGGCATAAATTTGCATGCCGGAGCGAATCGGTGTGGTAATTAATTTAGTGACAGGATGTTCAGCCGTCTTTTTTGTGTTTGGTTCATCACGGGTTAATTTTCCCACCGTGAGCAACGGCAATCCATTGGCGGTGGCCAGTGCGAGTTGTTCAGCACTCCCATTACGCACCCCCACAGGCACTAAATTATTCGCAAATAAAATTTGTTTCAATTTAGCAAAATCAAAAGAATGAAACGATTGTATTTTTTCAAGATCAATAATGATAGGTGCTCCAAGAAAAAAATTCGGCGCACGACTGACCGTTTCTGCCAACTGTAAATCTAACGCATCTAAATCATAATGGGTAATTTGTAAGATGGTGCATGGCGTAAAACTTGTTTTAATTTGAAAACATCCTACCCGTTTTACCGCGAGTGAACTGGTTGTCATATCAATCCCTAAAATTTTCAAACTGTAATGGCAACTCTACTTTAGCTTCGCGTAATAATGCAATTGTCGTTTGCAAATCATCACGTTTTTTTCCTGTGACGCGTACTTGTTCGCCCTGAATCGCCGCTTGGACTTTAAGACCACTTTCTTTGATCAGTTTGACAATTTTTTTTGCTTTCTCGGTATCGATGCCTTGACGTACTTCTACATTTTGTCGCGCTTCGTTTAATTTGATTTCTGGATTTTTATATTCGAGAGAACGCGTATCGATTTGTCGTTTTGCCATTTTGTTACACATAATTTCATCGATTTGTTTTAATTGAAAATCCGTCGGTGCAATTAATGTGATGGTATTTTTATTTAATTCTGCGCGTGCATTCGTGCCTTTGAAATCGAAGCGCGTACTAATTTCACGATTGGTTTGATCAACGGCATTGGTAATTTCATGAGTATCAACTTTTGATACAACATCAAAAGACGGCATGACTTTCCTCCCTTTCATGTTTTAGTCGGTAAGCAATTAAATCATTAATTGCTGCCATTTTAATAGTATGCATTTTGGCAAACTCAATCAATTCTGGCAAACGTGCCATGCTGCCATCGTGACACATGATTTCACAAATCACAGCGGAAGGGGATAAACCCGCGAGTCGCACTAAATCGACACTCCCTTCAGTATGTCCGGGTCTTTCTAATACCCCTTTGGGGCGTGCTTGAATGGGAAAAACATGTCCGGGTATGGCAATATCCTGAGGGGTTGAATGCGGGTCTACTGCAACGCGAATCGTATAAGCACGATCTTCCACCGACACCCCGCTCGTGACACCACGCACCGCTTCAATGGACGCGGTAAACAAGGCTTGATCTTGGTGCTTGTGTCGTTCGGGCATTAACGGAATTTGTAAGCGTTGCACAAATTCTTGGGTCACTGTCAGACAAACAATGCCGCGCGCTTCTTTCAACATAAAATTGATTGCGTCGGGTGTAATTTTTTCTGCGGCAATGACTAAATCACCTTCTCCTTCACGTCCCTCATCATCGACTAAGATGACCATTTTTCCGTGTTGTATCTCATGGATAATTTCTGTGATCGGTGTGAAATAGTTCAATTTATTGCTCCTCTCTTTTTTTTAACGCGATCGTCATTGCGAGCGTATTTTCTCGTCATTGCGAGCGTAGCGAAGCAATCCAGGTTTTCGTACCGATCAAAACCTGGATTGCTTCGCTACGCTCGCAATGACGATGGAGTATCCGCTCGCAATGACGATGGAGTATCCGCTCGCAATGACGATTGATGTTACTCACACGAAGCTCGACGTTACGAGTTTGCAAAGTACATCATCGCCGCTTTGTTGCCAACTGATTTGATAACGTTGGCGATCAAAAGTAAACGAATCTTGGAATGCTTCTTTTCCTGCTTGCAACCAAACAGGCGCAATATAAATGAATGCTTTCTGCAAAAGATTTTGTGTGAGTAATGCTTGGAATAAAGTGCCGCCGCTTTCAACCCAGATATCGTGCATGCCCTCTGCGCCGATGAATGAAATAATTTGTTCGAGTTTGAGTCCCGCATCATCGCGGTCAACCGCAATACAGCGCACACCTTTTTCATTTAAACGCAGTAGACGTTCTTTTGCTGCGTTGGTTGCATGAAACACCGTGATACTTTTTGCGGTTGAAAAAATTTTTGCCGTTAAAGGAAGATTTAATTGGCTATCTAATAAATAAAGTGGCTTCGCGATAATTTCATTTTGATAACGAACATTCATTTGTGGGTCATCATAATAAATGGTTTTTGCAGTTGTTAAAATTGCATCGCTCTGTTTACGGGCATGATGAGTGAATTCACGCAATGCATCACCCGTGAGTTGAATCGGTTCACCTGTCGCTTTTGCAATTTTGCCATTCAGGCTCAGCGCAATTTTTGCAGTGATAGACGGTTTTTTTGTTTGCTGCCAATGACGATAGCTCTGATAAAATTTTGTGACTTCATCGAGAGGAATATAATCACATTGAATTCCGGCTGCTGATAAAATGCTATGCGCTTTTCCTGAGACGATGGGATTGGGATCTTGATATGCATAAACAACACGACGTACACCGGCTTTTATGAGCGCATCAGTGCAAGGTGGCGTTTTTCCGAAATGAGTGCAAGGTTCCAATGTAACGTAGACTGTTACACCCGTTTCATTCCCGCTATGGCTGGAATCTATTCTGAATGGATTCCCGCCTTCGCGGGAATGACAGAGCTTGCTTAATGCGTCAACTTCAGCATGGGCTAATCCTGCAGCCATATGATAACCGGTAGAAAGGATGTGACCTTGGGAATTGACAATAATCGCACCGACAGAAGGATTAGGCGCACAAAAACCACGCCTGATTTTGGCAAGATCTAATGCTTGTAAAAGAAATTCGATATCAGTATGCATGACGTTTTTTCGTGAACATTTGCAGGCTCGGGCGCGCAGACGTTCACGATTTTAAGAGGGAGAAACACGCTGATAATTTTATGCAGCTTCAGCGCCTTTTTCTCTGCCCACTAGTTCAACAATTGCCATCGGAGCGCAGTCGCCTTTGCGATTACCGCATTTTAACACACGCAAATAACCACCTGGGCGTTGTTTAAAGTGAGGAGCAATTTCATTAAATAATTTAAGAACCATTTCGCGATCACGCAAACGTGCAAACGCAAGTCTTCGGTGATGCAATGAATCAACCTTTGCCAGAGTAATCATCGGTTCCATATAACTTCTTAATTCTTTCGCTTTCGCAACAGTCGTTGTGATCAGCTCATGTCTTAATAAGGAAACCATCATATTTTTAAACATTGCCTTACGATGACTGCTCGTACGACTAAAATATCTTCCACTTTTACGATGTCGCATGGTACCTACCTTCCTACTCTTTGTTCTCTTTTAACGATGCGGGCGGCCAATTATCTAATCTCATTCCCAATGACAAACCATGTGATGACAATACATTCTTAATTTCAGTTAAAGATTTCTTGCCAAGATTGGGTGTCTTTAATAAATCCGTTTCCGTACGTTGAATTAAATCGCCGATAAAATAAATACTTTCCGCTTTCAAACAATTTGCTGATCTGACTGTTAATTCAAGATCGTCAACTGGTCTTGTGTAAATTGGATTAATCGTCATTTGATCATTTGGATCTTTGATCGTCGGTGACGATTTCAAATCAACAAACGGTGCTAATTGTTGTTGTAAAATGGTGGCTGATCGACGAATCGCTTCTTCAGGATCAAGCGTACCATTCGTTTCTAAATCAATAATCAATTTATCTAAATCTGTGCGCTGCTCAACACGAGCACTCTCAACTGAATAAGCAACACGACGAATTGGGCTAAAGCTTGCATCTAAATGCAGAATGCCGATTCCACCTTTACCTTCTTCGCGCAACTTGCTACGGATCGAGGCTGTTTGATAGCCACGCCCCAATATCACTTTCATGGTCATATTGAGTTGGCCTGCATCATTCAGATGTGCAATGACATGATCAGGATTCACGATTTCAACATCGTGCTCTTGTTCAATATCACCTGCACGTACAGGTCCCGCACCTTTTTTGTTAAGTCTCAAGGTGACTTCTTCGCGACCATGTAATTTGATCGCAACATTTTTTAGATTAAGAAGAATTTCAACAACATCTTCTTGAACACCTGAAATGGTGCCGTATTCATGTAATACGCCATCAATTTTGGTTTCTACAATCGCTGCACCCGGCATGGATGAAAGCAATATTCTGCGTAAAGTAGTTCCCAATGTGTGACCAAACCCTCTTTCGAGTGGCTCTAATGTCACTTTGGCATGAAAAGGACTCAACGTCTCAACAGCAATTTCGCGTGGACTTAAAAATTCGTACGGATTATTTTGCATTAAATAACCTCATGGCTCCAGTGGTTACTTGGAATAAAGCTCAACAATTAATTTTTCATAAATATCAGTTGGAAGATCTGACCGCTCAGGAATACTTTTAAATACACCTGAAAGCTCATTCGTATCCACTTCAATCCAGCTACAGGCCGCTTTAGATTGCGCTAATGTCATCGCACCTTGAATACGCAACTGTTGCTTTGAGCGTGGTCTAATCGACACAACGTCACCTGGGGCTACCATTAACGAAGGAATATTGACGCTTTTCCCATTCACTAAAATCGCTCGATGATTCACTAATTGTCTTGCTTCAGCTCTTGTTGATCCAAAACCCATTCTATACACGACATTATCAAGCCTGCATTCTAAGAGCTTCAGCAAGTTCTCGCCTGTTGAACCCTTTAAGCGTGCAGCCTTTTTAAAGTAATTACGGAATTGGCGCTCCATAATACCATAAATACGTCTAACTTTTTGCTTTTCTCGCAGCTGACCACCATATTCTGTGGATCGTCCTCTGCGAGCGCCGTGCATGCCTGGCGCTACATCTAACTTACATTTCGTATCGAGACCACGAACGCCGCTAATAAGTGATAAATCAGCGCCTTCACGTCTGGATAATTTACATCTTGGTCCAAGATATCTAGCCATCAACCTTCTCCTGCGTTACACGCGACGTTTTTTAGGATCACGACAACCATTAAATGGTATGCCAGTCGCATCAGTGATCGACAATATTTTCAAGCCCGCTGTATGCAAAGAACGAATTGCAGATTCTCTGCCAGGACCGGGTCCTTTTACACGGACATGAACATTCTTCATGCCAAAATTTTCAACAACAATCTGTGCGACTTTGGCCGCGGCTTCACCTGCTGCATACGGGGTCGATTTACGTGATCCGCGATATCCACAACTTGCAGCACTTGACCAAGCAATCGTATTGCCTTGCACATCCGTGATCGTCACAATGGTGTTATTAAATGACGCACGAATATAAGCAATTCCATCTACGACGAGTTTTTTAGCCTTTTTACGTACTTTTGTCGTCTGTGTTTGTTGTACTCTGGACTCTGTCATTGCTATCTGTTTTCCTAGTTAACTATTGAAATATGTAATCGTAATGTTATTTAAGACCTTTTCGTTTACCTTTACGCGTTCTGGCATTTGTCTTAGTACGTTGACCACGCACAGGCAAACCACGTCTATGGCGTAATCCACGGTAAGTACCCAATTCCACTAAACGCTTGATATTCATTGAAACTTCACGTCGCAGATCGCCTTCCACGCGGAACTTCGCGACCTCATTACGTAATGTTTCGAGTTCAGCTTCAGAAAGATCTTTCACTTTCGTCTCTGGTTTTACTTTTGCAGCAACACAAATTGTTTTGGCCCGACTACGCCCAATCCCATAAATGGAAGTAAGCCCAATTACAATATGTTGTTGCACTGGTATATTTACGCCTGAAATTCGGGCTGCCATTCAATTACTCCTACCACTTTACCTAACCTGACTGTCTATCCACAAAAGCGCGTCAGTTTAATCCTGAATTAATAAAAAATCAATCTCTTCGCACCATAATACAAAGAAAATTAGCCTTGTTTTTGTTTATGTCGTTTTTCTTTGCAAATCACTCTAACCACCCTTTTACGACGAATAATTTTGCAACTTCGACAAATTTTTTTAACTGATGCACCCACTTTCATAACAACTCCAATTCAATCTATGCCTACTAATACTATCTCAACCCCATACCACCGCCGCGTAAGTTAGCCTTTTTTAGCAATGACTCGTATTGATACGACATCATATGAGCTTGAACTTGTGCTATGAAATCCATAACCACGACAACAATAATCAATAAAGATGTACCACCAAAATAAAAGGGTACATTCCACGTTAAAATCATAAACTCTGGCAACAAACAAACTAAGGTCACATAAATTGACCCCGCCAAGGTTAATCGAGACATCACTGTATCGATGTATTTGGCTGTTTGCTCACCTGGGCGAATACCTGGTATAAATGCGCCCGATTTCTTTAAATTGTCTGCTGTATCTTTCGGATTAAATACGAGTGCCGTATAAAAAAAACAGAAAAATATAATTGCAGCAGCAAATAATGCCATATGCAGTGGTTGGCCTTGTTGCAACGCAACACCGACCGTACCAAGCCATTCCATCCCTTTTCCATGACCAAACCATTGAGCCAGAGTCGCTGGAAATAAAATAATACTCGACGCAAAAATGGGTGGTATCACACCTGACATATTAATTTTCAATGGCAGATGGCTACTTTTAGCCGAATACACATTCCCGCCTTGCATGCGTCGTGCATAATTAATCGTAATTCTACGTTGTCCACGTTCAACAAACACAACAAATGCGACGACTGCTGCAACCGCTAGCATGATGAGTAACAATGCAACGACTTGCAATTGATCTTCACGCACTTGTTCTAATGTTTTGCCGATCGCCGCCGGTAACCCAGCAACGATACCAGAGAAAATGATAATCGAAATACCATTACCTATTCCTCGTTCTGTGACTTGCTCACCAAGCCACATCAAAAATAATGTGCCGCACACTAACGTCAATGTCGTTGTAAAATAAAAAGGTAGGCCCGGATCAAGCGCAATTCCATGTGCTGCCAACATCTTTGACACACCAATCGCTTGGAAAGTTGATAACACTAACGTTCCATAACGCGTGTATTTATTTATTTTACGTTGTCCTGATTCACCTTCTTTTCGGAGCTCCGATAATTGTGGTGAAACCACCGTTAACAGCTGCACAATAATCGATGCTGAAATATAAGGCATAATGCCAAGTGCAAAAACACTAAAACGAATTAATGCACCACCTGAAAACATATTGAATAAGCCAATAATATTATTTTGTTGTGCATTAAAAAATTCTTGCAAGCGCAGCGGATTCAGCCCAGGAACAGGAATGTAGGAGCCTATTCTAAAAACGATAATTGCAAGTAATACGAACTGCAAACGTCGTTTTAAATCAACAAGCCCTTGATTTGGAGATCCCAATCCTATCCTATTCGTTCCCATTTATGCCTCAACCTTACCACCGAGCGCCTCAATTGCTTTTTGTGCACCGGCAGTCATGGGCACACCGCGTACTGTAATTTTTTTCTCAAACTTACCCGCCAAAATAATTTTAGCGAATTTAGTATTTTTTCTGATGACACCCGCTGCTTTCAAAGTATCCATGTCCACCACATCCGCAGTGACAAGAGTTAAATCAGATAAGCGAATTTCTTCAGACACAAGTGCTTTCATCGAACGAAAACCTGATTTTGGAATTCGTCTTTGCAATGGCATTTGTCCGCCTTCAAAACCAACTTTGTGAAAACCACCTGCACGTGCACGCTGACCTTTGTGACCGCGGCCGCATGTCTTGCCCAATCCTGATCCGATTCCGCGACCTAATCGTTTTGGGGCTTGTTTTGAACCTGGTGCTGGTTTCAATGTATTCAGATTCATTTTAAACTTCCTCTACCGATACTAGATAAGCGACTTTATTTATCATTCCACGCGTACACGGATTATCTTGAAGAATTACGCTGCTACGAATTTTGCGTAATCCAAGACCTTGCACACAAGCTTTATGTGATGGTTGTGTTGAAATCACACTTTTAATCAGTGTCACTTTTAATTGTTTCTTTTTGCTCGCCATAATTAATTCCCAGTAATCTCTTCTACTGTTTTTCCACGTTTAGCAGCAATATATTCCGGTGTGCTAACACTTTGTAACGCCCGCAGTGTTGCTCTCACAACATTAATTGGGTTGGTTGAGCCAATAATTTTTGCTAATACATTCTTCACGCCCAGCACTTCGCATACCGCGCGCATTGCTCCACCAGCAATAATTCCTGTACCTTCAGAAGCCGGTTTCATAAACACTCGGGTTGCCCCATGTTTACCATTAACCTGTGAGTGTAATGTGCCGCCCTTAAGTACCACATGACGCATATTCTTGCGTGCAGCCTCAAGCGATTTTTGAATTGCAACGGGCACTTCACGCGCCTTACCTCGTCCAATCCCAATGCGACCATTTCCATCACCAACCACTGTGATAGCAGCAAAACTAAAAATTCGACCGCCTTTTACTACCTTTGCATTACGTGACACTGCAACTAATTTTTCTTGCATGCCGTCACTTTTTGTTGTCTGGTCATAACTCGCCATATTTACAGCCCTTTAAAATTGTAGTCCGCCTTCTCTCGCCGCATCTGCTAAAGCTTTAACACGACCATGATAATTAAAACCAGATCGATCAAACGCAACTTTTTCTATACCCGCATCAACCGCACGTTTAGCGACAAGTTTACCCACTAACTTTGCAGTTTCTACATTACCTGTTGACTTCACTTTACCTTTAATTTGCTTATCGAGACTCGATGCACAAACAAGAACTTGAGCGCCATCTTTTGAAATGACTTGAGCATAAATATGCTGCGGCGTTCTATGTACACATAAACGTACTGCTTCCTGCTCACGAATCTGCGAACGCGCACGTCTTGCTCTTCGCTGTCTTGACTCTCTCTTATTTAATTTCATAAATGGCCTTACTACTTCTTCTTAGTTTCTTTCAAAATAATGACTTCATCCGCGTAACGAATTCCTTTGCCTTTATACGGCTCAGGTGGTCTTACATTACGTATCATGGATGCAACATGTCCCACTAAATGCTTATCGACACCTTTGACAATAATTTCCGTCTGACTGGGTGTTTCAATGGTAATTCCTTCCGGTGCTTTAATCGCCACTGGATGAGAAAATCCAACAGTCAAATGCAATTCCTTACCCCTAGCTTGTGCACGATAACCGACACCGACTAATAGCAACTTACGTTCAAACCCTTTCACGACACCTTGCACGTAAGATGCAATTTTTGATCTTTCGGTACCTGAAATTGATTTATTCAATTTAGAGCCTGATCCTGTACGGCAATAGCCTATTTCAGTATTTGGTCTAAATTTAATATGACCTTCTTCGACTTGTACCAATACCGCAGGATGCACTGTCACATTCAAATGACCCTTCGGACCTTTGATATGCAATTCTCGTCCTTGAATTTTAATGTCAACTCCGGCGGGAATAGCGACTGGCTTTCTACCTACTCTTGATGTAATCATGTTCTAAACTCGCCTCCCACTACTCTACGATACAAACTATTTCGCCGCCCAAATTTTTGGATCGAGCCATGCGTTCCGTCATCACACCTTGTGAGGTGGAAACAATCGCAATACCCATTCCTGCACGCACAGTCGGTAATTTATGCCTATTGCGATAAATTCTGAGACCATTACGGCTCACGCGTTGAATCTTTTCAATCACAGGGCTGCCTTGATAATATTTCAAGGTCACGCTCACATCTTGCTTAGCACCTGCGTTGATGATTTCATATTCTTGAATGTAGCCTTCATCGCGCAATACAGCGAGGATGGCAAGTTTAAATTTTGAGGCAGGCATTGTAATTTGCTTTTCGCCTACCGCTTGCGCATTACGAATGCGCGTTAACATATCTGCTATTGGATCTTGCATGGACATCTTAAATACCCCTAATTTTTACCAACTTGCCTTATGCATCCCCGGAACTAAACCATTCATGACCGCTGAGCGCATATGAATTCGGCAAAGACCCGTTAAACGATTGTAAGCTCTCGATCTGCCGCACATTCTGCAACGATTACGTTGGCGGCTGCGGCTTGAATCGCGTGGTAACTTTTGTAATTGATGCACTGCATCAAGACGCTCATCTTGACTTAAACTAATGTTGCAAATCGTTACCTTTAATTCTTTGCGCTTTTTACCAAGTTTTTTATTTAATTGGCTGCGTCTTTTTTCGCGTTCTACCATTGAAGTTTTTGCCATAGTTCTGCCTTAACTCATATCTTTTTCTTTAAATGGAAAATTGAATGCTTCTAATAAAGCACGCGCCTCTTTATCTGTTTTCGCAGAGGTTGTAATTGTAATATCAAGACCTCTTAATGCATCAATCTTGTCATATTCAATCTCTGGAAAAACAATCTGTTCCTTAAAGCCCAAGCTATAATTTCCTCGACCATCAAAGGATTTAATACTCAAGCCACGGAAATCTCGTACGCGTGGTAATGTAATCGAAATTAATCGATCTAAAAATTCGTACATACGTTGTCCGCGTAATGTCACCTTGCATCCAATCGGCCAATTCTCACGAACCTTGAAGCCAGCAATAGACTTGCGCGCTAATGTGACGACAGGTTTCTGTCCAGCGATTTTTTCTAAATCTGCGACTCCGGATGTAATAATTTTTTTATCATCCATTGCCTCGCCTAATCCCATGTTTAACGTAATCTTGCTAATACGCGGGACTTGCATCACGGATTTATATTTGAATCGATCCTTTAATTTGACCACTACTTCTTTTCGGTAATACTCTTGTAATCGCGCCATAACTCACCTGTTCTCAGACATCAACGAGCTCATCATTAGATTTAAAATAACGTACATTTTTTCCATCTTTTAATGTACGTATACCAATACGAGATCCCTTGCTAGATGCTTGATCGTAAAGCATCACGTTTGAGCGTTGTATTGGGCAGGTCTTGATGATGATACCGCCTCGCTCACCTGTATTCGGATTCGCTTTGATATGTTTCTTGGCTGTATTGATGCCTTCAACAATCAACTGCTCGCCACCTTTCAACACTGCTTGCACTACACCTTTTCGACCTTTGTCTTTTCCAGTAATGACAATGACTTCATCACCTTTTTTAATCTTTCGCATGTTCTACTCTCTCTATAAAACCTCAGGAGCCAAGGAAATAATTTTCATGAAATTCTCACCACGCAACTCACGGGTAATCGGTCCGAATATACGAGTTCCAATCGGTTGCATTTGCGCATTGAGTAACACAACTGCATTCTCATCAAAACGAATGAGCGAGCCATCAGCGCGTCTAATACCTTTGCGCGTTCTCACAATCACCGCAAATAACACTTCACCTTTCTTCACTTTTCCTCTAGGGATAGCTTCTTTAACACTGATTTTAATCACATCACCAATATTTGCGTAGCGACGATGTGAGCCACCCAAAACCTTTATGCACATCACGCGACGCGCACCACTATTGTCCGCCACATCGAGGATCGTCTGCGTTTGTATCATGTTGATCTCCACTATGACGGAAACAAGGCCGTCAATACTATCATGTTTATTCAAAAAATAAAGAAGTTACGGAAAAATGATTTCACTTTTAACTAACGACTTCTTTGTCAGCTTGTTCAATAACTTGCACCAATACCCAAGATTTTGTCTTAGAAATGGGACGACACATTTTAATTAGCACGATGTCTCCAATTTTGCAGGCATTTTCATCATCATGTGCATACATTTTTGAAAACTTTCGCATATATTTGCCATAGAGTGGGTGTTTAACCTTGCGTTCCACTTCTACCACAATGGTTTTATTCATTTTGTTGCTTATCACTTTGCCGACTACTGTTCGACTTGAAGCTACGTTTTCTTCTATCGTCATCATATTCATGAACCTTCTTTTTCTCTTAAGATCGACATAATGCGTGCGATCTGTCTCCTTAATTTCTTAAAGAGATGTGTTTGAGGTGTTTGACCTAAACCTCTTTGCATGCGCAAGTTAAAGAGTTCTTTTTGCATCGCTACTTGTTCACCGCGCAACTCTTCGGCTGATTTGGATCTTAATTCGCTCGCTTTCATTACATCACCGTCCGACTTTCAAATACTGTTTTGACTGGTAACTTGTCCGCTGCCAGCCTAAGAGCTTCACGCGCCAAATCTTCTGGCACTCCCTCAATCTCAAACATCATGCGACCGGGCTGTACTAATGCCACCCAGTATTCGACGTTTCCTTTACCGCTTCCCATACGAACCTCAAGCGGTTTTTTCGAGATAGGCTTGTCTGGGAAAATTCGAATCCAAATTTTTCCACCACGCTTAATATGGCGTGACATTGCACGTCTGGCTGCTTCGATTTGACGCGACGTGATTCGGCCAAGTTCAACGGATTTTAACCCATACTCGCCAAAGCTCACTTTGTTTCCTCGAGTTGCAACACCACGATTGCGACCTTTAAATTGTTTGCGGTATTTTGTCCGCTTCGGCTGCATCATTGTTACTTCTCCTGTTTAGCCGAAGTTTTTTCTGTTGCACCACCTTCAGCTTGATCTTTATCACCAATCACTTCACCTTTGAAGATCCATACTTTGACGCCAATCACACCATAAGTGGTGAATGCTTCTGCTACACCATAATCAATATCAGCACGAAGCGTGTGTAATGGAACTCGGCCTTCGCGATACCATTCACTGCGCGCAATTTCAGTTCCACCTAATCGGCCACTCACACAGATCTTGATACCTTTTGCACCCAGTCTCATTGCAGTTGTTACAGCACGTTTCATTGCACGTCTGAACATGACACGTTTTTCTAATTGTTGCGCCACCGATTCAGCAACTAATTTTGCATCCAATTCAGGCTTACGAACTTCTTCAATGCTAACGTGTACAGGCACATTAAGTATTTTGTTAATTTCATCACGTAACGTTTCAACTTCTTTGCCACTCTTACCGATAATGACACCTGGTCTTGCAGTATAAACTGTAATTTTTGCATTGCGTGCAGGTCTGTCGATTTGAATTCTACTGATGCCTGCTAACGCTAATTTTTCTTGCAAATATTCTCTGACTTTAATGTCAGCACATAATGTATCTGCAAAGTCTTTAGATGGCGCATACCAACGAGAAGACCAATCTTTTACGATCCCTAAACGCATGCCTATGGGATGAACTTTTTGACCCATTAGTTTTTCTCCTCATCAGACACAATCACTGTTATATGGCATGTGGGTTTTAAAATCCGACATCCACGTCCTTTCGCTCGAGCGTGCATACGTTTGTAAGTCGTACCTTGATCTGCAAAAATTTTCTTCACCAATAATTCATCGACATCAGCGCCGGCATTGTGTTCTGCGTTTGCAATGGCTGATTCCAGTACTTTTCTAACAACGGCTGCTGCTTTTTTCGGACTGAATTTTAATAAATTTAATGCGTGCTCAACCGACTTTCCCCTGATCTGATCGCAAATCAAGCGGCACTTCTGCGCAGACAGTCTGGCATATTTTAATCTCGCCGCGACTTCCATCATTTACCCCCTGCAATTATCATGACTGTTTCTCTTCTGTCTTAACTTTTTTATCGCCCGAATGAGCACGGAAAGTTCTTGTTGCGGCAAACTCTCCTAATTTATGTCCCACCATATTTTCAGTGACAAAAATAGGCACATGTAATCGACCATTATGAACAGCGATAGTCAGACCGACCATTTCTGGCAAAATCATTGATCGACGTGACCATGTTTTAATGGGTCGTTTATTATTTGAAGCATTAGCTTCTTCCACTTTTTTCATCAAGTGTAAATCTACAAATGGTCCTTTTTTTACTGAACGCGGCACACTCATATCCTCATTTAAATTGTCGGTAAAAACTCATTCATTAACCACGAGCTCTATCTTTTACAATAAATTTTCTGGTTCGTTTATTTCTTCGTGTCTTATAACCTTTTGTCGGCACGCCCCAAGGTGATACAGGATGACGTCCACCCGATGTTTTACCTTCACCACCACCATGTGGGTGATCGATTGGGTTCATTGCAACACCACGCACAGTCGGACGTATACCACGATGTCGACTTGCACCGGCTTTACCCAGCGATTTTAAGTTGTGTTCAGAGTTGCTCACTTCACCAATCACTGCACGACAGCTTGATAATACTTTTCTCATTTCACCAGAACGTAAACGTACTGTTGCATAAATATCTTCACGTGCAATTAACTGCACCGATGCACCAGCGCTACGTGCGAGTTGTGCACCTTTACCCGGTTTTAATTCCAGGCAATGTATGACTGAACCGATTGGGATATTGTTTAATGGTAAACAGTTACCCGCTTTAATCGGTGCATCTTGTCCCGAAATAATTTCATCACCTGCTTTAATCCCATTTGGCGCGACGATATAGCGTCGTTCACCATCGACATACAACACGAGTGCGATATGTGCGCTGCGATTCGGATCATACTCAAGTCGCTCAATTGTTCCAGGTATACCATCTTTATCACGCTTGAAATCGATCGCGCGATAAAGTTGTTTGTGTCCACCGCCAATGTGTCTACACGTAATTCTGCCATTATTGTTACGGCCGCCCGTTTTTTTCTTCACACTGACTAACGACGCATGCGGCTTGCCTTTGTGTAACTCTTTTCTTGTCACTTTGATGACAAAACGCTGGCCCGGCGAGGTTGGTTTAGCTATTTCTAATGCCATATATTCCTCAACTCATCTCTGACGCTTACTCAATCGTGAGTAAAATCGCGCTATTATAATGCCCTACGGGCAAATTCCAAGTACTTTTATGCTTGTTTGCCAACAAAATCAATTTGTTGCCCTGCTTCTAAGGTCACATAAGCTTTTTTCCATGCTTTGCTTCGACCTTGGATTGAACCAAAGCGTTTCGGTTTGGTTTTTACATTCACCATACGAACCGATTTCACTTTAGTTTTAAATAATTCTTCAATTGCTACTTTTACTTCAGGCTTAGTGGCAGAAGCCGCGACCTCAAACACATAAGCATTGCGTTTTTCAGCAGCAAGCGCTGCTTTTTCTGACATGTGTGGTGATACAACAATTTTTAATATGCGATCTTGTTTCATTTTAGCAACTCCTCAACTTGCTTAAGCGCTGCCACTGTAATCAAAACTTTTTCAGCTCCAACTAAGCAAACAGGATCCATAGCAGCAACATCACGCACTTCTAAACATGTCAAATTACGTGAGGCCAGATAAAGATTTTCTTCAACTGCTTCCGTAATCACTAAAATATTTTCACCGACGCTTAATTTTTTTAATTTATTGATTAAATCTTTTGTTTTATGCGTTTCAACTTGAAATGAATCAACCACAACTAATCTATCTAAGCGAATCAGTTCTGAAAAAATCGAACGAATCGCGCCGCGATACATTTTTTTATTTACTTTCTGTTCGTAGTTTCGTGGTTTCGCTGCGAACACAACACCACCTTTACGCCAGAGCGGGCTTCTAATTGTACCTGCACGTGCGCGGCCAGTTCCTTTTTGTCGAAATGGCTTTATTCCACCACCACGAACTTCTGATCGAGTTTTTTGTGCAACGGTTCCAGCGCGTGCGGCCGCTTGAAATGCCGTGACAACTTGATGAACCAGTGCTTCATTAAATTTGCAGCCAAATACACTTTCGGCGACTTCTAATTTATTTTTCTTTGAACCTAATAAATTTAGTTCCATTATTTGGCTCCCTCTTTATCTTTTGCTTTCACGGATGGGCGGATCACAACATCTGAACCTGGAGCACCTGGTACCGCACCACGAACCAAAACAAGATTTCGATCTTTATCTAATCGAACAACTTTTTGTAATTGAATCGTGCGTTGCTTATTACCTAAATGGCCCGACATTTTTTTGCCTTTAAACACTTTACCGGGTGATTGGCGTTGGCCGATCGATCCTGGTGCGCGATGTGATAACGAGTTACCGTGTGTCGCATCTTGTCCGGCAAAATGATGGCGTTTAATGGTACCCGCGTATCCTTTACCTTTTGAGATACCGGTGACATCAACCATCTGTCCCACCGTAAAAACATCCACATTCAGCTCTGAGCCGACGGCTAATTCAGTTGTGTCTTTACCTTCATCCAGCGTAAATTCCCACAGCCCACGACCGGGTTCCACGCCTGCTTTAGCATAGTGGCCCGCCATTGGCTTGCTCACACGGGTTCGCTTGCGAGCGCCTGTTGTGACTTGAACTGCACGATAACCGTCATTTTCAAGTGTTTTAATTTGTGTCACTCGATTGGGTAAAACCTCGATCACGGTGACAGGCACAGAAACACCGTCTTCCGTAAAGATACGCGTCATACCACATTTTCGTCCGACTAAACCTATAGTCATTGTCTTCGCCTCAAAACTAGCCTGTATAGCTATTATTAATCTTCTGCATCCACACTGATTTGTACATCCACACCCGCCGCTAAATCTAATTTCATCAGTGCATCAATCGTCTTGTCCGTGGGTTGATTAATATCAACAACACGTTTATGTGTACGAAGCTCGTATTGATCACGTGCGTCTTTATCGACATGTGGAGAAATCAGCACTGTATACCGTTCAATTTGCGTTGGCAGCGGTATTGGACCTCTCACTTGAGCCCCAGTACGTTTTGCCGTTTCAACTATTTCGCGTGTTGAGCGATCAATCAAACGATGATCGAAGGCTTTTAAGCGAATTCGTATTCTTTGACTCTTTCTTCCGATAGCCATAATGTTTACTCTACTACTTTAGCAACAACGCCAGCACCAACCGTGCGGCCACCTTCACGAATTGCAAATCGTAAACCTTCTTCCATTGCAATCGGTGCAA
>CAZOFA010000044.1:0-18738 GCA_964578975.1 uncultured Coxiellaceae bacterium
AGGACACTGCCCTTTCACGGCGGTAACAGGGGTTCGAATCCCCTTGGGGACGCCAGTTAATAGGCTAAATTGGCGGATCAAGTTTAACTTCTTAGTCAGCTTTTAGTTAACCAGTTTTTAATTTTAGAATTTTTAATACCAATATCGCGTTTTTTGTAGGTATGTTATAATTCATATGTATCATCCCAAGAGGGTTCGCCTTCTTGGACCCGGTTAGTCAGTGCTGCCGGGTTTTTTCATTTTTAGGGACTGAATGAAAATAATAAATGAAGCGTGATAAATTAGCTCTCGCTTGACTTATCCCCACGGACAATCCGTTACCGGTGGAAAATATCCCACGCCGGGAAGATCACAAAAAGAAGTAATTTTATCTCCTGCGAACCATTGGCTCTTGGGGTAGGTCGTCAGCGGATTTTCATAACCGGTTTGGATCGTGGTAATTTCTACCGATTGCATTGGATCATCAACCGTATAATACACACAACTAATGACACCATTGGTCACTTGTTGTTGATTCACATAATTATAAGAAGCACCCCAAAAATCTAACTCTAAATTGGGGGTGGGGGCTGTGACTTTATTAACTGTCACGCGCCAGCCATTCGGTACAATAAGCTTGCTGTCTGAGCCGACCAGGACTTTAGCGGGGCAAAATTGGCTGGCATACAGTGAGGTTGAAATTCCGAATATGAATAAAAAGAATAGGTTAATCTTTTTCATGATTACGCTCTTTGACCAAGTTATAATATAAAGTCCATATTTTATACTAATAAATGGTTGAATGTCCACCGACCACGTCGTACCGCGCTTTATGCGCGGTATCCAGGTGTATCCTCTAGTCATGCTATTTTTAATGGTTAGGCAATTCTGGGTGCCGCGCATAAATCGCGGTACGACGTGGATGGTTGGGCATTGACAAGCAATAGTTAATCGCTTACAAGTAACGTATGAACGCAAAAAACATTTCTTTTACACTTCGCACGACAACGACGGCCGGCCTCCGCCGGTAATCTCTTTTTGTTTCTAAATTTTATTCTTTTTTTTATCATTCGTGTGAGGATCAAATTATGTTTCGTAAAATGCCTTTTATATTGCTGCTTGTGATTGCAGCCATTACGCTCCTGAATTCATTTTTAAGTTTAGAAATGAAAGCGCTACTCTATACGTTAAGTCTTTCTATCAAAGCGGTCATCGTTTTTGCACTTCCTTTCATTATTTTTAGCTTGCTGTTTAAAACTGCGGCCGAATTAGCGCATAAATCCGCGAAAATGTTATTACTCATTTTAGCAGGTATTTGTTGTTCCAATTTTTTATCGACATCACTAAGTCATTATGTTGGTATTTTTGTGTATCATTTGGATGTGGTCATCAGTCTTCCGCAAAATAAACAAGCGCTCGTGCCATTATGGGAATTGAATCTGCCAAAAATAATAGCCAATGATAAAGCCATGCTGGCGGGCATTTTGCTAGGGCTTGTTACTTCTTTTTTTAACCCAACGTTTTCTGCCAAACTTGCTCACCAATTAGATAAATTAATGACTCAATTACTCGGTATAATAATGATGTTTGTGCCAGTATTTGTGGCGGGCTTTGTCGTTAAATTAAATTTTGATGGCAATTTAAGTTTGATTATAAAAAATTATGCGCTGGTTTTTGCAGTCATTCTGACCGCGCAATTTTCATATATCACGCTTATTTATTTGCTGGTCAATCAAGGCAGATGGAATGCTTTTCTACTCAGTCTTAAAAATATGTTACCCGCTGCCATCGCAGGTTTCAGTACCATGTCCAGTGCTGCTGCAATGCCATTAACGCTATTAGCTGCCGAAAAAAATGTTAAAAATTCAGATATTGCTAAAGCAAGTATTCCGATGACCGTCAATGTCCATTTGATTGGTGATTGTTTTGCAATTCCTATTTTAGCGTTTGCGATCATGAAAAGTTATGGAGTGCCCGAACCACTTTTTATGAGTTATCTCATTTTTACATTTTATTTTGTGCTCGCTAAGTTTTCCGTCGCAGCAGTCCCTGGTGGCGGTGTGCTTGTGATGTTACCTATTCTGGAAAATTATTTGGGCTTTAATGCTGACATGCTTTCGTTAATCACCGCGCTTTATATTTTGTTTGATCCAGTGATTACTTCTGCCAATGTGCTTGGGAATGGTGGGTTTGCAATGGTAATTGATAAAGTGCAAAAAAACTTAACGAGAAAACTTTCTCTTGAAGCCTCTTGAATGTAACAGAAGATAAGCGGAAAAAACGCTACGTCATTGCGAGCGAAGCGAAGCAATCCAGAAAAAATAATCAATTTAATATGTTTTCTGGATTGCTTCGTTTCGCTCGCAATGACAACTGCTTTAGATAGAAGGGCCACTTTTTCTCGGTTGGATAATTTTGTCATAGATGTGATTAATACAGGCTTCGAGTCCAAAAAAAGCGGCATATCCGATGGAAGCGATAGATCGAGGGCCCATCCCTTTGCTAAAGGCTCTCATTCCTTCCTGTTGAAATATTTTATTAGTCACGCTGGGAGCCGTTTCTGGGGAATTGGCTGGAAGAGTCTGTACACGAGTTTTTACCACTTCAACAGGATTTGTTCCAAGCGTTGCAAGAGTCGCGGCTAATGTTTTTAAAAAAATTTCGTAAATATTAATGCCTTTTTCTTGTTTAGGCTCTGTCAAAACTCCATGGTTGACTGCTGCAGATTTTAAATGAGCATAGATTAAGCTATTTGTGGATAAAAAAAGTGAGTTACGAAATACAGTAATGGGAAATGCTTTATAGGAACTGGCAAACTGCAATGTTTGTTGACCATTTAATCTTGTTTGCCATCGCACTTTTTCAGAGTCTAGTTTGATAAAAAAAATTGCTTCGACGAAACCGGCGGTACATCCACCTAATATATCGGAGGTCGCTGTTTTTTTACCCAACAGAGTTGCATACTGATTTTGAATAAAAGGAGTGAGAATCATCAAGCTATTAAATTGACAGACTCTATGCGCGAAAGCCCAGCGTATCCCTTGATACATGGACTGAACTTGCGCGGAATAACTTTTTTGATAAGCACCACCTAAGACAATTTTACAAAACGAATTAAAATCCTTGGCAAAATCAGCATTAAATTGCAGTCTTTTCCCAGCAGTATCGAGAGGATGAAGTAATCCGGCTCTGAGCAACGCAGCGGTGGTTGTTACAAAAACTTTTCTAAACGTAACAGGATTCGTTTGTTTTTCATCTGAATTTTCTGGCATGTCGTATCTTACATTGATTGCTTCAAGATCTCAAAAAATTATTTTTGGTGTTCAAGAGCTGTTTTAATTTTTTTTATAACCTTAGCGGTGACTTTCTTTTGTGCTTCAAGTTTGCTGATGTAAGCTTGGGTTACCTTCATGCGTTTCGCTAATTCTTGTTGCGTAATTCCAGCATTAATACGACTGAGAGCAACCGGATTATCCACATAATCAGTTAAGTTAAAGGCCACATAGTCTTTATGACTATATTTTTTCTTCAAGGCCTTTTCAATTTTATCGCGTAATGCATGATAAATATTGAAAGGCAATAAGACATATTCGGCTTTACCATCAATTGATTTGATAATTTGTAAAGCTGGCGGGATGTGGATTATACCTATTTCTCAAATACCTGCCAAACGCCATTCCAGCCCTGTTCAGGTGGAGTTCGTTTAAAATGCTCACAACGATGGATAAAAACAGGTGCGACAGTATCATCAGAATAAATCTTCAAACAAATTTTGAAATGCGAAATTGCTTCATCCCAGTGTTGATTTTTATAGGCAGTAAAACCCGCACTAAATTCCGCCATATATTTTTCCAAATCATACAAAACCTCACTGCGCGTTTCTGCAATGAGTTCATAAATAATATGCGATTCGTGTTTACCTTTGACGGTGACGCAATCAATCATGCGTAACACAAATTGATTGTTGATTTGTTGATACATTGCATCACTCACAATAATTTGTGTGCCATAAATTTTGTTAATGCCTTCTAAACGACTTGCAATGTTCGTCGCATCACCGACCGCCGTATAATTAATACGTTCAGACGAACCCAGATTTCCCACAATCGCTTCACCTAAATGAATGCCGATGCGCGTATATAAAATCGGTTTCCCTTCAGTTTTCCACTGCTGATTGATTTGATTAGAACGCGCAATACAACGCAATGCTGCTTTTGCCGCATACGCCGCAGGTTCGTCCAATGGTTGTGGTGCGCCCCAAAAAGCCATGATCGCATCGCCAATATATTTATCGATGGTGCCATTGTTCAGCGCAATGATGCGTGACAATTCATCAAAATAGTGGCAAATATGCGGGGTTAATTCATCCGGATCCATTTCTTCCGCAATCGTAGTAAAATCTTTAATATCAGAAAATAAAATGGCTAAAGGAATTTTGATTCCACCAATGCGTGCATCTTCTCCGGTTTCGATGAGTTGCTGCACTAATTTCGAAGGCACATAACGTTGAAAAATGCGTAAACCATTTTTCATCGAATACAGCGCATCTGCGATATAATTTATTTCTTTTATCCGTGATGTAATATGCGTTCCATTTTGCAAATCAAAATGTTTGATGCGATTAATTTCTGCGGTAATTTTTTTCAAGGGACGAACCAAACGCGTGGTGAGAATAGAAACGAGAATAATTCCCGTCAGTAAAATAAGTAAATTGATCATTAATGTGATGAACTGGGTATTATTCAAATCACTGATGAAGTCTTCAGCGGGCGCGACAATTCCAATCATCCATTGATCGTTTCCGAATTTCGCCAAGATTTGATAGGTCGCTAAATATTCTTTGTTATTATACTTAAACACAAACGCTGAATTATGCGTTTTAGTGTATTGCGCAAACGATTGAGTCACCCAGGGTGCCGATGTTAAGTCGCGCATATAAAAATGTTCTGTGCGGTTATACAGGGTGAGATGAGGAAAAGCGATAATTTTCCCTTCGGTTGACACAATGAAAACTAAACTATTTGGGCTCACTTCTGTGTTTTCAACTAAGCGAGTCAGATTATCTAATCTAATTTGTAAATTAACCACACCGGCTAAACTGCCATCTTCGTTAAAAACCGGCGTGGATACACTAGTCCCTTGAGTGCCTGCCAATTGAAAAATATAAACGCCTTGCCATACCGGTTTTTTTGCTGCAACTGCTGCGCTGTACCAAGGACGTGTGCGCGGATCGTAACTGAAATCAGTGAGATTTTTCAGTTCGATCATTTTCCCCATTTTATCGTGCATAAATACTTTATGAAAAAATGGTCGTTTTTCGCGATTAATAATTTCGGTATAAATTTTATTATCTCTTCTTCTTTCCGTAATGATGAAATCACCATGAGTATCGCCCCAAGAAATCGAGCGGATACTGGAAAATAAATTCATTTCATTTTCCATAAAATTAGTCGTGTACGAAACGATTTCCGAACTATTATTTAAATCAATCACGCTCAATTTAATTAATTGTGCAATTGAATAACTTTTCGTTTCAGCATTTTTAATTTGATTATGAATCTTAGTAAAGGCAGTGATGGACGCTTGTTGCATTAAACTAATGGAAAGACGTTCCATGCTGTGAATAAAGCGGATTTGGGTAATGGTGATCAGAACCATCATTGAAATGATAAACAATGTCACGAAGATGGCGAGGATACTGAATCTTAGGGTAACGACTACTTTTCTAGACCACTTGATGAGAGAATCCAGCATCGTTCATCCTTAATGTCTTCAATCAATGACATTTATTCATTATAAATCAAAGCGAATTGGTTTATCTCGATGGAGTGTGAATAGCACATTTTATTAAGATATCGTTAAGAATTGTTTGATAAACTGGGTAAATATAAATACAATTCAGTAAGTTATGGTAAATTAATTTCACGCCGGAGTGCGCATGCAATCCAATAGATATAGTAAGCAATTAACTTTGCAAGATAATCCTTCAACATTTATCGAAAACATCGCTGCTGATCTTACCCTTAATCAAGGTGTTTCAAAAGAAAAAGTTGATTTAGTTTTCGCAAAAAATGATAGCTTCAGTCGACTGCTCGCCTACACAATTAATTTAGTTCGAAATTCGCAAGAATCAGAAGCACCGATTACGGTTGACGTGGAAGAAGTAGTGGCAAAAACCGCAGATAATGAGATTTCTCTTAAAGATTTTTGTATCACCCTAAACGATGCGCAGGGAAATACATATCAATTGCATTCTAATATTTATACTTACAAGTGTTGTACGCAAAAGTATAGTTTTCAAGAACAATTGATTCTGAAAGAACAAAATGATTCGTCCGAATTTATTGAAAGAATTGCGCAACATCTTAAAGCCCAAGGAATCTCAGAAGAATCGATTGATGCTATTTTTGCTAAGAATGAAGATTTTAAATTGTTTCTAAAAGATATGATTCAAGATTCAAATCAAGAATTAAAAGATGATGAAGCTGTCGCTATCAACACTAAAATAGCAGTTACGGTTGACAGTGATTTATCTATTAGTGGATTTTGTATCAAAATAAAAAATGCAAAAAAGAATGATTATGAATGGCATTCTTATACCTATACCCATACTGGTTCTTATGTTTTTACAAACCATGAAGTCAATGAATTTATTTCAAGTATTGGAAAAAATATTCCTGAAAGGCTTAAAGCAAATCCTGTTTATTTTATTTTTGAAAGAGATGAGGGATTTAAGGAAAGTTTAAAAAACACCATTGATTCAGTTAAAGAAGCAAGAGGTCGATATCAAAAACAAATTGCAGAACAAGGTATTGTTCTAGATATCAATGCGCCCATCAGTGTTGTCGTGGAAGTTAGAATAGATAAAGAATTTTCGATCAAAACAAAAGATGAAGGTGTAGGATTTCCTGTTGATTGGTTGACAAATGGAAAAGATACAGAATATAAACGGCATTTAGAAGCAAAAAATCAATCGACAAAACGCATCGGCAATAATTTTCTTTTTTTAATGAAACCATCAAATGAACCTTTGATATCAACGGCTGAAAAAATATATTTATACGAAGCGATTGAACCAAAGCAAGGGTTTTTCTTTTTAATAGATGATGGAAATGAAAAAGATGAGGATGGAGATACAATACAGAATATTGTGACGCATGAACTGCCGCCGAGCCCTGATTTATTAGCGTTGATAGAAAAACATAATTTAATCTTCAATCAAACAGAAAAAGATCCTGAAATATGCAAAAGCGAAGAATTTTATGTTGCTTTTTGTCGTGCGAGTGGCCTAAAAAAAATGGGCGGTGAAGGGTTAGGAATTAATACCAATGCCGCATTTATAGAGCGTTTTGAAGGGGCAAAATTAGTGATTGGACCTAACGTCGAAGCAACACCAAGAAGTGTGTTAAGTGCCATTACTACTCCGTTGAACAGTGTGCCAGGGATTAGTATCGCTTCGCCGATGCGTACTCCTTCTTTTCCTATGCGAATTCCCTCTGGTCGAGGTGTGCCACAAACACCGATGAGCTTTGCTACTCGCACGCCATCAGGTTCTGGATTACCGCCTGCTGCGCCATTATCTATTCGTGCTGTTTCTTATAATTCAGTCGGCTTATTAATGAGTCCCGTACCTTCTCCGACGCCAACAGCAGGTGCTTCTGTTAAAATGACTGCTCCAGTTGTCGCTGTATTGAAGAAAGCTCCAGCTCTTCCTGAGTCAAAACGTGGTGATGAGCTATTGGATGCGTATAACAAAAGTGTCAACCCTGAAAGTTCGCAGGTTGAAAAACATGCTTCACTTATTAAAACAAAGGTGGAGCTCAAGCTTAATAACAAAGAAAAACAAGAGAGATTTGCTGGTTTTGTTATGGAAGAGGAGGAAGTGCCTCAGGGTGCTGGAATAAAAATTCACGAGAGTGATAGCGAATCAGATGATGATGTGTCTGAGTTAGGTGAGGAGGGGGGAATAGGAATAGAACAAAAAACAACTCCATCCAGTCCTAAAGTGTCTACTTCTCCTTCCACATTATTTTCGAATTTGGCTATATCAATACCGGCAACCGCTGACTTAGCTGTTATCACTCCAAAAAGTCCTACCCAAATTCAACAGCACAACGAAAACGCTCAAGTACCACCAATGACGCCGAAAACGCCTAGAGGTGTAAGTTAATCAATAATTTTTTAATAAATTATTTCTTCTGAAATAGTGAGTCAGTATAATTCCGACAATCTGTCATGCCGGCACGTTAAAAAATCGTCATTGCGAGCGGAGCGAAGCAATCCAGGTTTTTGACCGACACGCAAAACCTGGATTGCTTCGCTCCGCTCGCAATGACAATTTTCTAGTTCAACGAATGACTCATCACATTGATTGCGCAATGAGAACGATTGGCTGGACAATGCAGATAAGCTAGATAAAGTTGATGCGTTGAAGCGCTAAAAGATAAATTATCAACGATGGCATCTCTGGCAATAGGCGAATCATAATCTACCCATTGAGTTCCATCAAATTTTTTAACATTAATTTCTTTTGCTGATAATTCATAGGCGAGATAAGGCGTTTTGTTGCTATCCACCACCACGCGAAGACTTGAGGCATCGCCTAAAGAAATCGGCGCTTTGTCGGTGTTTCCCACGAAAGACCAACGACTATCTTGGCATGGATTGCTGACACCTGCCGTTTTGGCGCTAATAATCCGAACTTGATTGGCAGATGTATTATCTTGATAAGCAACGTAGGGATTGCCCTCAGTATCAACCGTTAAATTCGTATCGCTGACTTGACTAGATAATCCTTCAGGCACCAGCTCACACCAGCTCGGACTCATTCTCACATTCAACTGATTATTTTCATCTAAATCTCGATAACCCACATACAATAAATTTTGATAGGACGTTAATTGCACTTCATCAACGTGGGAATGTGCAAGAGGAATTCCCACCGGACTTCTCCATTGTCCTCTGAGGTAATTCATCGAGTAAATTCCTTGATTCATTTCAAATATCAAACTGGGGTTAAGACCCAAACTGAGTTGTGAATTCGAGGCATTTTTAGTAACAGATCGAATATCACCGACACTACTCCATTGCGTGGTCGCATCGTACTTCATCAAAATAAGTCCGTTATTATCACTGTAAAAAACAACATAAGGTGTACCTTGAGAATCAATACCGATGTTTGGATTCGTCACGCCTTGCGCTCCTACGTTACCGACTGATACCCATTGATGAGAGTCGTATTTCATCACTGTGAGTTGTTTATTTTGATTCAAGTCAGTGTAGGCAACATAAGGAGTTCCGCCTGCATCCACTGCCAAACTGAATGATCCAATATTTCCACTGATGAAATCCGCTTGACCGACTACATTCCAAGTTGCGGGTGCTTTATTAGCAAATAAAGCAGTAGACAATACACAGGCTATCATGAGGGTTAAAAGCTTCTGCATGGCAAAGATATCTCATCATTAGAAAGAAATGGTCAATATTTTATCATATGTGGGCGTTGACACGCAAATAGAACAATTTCTTTAATAATCCTCATGTTGCCTAACTTGCGTTTCTGAGTTGAATCCAATAGCATTTAACCTGAAAAGGATATCTATCTCGCCCAAGGAAACAATCATGAAAAGTGTATATCTGTTGATGGTCACCATTAGTTTAGCACTCACCAGTTGCGCCTCTACTCACCCAGTCAACGATCACACACCAATACCCGCAAAACCGAAAGCGACTTGCAAGCATAAAGATCCGATGAAAGTTTCTTTTTATACGCGCGGCAACCCAAAAATGCCCTATGTTGTAGTCGGCAATGCAACGATTTCAAAATTTAATAACGCAGGAAATAAACGCCAAGAAGCCACCATTCATGATGCGATGCGTTCAACGGCAGCAATGATGGGTGGGGATGCCATTATTAATATCAGAAACCATGGCAATACAGTCACTGGGACGGTGATTGCGTATCCTTCTGAACAAATTACGGTTTAAGTACTCGTCATTGCGAGCGTAGCGAAGCAATCCAGGTTGTCTTGATCGATACAAAAACCTGGATTGCTTCGCTACGCTCGCAATGACGTTGACCGGGAGTTACATTATTTAGGCGCACCCTCGTGCACGTAATGAATTTCTCGATGAGGATATGGCGTCTTGACAGCATGTTTTTCAAACGTATCCCACACAGCCATTAAGATTTCAGAACGCAATCCAATGCGTGATTTGACTTGGCGGATATTCAGATAAAAACGTACTTCAAATTCCACTAAACCTTCTGCTAATTCTTTTAAATACACTTCTGGCACAGGATCTTTCAAAACATCTTTATGCTTATCTAACACTTGATAAATCAACTCTTGCACTTTTACCGGATCACCCTCATGAATTTTGACCGCGAAAACGCTGCGAATGATATTATCTTTCGCCGTCCAATTCGTGAAAGATTTACTGAAAATTTCTGCGTTCGGCACAATGACTTCCATATGATCCCAGGTGCGCACCGTCACCGAACGACCACCAATATGCATCACATCGCCTTCATAACCATTAACGCTGACAATATCGCCCACTCGTAAAGGACGTTCGAGCAATAATAAAAAGCCACACGCAAAATTATTCACGAGATCGCGTAAACCTAAACCGACACCGAAAGCAAATGCAGTTGCAACCACAGTTAATGCACGAAAATCAATGCCAATAAAACGCAAACCAATAAATAATCCAATCACAATCATGGCGTATTGTGTCAATATCGCGATACTGTTGCGTAAACCCAAATCTTTTGTGCGCAACAAACGATACATAAATTCACGCGTCCAACGCGCCAACCAATACAACAACGAAACAATCACCACCAATTCAATCACACTGAGCAAGGTAATATTCGTGCCAAATATTTCGGCTAAATGATAATGCAATAATTTCGTAAGACGCTCGACGGCCGGTGATTGTTGATCCCAACCGTACAACAAAAATAATACCAACCATGCTGAGAGAAACAACATAATCCGTAACACGCGATCGACCGGTTTTAAAAATGCTTCGGTCCACAACCAACCATTCGTCACATGGCGAATTAAAATTTTAGAAACATGTTCCATGCCTTCATGTAACAAACCACGCAGCAATAAATATCCCACTAACACAAAAATAAAAACGCCTTCATACCAAGAAATGGTTAAGATTAAATTCACATAACCAAACAACCCAACAATCGAATTGACCAAGATCAGCAGTGGAATTAATAATCCCAATAGCAACACAATGCGTCTTAAATACGTGCGACGCGTATCGATGTACGGCAATATCAACCCGGGCACGAGTTGCCATTGCTTCAGCAAAAATAGCGATGAAATTAATAAAAATAATAAAAATAATCGATCGAATAAATCTTTCACTTCGTAGATGAGCGGTAGTTGATGAAAAAATACGGTCAGCGCCGTGACAATTCCACCCCCTAGAAAAATCCATTTTAATTGATTATAAAGACGGACATCATGTCCTGCGCGATCATGCACAGTTTCCACTAAACATAAACGCGCCAATACTAAGAAAATTTTAAAAAATATCCAGACCAGTGCAAAATTAAGCAGAATAATAAAATTTTGCAGCGGGACTGCAAAAAAAGAAAATACCCAGAAAATATTTCCAATCACCGCAACATCAATTAAATTGCGATGCACTAATTTAATCGACAACCATTTTAAATTTATATGTCCAAATTCATGATCAGGAATTCCCACCACCACACGGCGCAAATAATTATTCAGTACGACAAAAATCGTTACCCATGTCGCTTGTAAAATGAAAAAGATCATCCAGCCGAATAAGCTAATTTCACCAATCGCATTTAACACTTCATAACTAATGCTTTTGAAAATTTGAAAAGTGAGACTAGGCACCAGCACGAGTTCGGCACCTAGATCAAGCCATGCTTTGGCGCCAAATCCGGGCAATCCTTGGCGTGCAGATAATTCATGTTGCAGCGCTTGATCCAGTGAAACACGGAACGCAGCCAAATTGGTATTTAAGTCTGCGATCTTAGTCAACGCCAATTTATACTGATCATTCAAATTAGCAAACTCTGTTTGATAGGCATCCGGCGTTTGGCCAAATTGCGTAAAATAATTTTTACGTTTATCTAAAATATCCACACGCCCATTGATCAATAAATTAAGTCGTGTTAATTGTTTCCCAAGTTGTTGCGCTTGATCGCTTGCTTTATTGAGCAAGGAAATTGAATTACTGTGCGCAATCGACACTTTGAGCTGCTGAATTTGTTCTTGGTAACGCGCAATTAACATTTCAATATAAGTAAAATTGACATTTTCATTCACATAAAAAATATCATTTTGTAATTTATCATACGTATTTTTATCAAATTGTTTTGATTTTTCCAGTTGTCCGAGTTGTATTTCTAATGTATTGAGTCGTTGCAACCAAGTACTTTGTTGCTGCTCAAAACTCGATTCTGATTTTGCTTGCTGCTCTTTCAATAAAATAATACTTTGTGATTTAAATAATGTTTCAATGCGTGCATATTTAATTTTTTGCAGCTTCAAGGTATTATCGGCGACAGTTTGTAATTGCAGCAAATAATTGGCGCGTGCTTTCTCTAGTTGTAATAATGCAGTTTCATCCTCCAATTGTTGACGCAAATAATTCACATCCGGCAATCCATTACGCGCGATTTTTAATCCAAAAATATTTGCGACGTTCAGTTGATTTTGTAGTTCTTGCGTATCTTTTTCTAAACGACTTACTGCTTGCTGGCATTCGGTTAATTCGATATTAATACTATCCAAATTGGATTTGGCCACCGAGATATCAAGCCCAATTTGTCCCAACGTTTGTTTAGTAATACGCTCAGGCGCCATGAGACCCAATGAATCTTGCTGTTTTTGCAATGTTTTCAACTCGTTCTGGGTTTGCGCTAAACGACTTTTTAATAAATCAATTTGTTGAGAAACTAATTTAGTTTGATTTGAATAATAACCATTTTCCGGCTGCGCAACAGCTGCAGCGCCATATAAAATAGCGCTCAATACGCAAAGAAAAAATAATTTAAACAATTGCTTCTGCATTAAAAGCTACCCTCGTACGCATTAACGCTAATAAAAAAAATGCGGGAAAACAAATAACAAATGTCCAAGCATAAAAACTTGGCCAGCCCAAACGTTCAACCATTGTTGCAGCGACCGGGCCTAAAAATATGCGTCCCAGTGAAAACAAAGCAGATAAACAAGCGAATTGTGTTGCACTGTATTTTTGATTACACAATGCAGTGACAAACACCAATAACGCTGTCGTGCTCATGCCGGAGCAAAAATTTTCGATAAACATGGTGGAAAACATCATCGAATAATTTTTACCAACAATCGCGAGCAACATAAAAAGTAAATTTGAAAAAGCTTGTGCGAGGCCAAAATATAATAATCCACGAAACAAGCCTAATCGGGTTAATAATACACCCCCGGCAAACGCACCCATAATACTGGCCGCAAAACCAATGGTTTTATAAGCAATGCCAACATCGGTTAATGAAAATCCCAATCCGCGCAATAAAAATGTGCTCATCAATTGCAACGCGAGCGCATCACCGATTTTATATAAAACAATAAACGGAATGATCAGTGCAATGGCTTCCCGTTGAAATAAATCTTTAAACGGTTCGACAATGGCCGCCGTAAATGTTTTGGGGGGTTGAATGGAACCCGGAATCTCTGGTGCCAAAAAAGTGACGAAAATTGAAAGCGCCATTAACACTGCCATCAATTCATAAGTCAATCGCCAACCAATATGGTCGGCTAAAATCAACGCAAATCCGCCCGACACAATAATGGCAATACGCGCAGAAAAAATATAAAGCGCAGAACCAAATCCTCGTTCGCTGGGTAAAAAGGTATCGGTGCGATAGGCATCAATCGCGATATCTTGTGAGGCCGAGATAAAGGCAATCACGAGGGCAACGGTACCGATCCACCCTGCTTGAATGGTTGGATCCAGATTCGCCAAAATAAATAATGCGATGCAAAGTAAAATTTGTGTGATGCCAATCCAACCGCGTCGTCTCCCCAAGAGCGGCGGAACCACTTTATCCATGATCGGCGACCAAATAAATTTTAAACTGTATGGAATACCAATCAGCGAAAGTATGCCAATTGTCTTAAGACTTATTCCGGATTGTGCAAACCAAGCCTGTAACGTAGAACTGGTGAGGGCAAGTGGTAATCCTGATGAAAATCCCAATAAAGTGACAGCTAAAATGCGTGGGTTGATTGATCCGCGCATGAAAACCTCGAGTAATAGACACATGGATGCAATTAAACTGGCATAATTTTACCATTAAAGGCACTGTAAAAAAAGTTTTCTTAACGTCGGCGGCGCATTTTGCGTAATTGCCATAACGTCATGATGGGTCCTGAGCACGCATAGGTTAAAAACGTCAAAAAAAGAATTTGTGAGGGATTGACGGCAATGCCAGCAATGATTAAAACAAGAATAACCACCGCCAAAAAAGGCACTTTTCCCTTGAATTCGAGTTGTTTAAAACTGTAATAACGAATTCGACTGACCATCAAACACGCCACACAAAAAGTGACGATCGCAGCCGGAATTGCGATGAAGATGCCAGTAATCGCATATTCGCTACAACACCACACCATCCCTACAATGACCGCGGCCGCCGCAGGACTCGGCAATCCTTGAAAATAACGTTTATCGACATCGTGCACTTGCGTGTTAAAGCGTGCCAAACGCAGTGCGGTGGTTGCGGTATAGACAAATGCAACTAACCAACCTAACTTTCCCAAGGTAAATAATGACCAACTATATATAATCAACGCCGGGGCGACCGCAAAGGCGGCCATATCAGATAAGCTATCGTATTCAGCCCCAAACGCTGTTTGGGTATTCGTCAAACGCGCAACACGCCCGTCTAAACCATCGGCAATCATGGCGATATAGACTGCAATCGCTGCCACATCAAAATTTCCTTTCATGGCAGCAACAATCGAATAAAAACCCGCGAACAGTGCGGCAGTCGTTAATAAGTTGGGTAAAAGATAAATCCCGCGGGATCGTTTATTCGGTAATTGATTGTTCTCTAAATCCATTGCTCCACTCCTGATGTTTCTATTCGCTTCTGCGCCCCAGCTATATGACAACTTAAGCCCAATAAAGTCAAGTCACAGCATGGTTATTTTTTACACTACTGTTTGTTCTTTGAAAAAAAATGACCCTTAATGTTCTCTTAAGAAAGCACATTTAGAATCAACGCTTGATTTTTATTGGGAGATTTCTAATGACAGTGCCATCGCTTCGTGTAGTCACCATCGATGAAGCAGAAAATCCCCCCATGACAATTGCTACAATTCCGCATGAAGAAGCAAAAGCGTCGCTTTTACCAGAATCAATAGAATCCAATGCTGCTGGACGTTTAATGCGCAACATTGCGGTTCAAGTGACCCCATTTTCATGGAAAAATCCACAAGACGTCGCGGCCTTAACCTGTGCATTTTTCATAGCCGCATCTTCCATTCCTGCAGCGGACCACTTTGCCAATAATTTTTTAAAATTTATGACCAAATGGGGAATAGATCCAGAAAGTGTTGCCTATCAAATATCTCGATGGTTTGTCTTCACCATAGCAACACCCCCAGGATTCTTTTTGTCATTTAATGCTAATTTTTCTGAATTGCTTAAGTTTTTTAAAGCCTCGTTTGAGGAGCTATGCAAGATATTTCTAGAGTTAACCTATAAAGAAAAACTCGCATTTTCTCTCGCGCTCTCGAGTGCCGTCGTCACGTATCGAACAAATTACAAAGCGTGTGAAGATCTTACTATTCCATTTTTATCACATGATGAAATTTTGTATTCCGTTATCATTTTATCAGTGCTACGCGGTACGTCTGCCACCGTGACCAATTTTAAATTTTCTAGAAATACGCTCAATGATCTCAGCGGCACCAACAGCACTCCTATCATGCATTTAATTAAACGTTCCAGAGACAAATTAAAAAAATATGACAGAAATGATAGTGATCAACGTCAAAAATTTATTGAAGTCATGGATACAAGTGGTTTGTTTAAACATTTATTTTGCCCGTCGCAAGAAACCTTGGATATCGATAAAGTTAACGACCTATTGAACTCATTATGCAACGTGATCGAATTTGATGAAGACAACAATGTTGAACAAACACAAGCGGAGACTTCGCCGTCTTATTGCAGTTTTATCTCTATAATAATTATTCAGATTCTTGCACTTTTATCCGCGCTTTATTACCTTGCGTCGGGACTTGCCACTCCACCTGATTTATTTAATATCAAGAATGAAGATGATCAGCGCGCGCTGTATTGGACATTAGGAATATACTTTGGTCTTGCCGCAATATTGATGAATGCCGCTATTGCACTTGCATCACTCTCCAATGTCTCGTGGAGTTTCAAAAGTATCTGCAAACTCTATGCGCCTTTATCCATTGGCTATGCATTAACCAATGGCGGAACCTCTTTACAAAATCCATTCCCTTCATTACCTGCTAATCCTGAATTAACCGAGATGTTTGCGATATTCGAAGGAATGTTGACTGCTTTTGTTTATTACTTTATTGGTAACATGGTCATCGGCAACGTTTTGAATAATTTTCAGAATGGAAGACATAGCTATTTGCTCAACAATGCAAAAAACGAAGAAAATTTTCAAAACTACTATGACGGCCTTACACCACACGATCAAAGCGCTTTAGTTCAGCTCTTAAAAAGCTATCTTGCTTTAGCGCTGGATTCATCTGGACCATTAAGTAAGTTTTGTAATAAAGATCAAAATGAACCCGTGCTTGCGAAAATACTGACTCCTGCAATATCCCAAAAAGTTGCAACCCTTGAACAACCAAGACAATCATCACCTTCAGCTTTGGTAACACATAGCTTATTGAGAATGAAAAAAATTAAATCTTATGGTGGTCTCACTCTTCCTAACGGCTTCAATCGTCCAATGACACCACGCCTCGATCGCCCTACATTTCTCCCGCCACCACCAACAACACTAGTGCGCACGCGCACTACCTCGGATATAAGCCGAAACCCGCCCCTCCGTCCTGAAGATCGGGTTTTAGGGAATAGTGTTTATAGGATAAAATAATTATTTTCTTTTTACAGGTATTTCCCACAACTTATCCACAACTCACCCACATCTTGTTCTATTGCATCCTCCGCAAATATACACTATCTTGTAGAGGTTCATGACTATACATCCTATATATTGTGTTTTTGTGAGATAAGGCTTACACGATATTGTGCTTGTGTATAACTTTTACTTAAAAAACAAAATTCTAACGACGCTCTGGAGGGGCTTATGGAAACAGAAATGGTATCTCGCACCACAGCTGCAATTAAGAACTTCAATGTTGATATTGCCATCACAGCGCCGGGACATTTAAAGGTGATCCGTCGGAATGGATCACTTGTTGCATTTGATGCACATAAAATTACGGCGGCTCTCACGAAAGCATTTTTAGCCGTTGAAGGCGATACAGCAGTTGGTTCTAGCCGCGTCAATGAAACCGTGGCACATCTCGTGAAAAAAATTACCGATACATTTTTACGTCGCATGATTCATGGCGGCACGCTGCATATTGAAGATATTCAAGATCAAGTGGAATTGGTGTTAATGCGCGCGGGCGAACACAAAGTCGCACGAGCTTATGTGCTCTATCGCGAAGAGCGGCGCAAAATTCGCACTCAAGAACAAGAAGCCGCTGCAAAAGCACGTCAGCTACAAGTCACCTTGCAGGATGGCAAAGTCGTGCCATTGGATCTTGATCGACTCGTTCAGCTCGTCAACAGTGCGTGCGAAAATTTATCCGATGTGTCTGCACAACATATTATTGAAGACACCGAACGCAATTTATTCGACAAAGTGCCGGTGAAAGAAGTCAGCAAAGCGCTCATCATGTCGGCGCGTGTGCTCATCGAAAAAGAGCCGAACTATAGTTATGTGGCGGCACGTTTATTATTAGATGAATTACGCGGCGAAGCATTAAATTTTCTGAAACTCAAAGATCAAATTTCATTTGAAGAAATGAAATCGTTTTATCATACGTATATGCAAGCGTATCTGAAATGCGGCGTTGAATTAGAATTATTGGATAAGCAACTGCATACTTATGATCATGCAAAACTCGCGGCAGCCATTCGACCTGAGCGTGATTTACAATTCACCTATCTGGGTTTGCAAACTTTATATGATCGTTATTTCATTCATAGCAAAGGTGTGCGTTTTGAATTACCGCAAATGTTTTTCATGCGTGTGGCGATGGGTCTTGCGATCAATGAAAAAAATAAAGAAGAACGCGCGATTGAATTTTACAATTTGCTCTCGACGTTTGATTTCATGAGTTCAACACCCACCTTATTTAATTCCGGCACACTGCGTCCACAATTATCCAGTTGTTATCTGACAACTGTTCCTGATGATCTAGATGGAATTTTCGCCGCGATTAAAGATAACGCACTGTTATCAAAATATGCCGGTGGATTAGGCAATGATTGGACTTCTGTGCGCGGCATGGGTGCACGCATCAAAGGAACTAATGGTAAATCACTTGGCGTGGTTCCCTTCTTAAGTGTGGCGAATGCAACGGCGGTGGCGGTCAACCAAGGTGGCAAACGCAAAGGTGCTGTATGTGGTTATTTAGAAACATGGCATAAAGACATCGAAGAATTTTTAGAATTACGTAAAAACACGGGAGATGAACGTCGTCG
>CAZOFA010000045.1:0-18595 GCA_964578975.1 uncultured Coxiellaceae bacterium
ACGGGTTCGCCGATTTGCGCGCGTCCGAACCAAACCCAGGTTTTCGTGCCATCAAAACCGGGGATTGTTGGGCTGGCCGCGCAATGACGAGAAGGCTTCGTGAATGCTACAAGCATGCCCACTTTTTTAAAAAATAATCAGCCTACTTTCAGTCACCACCCCATCTAATGCAACATCCCACGGATCTTCTGGTAGCACATCCTGTTGTTGCGCATCATAAGCCAACCCAATGAGATGGCATGTTTGGTTTTTTTGCGATCGCAATGTTGCAAAGGTTCGATCATAGTATCCTGCACCCATTCCTAAGCGACGTCCGCTCAAATCAAATGCAACCAGGGGAAACAAGACCAGGTTTAATTTTTCCAGTGCGATGATTTGCCCTTTTTTAGGTTCCAAAATTTGATATCGATTCGGTTGCAACGTATCATTGGGTGAATAACTTGCAAAAATTAAATTTTTCTCCCCATCGCTCTCGAGCAGCGGCAAATAACATTTTTTTCCCGCAGCCCAAATTTTTTGCACGATCGGCAAACAATCAAATTCATCGGCACGCGGATAGTAACAAGCAATATGCTGGCTCTGGCGAAAAAAATCACTAGCGATAAATAAATTGGCCGCATTTTCTGCGGCGGCTTGACGTTCAGCAGGATTAATTTTACGACGCAGCGCTAATAGCGATTGACGTAAACTTGCTTTTGATGTCATACATCCACTTCATCAGATTCTAATGCATGCTCTACTTTTTTTTGTAAATCATACAAACGCTGATTAATATTTTGTAAATGACCTTTTTCAAAATTTAAAAATTGATGCGTGACATTCAATGCAGCGATCACAGCAATTTTATCTTGCGAAGTGACGCCTGAGTTTTGCACTTGACGCATTTTTTCTTCAAGATAATGTGCGGTTTCTTGCAATGAATCGATTTCAGAATCTGGACATTTGATCAAATAGGTTTTACCTAAAATTTCAATCGTCGTTTCAGTCAGCTTACTACTCATGGGGCATCGTCTCGATTGATTTAAGATGTGAAATGATATTTTCAATTTGCGCAACAACCATTTGATTTTTGCGGGCCAACATCTCTTTCTCGCGTAGCAATGTTGATTGTTTATGCTCTAAATGTAAAGTGACCTGTTGTTGCTCTTCAAAGCGTTGGAGCAGAGTTTTAATGCGCTTTTCTAATTGCTGCAATAATTCATCCATGATCACGGACCTAATAAAATTTTTTATTAATATACTCTGATTGCATCCCACGCTGCAATTATTTTTTGTGCATAGACAATTCTTGTTCGTCTGGTAAAATACGCTATTCTGAGCGGATATTTCCAATGAATCAGCTGACGCAGCTTGCTGCATGGCATGCGCTGCAACAACATTATGAAGAAATTGCCAATCATTCAATGCAAGAATGGTTTGCAACCGATGCTGCACGTTTTGAAAATTTTTCTGTCACGTTTAATCACATTTTATTTGATTATTCCAAGAACCGTGTCACTCACGAGACCATGCGCTTATTGATTGAATTAGCGCGCGAAGCCAATTTAGCGCATTATATCGATGAACTTTTTTCCGGACGTTTAATTAATTTTACCGAGCAACGCCCGGCATTGCATACCGCGTTACGCGATCGGAAGACGAAAACCTTACTGGTCAACGGAAAAAACGTCATGCAAGATATTCACGCGACATTGGCTGCAATGCAACAATTTGTCGATCAAGTGCGTGCGGGGACTTGGGTAGGCGCCACAGGGAAATCTATCGTAGATATCGTCAACATTGGAATTGGTGGTTCGCACTTGGGGCCATTAATGGTGACACAAGCACTCGCCGATTCTTTGCCGCAAGAAAGACATTGTTATTTTATTTCTAATTGTGATGGCAGTGAGATTCAACATGTTTTACAAAAAATAAATCCTGAACGCACGCTTTTTATTATTTCGTCAAAATCGTTTACGACGTTTGAAACGATTTCTAATGCGGAATTCATTCAACAATGGCTCAGAGAAAAATTGGGAATAAAAAATGTTTCTGCGCATTTTGTTGCGGTGACCGCAAATATCGCGCGGGCAAAAGAATTTGGCATTCCTGATGCACAAATTTTTCCGATTTGGGAATGGGTCGGCGGGCGTTATTCCATTTGGTCGGCGATTGGGTTACCCGTCGCACTCATGATTGGCATGGATAAATTTTATGAATTTCTCGATGGCGCACATCAAGTCGACCTGCATTTTCGTGAGTCTGAATTTTCCAACAATATACCTGTTTTAATGGCATTATTAGGCCTGTGGTATATTAATTTTTTTGGCTCATCCGTACACGCCATTACTCCCTACGCGTATGAATTAAAATTTTTTCGTGACTATATTCAACAAGCCGACATGGAAAGTAATGGGAAATCTGTGTCGCGAGAAAATCATTTTATTGATTATGCAACCGCACCGATAATTATCGGTCAACAAGGGTGTGACAGTCAGCATTCTTTTTTCCAATTGATCCATCAAAGCGCGCGACTCATTCCGATCGATTTTATTTTAGTGGCCCATACGCATTTTCAACACCAGCAAGATATTTTAGTCGCAAATGCAATAAGTCAAGCGCAAGCATTGTTGCAAGGAAAATCGTATGAAGAAAATTTTAATCGCTTGCGTGATGCAGGTTATGCTGAAAAAGAAGCTCAGCAGTTAGCCTTACACAAAACCATTCCGGGCAATCGTCCCAGCAATCTTTTTTTTATAAATAAATTAACGCCGTCCACATTGGGCTCATTAATTGCTTTTTACGAACATAAAATTTTCGTGCAGGGAATTCTTTGGGGAATTAATTCCTTTGATCAGTGGGGAGTTGAACTCGGAAAAGAATTATTGCCAGCGATTTTATTGGCTTTAACCCAGTCGACACAAAATCATGCGCATGATTCATCGACGAATGGATTAATTCATTATTACATGCAATTAAGGAATTCATCGTGAAGAAAAAAATAGTGGGCGTGATCATGTTGTCATTCATTTACTGTTGTCTATTGGGTTGTGGTCAAGCAGGACGATTATATTTACCTGATCAAATACCTCCAGGAGAGCATTCTGTATCATGAGCAGTATTCAATTTTGTAAAATGCATGGACTGGGTAATGACTTCATGGTCATCGATGGCATTTCTCAGCAAATTGATTTTGCCGCACTTCCCATTCAGCAATTGAGTAATCGTTATTTGGGTGTGGGATTCGATCAATTGTTATTAATCACCCCCTCAAAAAATGCAGATTTTGCCTGTAAAATTTATAATTGCGATGGCACAGAAGCAGAACAATGTGGTAATGGAATGCGTTGTGTTGCGCGTTTTGTGCATGAAGAAAAATTGACGGAGAAAAATTCGCTTTCAGTCGAAACAAAAGCCGGCATCATCCAAGCATTCATTCACAATTATGATCGCATCGATGTCAACATGGGTTTTCCGGGTTTGCATCGCGTGCAAAAATTAGAAAATGAGACTGTGGATTTTTCTGTTTTATCCATGGGAAATCCGCACGCTGTTTTACACATTTCTTCCATTGAACAATATCCCGTTGAAAAAATTGCAGCAAAAATTGCAGCGCATTCTCTTTTTCCAGAAGGTGTTAATGTCGGATTTTTTGAAATTGTATCGCGCAATGAAATTCGCTTACGTACGATTGAGCGTGGTGTCGGTGAAACGTTTGCGTGTGGAAGCAATGCGTGTGCTGCGGTTGTGTCCGGGATATTAAATGGTCAATTGGATTCGCCGGTAAACGTTCAATTGACGTTTGGTCATTTGAGCGTAGAATGGCTTGGTGAAAAAAATCCCGTAATTTTATCGGGTCCCGCTGCACGTAGTTTTTCAGGGCGATGGGATAATAATTATTTTAAAAAATGAGGGGTTATTATTAATGTTAACCGCGCAATTTCCTGAGGAAAATCTCCCAACTATTGGTGGGACTCAAAATAGAATTACAAGCCTTCCTGTTGCAGAAACAAATACGAACGATGTACGAGAAAAAGAGGTACCACGTCCTGGTAAGTAAATAACGTGTTACGTGTGGCTTTTTCTCTAAACTTTTTAATCATGATTTTGGAGGAGCCAAATGAAGAATTCAAAAGTAATACGATTGAAAAAAAAATTTAGTAAACTACTCGCTGCATGTCTTGGATTAAGTGCATTGAGCGCACACGCAGCACCCACTTATTTTACTGATCTGCAAGGACGCGCGTTAGTTTTACATGGATTAAACACTTCTAATAATTCCAAATATCTTCTCAGTGGCATGCCCTGGATCAATGCGTCTGATGTCGTCGCAGAAAATAATATGTTGGGCACCAATGCCGTCCGTTTTGTTATTTTCTGGTCTGTACTGCAACCAACAAAGCCTAATCCCAATAACGTTTATAACGATGATTATCTGCGCGATATATTAACGCGTGTGAATTGGTATGGCGCACAAGGCATGCATGTCATTCTCGACATGCATCAAGATCTGTATGGTCCAGGCGCATTCAGTGATGGCCCGGGCGATGTAGATGGAGCGCCAGTTTGGGCGACTTATACCGATGGGTTGCCCGTCAAAGTGACGAAACCATGGGGACTCATGTATTTACAACCGGGCGAAGTGCGTGCTTGGGATAATTTTTGGGGCACAACGCTGAAACATCCTGAATTACGCAAACAGTATGCTGATGCATGGCAACACATTGCGGGTTTTTTTGCGAATAACAATACTGTGATTGGTTATGATTTGTTGAATGAACCCTATGGTGGTTCTTTGCAAGGGGCATTCTTCGAACCAACAGTTTTGGTTGCAACGTATCAAGCTGCGATTAATGAAATACGTCAAGTGGATAATGATCATTGGATTTTGGTGGAGCCATCCTCATTTCCAGTGACGCAAGGTTTGCCGACGACGTTGCCTAAACCTCATGATCCACGCAAAGGTGAACCACGAATTGCTTATGCTCCACATCTTTATCCACCCACGTTGGATTTGGACGACGGTGAAAGCTCTTACACCGGAGCGAACATTGGCATGGTTAATATGATGTTGGATAGTTGGACGCTATCGAATGTGACGGTCGCAAACGTATGGAAAGCGCCATTGGTGATTGGAGAACTTGGCGGAGTTGATTATACGCAGCCGGGCAATCTAACCTTTGTCGACAAACTGACTGATTTGACCGATCGCATTGGTGCGAGTTGGTTGTGGTGGTCAAACGATATTGGTAACACAAGTCCTTACAAAGGTGGTGGTGCTTTCAATGATTTGGCACAGCATCTTTCTTATCCCTATGCGCAAGCAATCGCTGGAACACCTGAATTGTTGCATTATGATCCTGCAAAAAAACAATTGGCCGTCAAATTTGTGAATAAAGCGGGTGTCACAGGGACGACTGATTTGTTTCTCTCACCGTATGTGTTTAAGAGTGGCTACTCAATTAGCACCACTGATAAAAATGGAAGTTGGAGTGCGCAGTATAATGTTAGCAATCATGTGCTTTCCATTACGGCGGATCCGGGGAGCAATGAGCATACGTATACGGTGACGGCGCAGTAACCTGCCAGTATGTCATTCCCGCCTGCGCGGGAATGACACGAGGGAGCCCAAAATTATGGTATTCGAGCTGTGCTAATTATATTGCTTAAAAAGCAGAACTTGCGATTTCTATTTTTCTGCGTTTTCCATCTTTAACCAGCGTCACGCCGTTTCTATTGATGGTTGCAACAACAGATCCATCAATTAAAGTGTCACCGACGCCAACGTTAAAATATTTATTTTGATAACTTAATACCGCCATCCAACGATAGGATTGCATCGTCACCGAAACAACGGTAAATGGAATTTCAGGCACCGTTGGGGGCTTGATGGGAAGAGATTGATCTTCGCCGCTGGGATTTTGCCCTGATTTATTTGTATAAGAACTAAGGGGAAGAGTCGGAGGTGCTGGTTGAGTTAATAGATCACTCATACTTTTATTTGCGGTTTCTGTTGCTAATTTCGCGGCTGCGATTGCTTGATTGGTTTCGGCAATTTCACGTTTAAGTTTCAATAATTGTAATTGATTCAGTGAATCTAAATACGATTTTTGCTGCTCTTCCTGCTCTTTCAGCGTATCAGAAGAATCTTTGCGTGCAACGGCACTATTCATCGGCATGACAGGCGCATTTGCCGCCGGCATGCTGGGTGCTGCAATCGGCATGCTCGTGCTCGCCGCGGTCGGAGCAGTGGGAACGGTGCTTGGAGCACTCGGGGCACTTGTCGCACTCATTGGTTTAGCAGCAGGTGCTGTAGGCGCGGGTGGCGTGACGTCAGGTGATGAACTGGAAAAAATAGATATCACTTCGTAAATAATAAAAATAACAATCACAATCACTGCGACCCCAATCACTTTTTGTTTCGTGTTGAGTGTGGCAAGAGAAAATTTTGATTCATCAGCCATAACTTAATTCCCTAATGCTTTAAGAAAAATAGTGCCCGATAGAAGCCCATTATTTATCGTTATGCTTACTTTTGAAAGTACTAAAGGTAAACCCCTCAGTTGTTCGCCCATGAGCAAAAACGTATTGAGGGTAAGACTGCTGAAAACAATTGAGATGGGCGCTTCAGAAAATTTGCCTTTGTCAAAGGTTGGCCCCAACGTTAAATTGTTTCCTGGCACCACCGTGGATAAACGATCTAAGATGGTTGCGATCACAGATTGTAACGAACTAATATCCGTGGGCGGTGTGCGCGGAGCGGATGCCGCATTCAGCGTTAAATAAATACCATCTGGTAAAATTTCCACGACAGCATTATTGTCACGCGCCCATTGATACAACATACTTGTTTTTATTCCTGACGATTTTACATTCACTCGAATTATTCCACCGTTATACATAGCTTCCGTTGGATACCACCCTGGAATGGCATAAAGCTTTCTTATGCTCTCGGCTATTTCACGAATTTCATTCGCCGGTGCAGGTGATGTCATGCTGCTAATGTAAAGCTGTAAAGGATTCACGGCACTCACAAATGCAACGGGAATTTCTTCTCGATGCATGGTGAAATAAGTAAAACCGGTCCAAATTAATCCCAATATGACTAAACCAACAAGCACTTTTTTGAGGGGAAAAACACCGATGCCTTGTGTTTTTAAAACAGAGTCGACCAAGCGCAACTGAAATATTTTATTGGTGGGTAACGTTGGAAATACCGGTTCGGTTAACACTTCAAATGATTTAACCGACGTTGCATCCAGAGAAAATTTATTTTCCTCAGGCGTTTCACTTATCGGCACATCGCCGTAGATATGAATTTCAAAATTATTTTGTTGCGTTTTAAAAACAATGAGTTCGTCTGGAATGCTATCAACTGGAAAACTGCCATCGAGATAAACACTGCCTGCTTTTACAATCACGAGAATCGCTTCAGTCGTGTTGGGAATCGCTTCGCAATAAATTAAATCGCGCGGACGTTTGAAATAATTCCAAACCGATTCACCTAATAGATAACCAGGATCAGGCGAAAAAGCTGCTTCAAATTGATCGATATTTTTTCGTTGTAATGTGATGTATTCGCCATAATTGGTGCTTAATAACATCACTTCTTTTTTGAGTAGTGCAGGTTTCTTAGCGCTCAACACATCGCGATAAGACGGAATAATAAATCGCTCTCCATCCTCACGAGTGATGAAAGGCATTTTAACCAACTCCGCGCAAGATAATTGGCGTGATTAACACAACCGTTTCGGAATTAACTTGTTGCGCAGTTTTACCTCCCAGTGCTTGTGATTGTAACAACTGTGATGCGCCAGTAATATTAGTGGTTTGTCTAAACCCTGCCATGACCAATGTATCGCCGGTCGCCACGATTGCGCGTTGATTAAATTGTTTCTGTTGAATATGTGGGACTTGAATGGCTGATACATTTGAACTCGTTCCGGTCGTGGTATCAATCGTCGAACCATTGGACGAAATAGTTGTTAAGCCTAAGTTATTCGATAAATCAGCATTCACTTGCAGATAAACTTTATTCCCTAAAATTTTCGGTAAGACATACAACGTAAGTCCTGTGACAACCGCACCCGGTGTAATTTGCGATGTGACTGTTGAAGAACCACCGGAGCTCGAACCACCCGAAAGTGCTGTGGTTTGCACACTCGCCAGATAGCCCAATTGATCGACAATGCGTATTTGAGAGACCTGGTTATTTTGGCAAAGCACTTGGGGTTGCGTCACAATCGACACTTTCCCTTGTTGCGATAATGCATTAATTAAAGCCAAGATACCGGTCGCGGTTTTACCATTTTCATTATCTTGAAATGTATTATTCACACCCAGTGATAATGCTTTTAGCGAAAGCTGCGTACTGGTTTGTAATAGAATGGGAGCCCCATTATCATTCACTAAATTATATTTGCCGTTATTGAAGGCTCTTTGTACGACGTTCCAGTTAATTCCGAAGTTAAAATCGTTTTCCAATGTCACGGTTAAGACTTCAACTTTCACCAAAACCTGTCGCGATAAATTATTATTTAAATTGTTAATGAAACGTGTGATTAAATTCACATTTGGCGGTCTATCGCGCACGGTGACTGAGGTCGTTGCTTCAGACACCATGACTCTCCCTTCAGGAGAAAGTAATTGTTTGATGGACGATTCGAGATCTTTCCACACAGACAAAGTACCTTTTAAATTGCTGTATTGAGCAGAAGCGCTGTCATCAATGGTGCCGGTCACTGATGTCATACCACCCGGACCTTGTGCCGCCTGTCCCGTTGATCCTGCGCTAGATGTTTTACCCATCAAGTAATCGGATGAGCCCGGCATGAACGCAATATCAAATGTTTTTGTGATATAAGCGTGCCAATAAATATCACTGCCATTGACTGTGTAAACATAGCCAGTTTTGGCAGCCAGCATATCTAATGCGCCTTTTATACTGCCTGCGTAATTAATCGAAATGATATTTTTTTCATCTAAACCATTTTGGTAATGGGTCATGATATTACGATTGCCGCCTTCAATGATGAGGCGGTTGTAATATGAGAAAGGTAATTGGTCACCATGTAAAATGATTCGATTTTTTAACCAACCCGGTTGTCGCATCAGGCTAATCGGTGTTCTATCAACATACAAACCTTGATTCACCACCAGTGTTGGCTCTTTTTTTCCAAGTTCCGTCATTCGCGCATCGGCTGCTTTTGTGCGCAGTGAAACATCTGCCACATTGGCTTCTGTTTGGTTATAAACCGGCGAATTACATCCCATCAAAAAAAAGAATGTAGCAAGAAATAGAACCAGGATTCGTTTATAAAACATTATACCTTCCTCGGAACAACAGTCATCGTACGGTTAGACATGTACATCTGTGCTTGTAATGGAAATGGTGCTAATAATTTTTCAATGACATTGGGTAAACTGGAGCCGGTGACACGACCATCGAAATTATAATCGTAGCCAACTTTCCAAACGACTTTCCAATGATATCGATCCATGATTCTTTCGATATTTTCTTTTAACGAACCGCTCACACTAATGGCGTACACAGCAGCAGGGCGACCTAAATTAGCAAATTTAGTGGGTAAAGCACGACTTCCATACACGGGGATCACGGCAGACGACGAACTCGGTTGCGTTCGCGCTTGAAAAAATGGTTCACTCGGAATAGTGGCGGTCGGTTTTGCAACTTGCCATGCAGCAAATGTCGATGTGGGGATCATGAGTAATAATAGACTTAGCTTAGCGGCGAAGCTTTTCATCGCGATACTCCATTAAATCATATGCCTATCTCATCAAATCCTTGTCGTAAATGCAAGTATACGCGATTTTTTTAAATGGTGTAACTGGAATCAAATCCACATAAATAAATGACACACATCGTCATCATGTGACGATGGTCAAAATAAAACGACATGAAATTATGGCGCAAAACCTTTGTTTTGTTGCCAAACATCGAGCGAACCGCCAGGTTTTTCACTCCCGCTATTTGGAACGCAGCGCGTAAATGCAACAATTGAACCCATCATTTTTCCTTGTTGCGTGGGAAAGCTGCCTGAGAATGTGGAACCCGCAGCCGCTGGATAAACAACGCCTTTTTCTGTGACAACTGTCAAACACACTCTCCAATATTTTGTTCCATCCGCAGTAATCGGATTACCCGCAGGAGGTTTTGCGCCAGTCATATCTTTGAGACAGGGCATTGTTTGGTTTGCACCCCCCACATTACAGTCAATCACGACACCAGGATCCGTAGGTACGCCATTACTATCACCACGTGCAAACGCAGTGAAACTGCTGACCGGATAAATTTTTCCTTTACAACCGCTCGGATTGAACGGTGGATTTTGTGACGTTGTGTCGCAGCCGGTCGGATCATCATTTATTCCTGTGACACCCGCGGGTGCAACCAAAATATTGGGACTCATGCCAGGTGGGCAATTGGGAGCAGGAACACAAGAGCCACTGAAAAAAACCCCGGCAAAATTAATGGATCTGGCATTATTTAAATTTTGTCCTGGAATACTCACGTTCGCGACCACTGTCGTGCAATCCGATTTCGGATTCACTATTCCAGCGCAGATGGGATCTTGTTTAGGAGGCATATCCGCTTGAAGATCTTGCGGTGTTACCACATAAGCAAGGGGCAATTTACCCACAATGATCGCGGCCGTCGCGGGTGTGTCAACGTTCGTCGCGACATAAAATCCAGCTAAACCACTGCTTGTCACAGCGGTATCTACACTGCAATTAATCGTATAAGGATTAACACCTACCTTACTCGTATATGGATTATTCACCAATGTAGGAGGAAGATAATTTGGTTGTAACAACGTGAGATCGGTCCATCCGCCTGGTTTACCGCAATTCGTCGCAATTGCACTCGCGCCATTGAGTGGCCAAAAGCCTCGGTTTAGATAGAAACTCATTCCAGCATTGAGAATTTGTTGCATTTGCATGACGACTTTATCGCGTCGTAATTCTTCGAATTTTTGCGTCGAATAATTGAGTAATAAAACAATCAATGAGCTTGCTATTGCAATCACCAATAACATTTCTATGAGTGAAAATCCGCTCGCTTTTTTATCGCCCTGGTTCATAGATGTCTCGTTCAATTCTATCCGCCGCATAAATAATTTTTAATATCATACCAATTACTACTATTTTGGACGCCTGATAACGCTGACATACCATCATTAGTATATTGCATCTTAAATTCTTTTACATAGGGTTGTGAAGACCATAATTCCGATGTGGTTTCCGTAAAAGAATCAGGAAGTCTTGTCCAGACAAGATAGCCATTTTCCTTGGGCGTTGGAATACAAGATTTGAACCCACCCCCACTTTTATCCGAAACACATTGCGCATTTAAATCATTTTTCATTTGCGTCCATTGCGCTGGCGAAGTCGAGAGTAGTTTTACTCCCACTTCTATCACCCATGCGACAGACGATCCGCGCGCGGAAGGATTAGGATTGGGAAAAGGAGATGAAGTTTGAGTTGGATCAAGTGCTAGCCCTTTTGTATCGACACATGTAACACCGTTTTGACTCACACAAGCCGTCACACTCATTATCGGATCAGCGCCGTTTTCAAGCACTCGACTAAATTGCACAAAATAGCCTTGATCTAAGCCTGCTGTACTATCCACCAAACTACTGATCGGTTGCCAATTGGGAGAAAGATATCCTGTGTTTAATAAATCATTTTTTATGTTCAGATGGATCGTATTGCTTCTTGATACTAATGGATCAAGTAAACCCGCTGATTGTGCCACACCTGTTTGATCGAGTGTTTGTCGGCAATTCGCATAATACAAATTACTTGACGCTTTAAATAAGGCATTCACATTGAGAGCGATTTGTCTTTCTTTCGCTTGCACTTGAAATTGATAATAAAGCCGAAAACCTAACACCATAATCGCAGACATGATGACCAACACCAGTATAAACTCGAGTAACGAAACACCTTTTTGAAACTTGTGTTTGATCAAACCGCATACCTCATTTTATGACGACCCCATCGCCATCCCGGTTAAATAAATTCCTCGGACAATCACAATAATTAAATACGCACCTAACGCGAGTAATGCGCCACCTAAAATTTTTGAAATAATTTTTAATGTTCTGGTTGTTTCTTCGGCTCCGCGCACACCCATACGAACTAAACCATGTTCGAAACCTTTCACTTCCGCCATCACGCGTAAACGCAAAATATCTTTATCATCGATTAATCCGGTGGATAATACATCGGCAATATTGCCTCTACCCATCGCCATCAAATGTTCCATCGTCACTAAATGTGAAATCACATAAGGATTGGCTTGATGTTGCATGACGCGCAACGCATTTTTAAATACCACACCATTCGCCACGAGTAATCCTAATGTTTCCATAACGCGTGCCGCTGCAAAACGCCGATATAAATTAAACGGTGGTACTTTATCAATGAGCGGACGTAATTCACCCACATAATTACTCGCAATTCTGCGAAATATCAGTGCGAGTGCAACCAAAAAGAGAATCACCAACCACCACCAATTACCAATTAAATTCGCGGTATTCACAAAATCACGTCCGGCTTGTGGCCATTGATCCATGGGTTTAATCCCTTGAAACTGGACGAATACAGAACCATTTAAATAAACAATAATGCCGCAAGAAATGGCGATCACTAAAAATGGATAAGACACCGCACCAATCACGGCACCAATTGCACCGCTGCGTTGCTCTAATGTTTTGATCGCTGAGCGTAATGTTTCAACCAATGCACCGCCTTCTTCACCGACACGAATAATTTCAACGATATTGATAGAAAACCAATCGCGCATTCCATCCGCGAGCGCTTGACCTTCGGAAATTTTTTGTGAAATCGCTAAAGAAACTTCTCTGGTAATTCCGGTTGTCGCTTGCGCCATCATTTCAATTGCACGATTTGCTGGAATACCGTCGTTCACCAGCGTGTAAAAATCTTCGAGAAAAGCCAGTTGTGATTTTGCGCCAAATTGAAATCGTCTCAGTAGTTGCAAGAACTTCTGACCCGACATTGCAGATTGAGTCACACCCACCATAAAATCATTTCTCCTGACTTATTGATACTTGTAAACAGATGCTTTTGTTGCAGGATTAATGGGACCTACCACTTTTTCCGCATCAAATGGATCACAAACACCTTCTTTAATCAGTTGGACTGCACGTCCTTGAAAATTCAACCAGCCATTATCTAACAAATATTTTTCCCAATTCAGTGTATCGCATTGTTGTATATAGTGACGGCCTTCTTCGTCCACCCAAATCACTTCTGCAACCACGGTACGACCACCGACTGCACTGCCATGACAACTCTGACAACCGGGACCGCGCGCACGCGCGCTATCAATGACATCGGCGCCCAACACTGCTTCCCAATCAGCAATAAACGCTTGATGTTTTGGCGAACTGCGCAAAGGAATAGAACACTTCGGGCAAACAATGGGGACTAAACGTTGACACATTAAACAGCGCAATACACTGCTATCGCTTAACATCACGGGCGAAATTCCCATGTCGACTAAACGAGTGATAATCGCGGTCGCCCGATTGGTGTGTAATGTCGTTAACACTAAGTGACCGGTGATTGAAGCACGCACCATCACATGGGCGGTGTCTTCATCGCGCATTTCACCTAAGATGATGACATCAGGATCCATACGTAATGCCGCACGTCCCATGCTGGCAAAACTGCGATCTTCTTTTTCGGTATTTACCGGAACCTGTGTTGCTTCTTCAACGACTTTTTCAACCGGATCTTCAATCGAATATAATTTCTGCGACGTTTCCACCATTTCCATACAAGCAGCCAGTGTCGTTGTTTTACCAGATCCTGTGGGTCCGGCAACAATGATCGCGCCGAAAGGTAACTTCAACGCCATTTTAATAATGTCGACTTGATTATTGGTATAACCTAATTGTTCTAACGTTTTTATTTTTTCTTCACCGGTGGCCAAAATACGCATGACCATATCAAAACCACCGTGCGCCGGCACGCTCGCTAAACGTAAGCGAATATCGCGGCCATTCATTTTTAATGGCATCGAGGCATCTTGTGGAACGAGGGGATTAAAATGTGAAGTAGCATGATCGGTTTCTTTATTAAACGCAACGGATGCAAGTTCGCGACCTAATTTTTCCGACCACTCCGCATACACGCGTAACTCACCGTGTTGACGCATGCGAATTTTGGTATACGTTTGTCGTACTTGAATATGAATATCACTGACGTTTTGATGTACCGCTTCGAACACTAAATCGCGCAGATGGCGTTGTTGATCGCTGAACGTAGCGCTGGTTTCGCCTTTTATTTTTTTGGCTGCATCTTCTTCTTGTCCGCTCGCCAATAACAATTTTATAAATGAAAGAGAAGCTGCAAAAACTTGTCCGGGATGAACGCCTTTACTGAGCATTAATGATTTGCAATTTTGTACGGTACGGGATGTAGGGTCAGAAGAGAGAATGGTGGCGCTTTTTAAAACTGCAATATTTCCCTGATCTTTACACCAATTTAACATTTCATCCATCACGCGGTCTTTCGTGTCAAGATCAGCTTGACTATGTAAAACCTTAGTCATTGTTGCCGCAGCAAATTGTTCGAGCTGTTCCATTTTTTCCTTGCTATCTTGCTCCGGTTCAGGAGACATCATTTCGGCCATTTTGCCCTCTCAAAAAGCAAACTCGCTAAAAGTCGGCTTAAAAAGCAAATATGTGCTATCTATATTAATTATATAGTATGGCTGAAATTATATGCTAAGAATTTATATATCTAAATTGATAACATCTAGAGCATTGGTTTCAATAAATTCCCGTCGTGGTTCGACTTGATCGCCCATCAAAGTGGTAAATATTTGATCAGCGGCAACCGCATCGTCGATGGTCACTTGCAACATACGACGTGTTTCAGGATTCATGGTCGTATCCCATAATTGCTCGGGGTTCATTTCGCCAAGACCTTTATACCGTTGAATAGTTTGGCCTTTTTTCGCCTCTAACATAAGCCAATCAGATGCTTCAGCAAATGAATTCACTGGGCAACTTTTTTCGCCGCGCTCAACATAAGCACCCTTATGCATCAGGTTGTTTATTTTTTCGCCAAATGCGGTCATCTTTTGGTATTCGCTTGATATTAATAAATCCTTATTAATCAAAGTAGTATGCTGAACGCCGTGCTCAAAAACATCGACTTTTGGTAACCAAATGGATTTCTCTGCATTTTGAACCACTTCAAACTTGTATTTCACCGGCGAGTTTTCTGGGGTTTTTAATAATTCCGCCAGTTTGTTTACAGTTTCTTCAACATTTTGTTTTTGGCTTAATTTCATTTCATCTAAACCAGGTGCATACATTAACGCTGTTAATACTGCTTTTGGATAGAATCTTTTTAATCGCTCGATAGTCGCTGTGACCCCCAAAAACTCAATTAATAGTTTTTCTAGAGGTGCTCCAGTAATGGGTAAACCATTGTCACCTAAATATAACCGCGCATTGTCCAAAGCAGATTGGGTCAGTGAGAAGCCCAGTGCCTCTTCATCTTTCAGATATTGTTCTTGTTTTCCTTTTTTTAATTTGAAAAGCGGCGGCTGAGCAATAAAAACATGTCCGCGTTCGATCAGCTCGGGCATTTGACGGAAAAAGAACGTGAGCAACAAAGTTCGAATGTGTGATCCATCGACATCCGCGTCGGTCATGATAATAATACTGTGGTAGCGTAACTTATCAGGGTTATATTCTTCACGTCCAATCCCACAACCCAATGCAGTGATCAACGTCACCACTTCTGTTGAAGAAAGCATTTTATCAAAACGCGCTTTTTCCACATTTAAAATTTTACCTCTGAGCGGCAATACCGCTTGATGTTTACGATCGCGGGCTTGTTTTGCTGATCCACCAGCCGATTCCCCTTCAACGATAAAAACTTCTGACTTGCTGGGGTCTTCTTCCTGACAATCAGATAATTTTCCAGGTAATCCGGCCATATCTAAAGCGCCTTTACGCCGCGTCATTTCTCGTGCTTTTCTTGCTGCTTCACGTGCACGCGCTGCATCAATGACTTTTGACACAATGGCTTTGGAATCCTGGGGAAATTCTAATAAAAATTCCCAGAATTTTTCACCCATCGCCGCTTCAACGGCTGCTTTAATTTCAGATGAAACTAATTTATCTTTCGTCTGCGACGAAAATTTTGGGTCTGGCATTTTGACTGATAAAACTGCGGTTAAACCTTCACGAAAATCGTCACCCGTCATGCCAATTTTATCTTTTTTAAGAAACCCTTCTTGCTCAATATAATTATTCAACACACGTGTCATGGCACTACGGAAACCGGCTAAATGAGTACCACCATCTTTTTGTGGAATATTGTTGGTAAAACAAAATATTTTTTCATTGAAGGTATCATTCCATTGCATAGCAACTTCAACAGTAGTACGGTCTTTTTCCACCAGGAAACAAAAAACCTTTGAATGGATTGGGGTTTTATTTTTGTTTAAATCTTCGACAAATGCCTTAATACCGCCTTCATATTGAAATAAATCGTTTTTACCGGAACGTTCATCTGATAAATAAATACGGATACCTGAGTTAAGAAAAGATAATTCTCTCAGTCGCTTAGCTAAAATTTCGTAAGAAAAATGAATATTGGTAAAAGTTTCTTTGCTCGGTTTAAAGCGAACTTCCGTACCGCGTTCAGTCGTATCGCCAACCGCCGCCAACGGCGCTTCAGGTTCGCCATGTTTGTAGTGTTGCTTATGAATTTTACCATTGAGGCGAATTGTTAAATACAAGTCTTCCGATAATGCATTCACCACGGACACGCCCACCCCGTGTAATCCACCGGAAATTTTATAGGAATCGTTATCAAACTTACCGCCCGAATGCAGGACAGTCATAATCACTTCTGCAGCAGAGCGACCTTCTTCTGGATGAAGATCGACAGGAATCCCTCGACCATTATCTTTGACCGTTACTGTTTCATCTGCATGAATAATAACGTGAATTTCATCACAAAATCCCGCGAGCGCTTCATCAATAGAATTATCAACTAATTCAAACACCATATGATGCAATCCGGTGCCATCATCCGTGTCGCCGATATACATACCTGGACGTTTACGTACGGCATCAAGGCCTTTTAGTACTTTAATATTCGATGAATCATAACTTGTCGCGCTATTCACTTTAGATTACTCCCCTAAGTTGTAAACGTACTCTTCGACCTCTTCCTTCGCGGCCTCCTTCCTTCGAGAAAGTCGCTGCGAGGACGAACGGTTAAAGCAATTCCCGATCACCCTGAGGAGGTCGCGCAGCGACCGTCTCGAAGGGGAAGGGGAAGAGGAAGATGATGCGCCTGAATGGCACCATGTTCCACGTGAAACATTTTCATAGGAGCATCAGCACATGAATCCGCTAATGCTTGATATTCAACTGCAGTCAGAAATACCTGAGCCTCTTGTTTCAAAAGCAAGGCCATTAAATTAGCTCTACTTTGATGATCTAACTCTGAAGGCATATCATCCATGAGGTAGATTGGCTTCCTGTTTACGCAGTGTTGCAGCATTGCTCCTTGGGCCACTATCATAGCACAAATGAATAATTTTTGCTGTCCTCTGGATAAGATATCTTTCACTAAAACACGATGAATTTGCATCTTTAAATCAGCTCGATGCGGACCTAATTGGGTATAGCCGATATATCGATCTTTATCGATTGAAGCAGCGATTGCTTCTTGATAACTCAATTCTGGATCCCAGCCGGGATAATAATGCAACTGAAGATCGGGAATCGAGATTAAAGCATCAAGCTCAGTTCGCAAAAACGGTAATAATTGCGTCACAAAATCACGCCGAAGCGCATCCAACTCCATTGCGCTGTTTATCAATTCAACTGTCCATATTTCCAGTTCTACGCTCGAGCCGCGCTCGCGTAATACCGCATTACGTTGTTTCAGTGCACGTTCATACTGTTTCCAAACGCGGAAAAAATCATTTCGCGAATAAAAAGTGCCCCAATCCAAATATTTGCGGCGAAACAACGGTCCGCCTTCTAAGATATTGAAACAATGGGAATTTATCAGCTGAACGGGGATTACATTCGCCAGCTCAGCAAATGACACGCCTTCTTGTCCTGCAATCCGGATACGCATCGATCCCTCGCGAGAACGCTCCAAACCAATGGGGATCGATTGATTTTCATTCGTTTGGACTTGGGCAAAAATAGAAAATTTTTCCGACGAATCACGGATGATGTGACTATTTACGGAGCTGCGAAATGAGCGCCCACGGCTCAAATAATAAATCGCTTCGAGTAAACTGGACTTTCCGCTGCCATTTTTCCCATAAAAAAAGTTAAAGCCTTGCGCCAGCAAATCGATTCGCGCCGACGCGACATTACGGAAATCGGTGATGTCTAAGCGGAGAAGTGACATAGATAGGGCGCTCCGTTTAGCGCTTCTTTCGGCGCTCCTTCCTTCGAGACGGCGCTGCGCGCCTCCTCAGGACGAACGGTTAAGCAATTTCCGGTCACCCTGCGGAGGCCCCAAAGCGGGCCTGTCGGAGGGGGGGGTTTTAAACCCCATCGGGATAACA
>CAZOFA010000046.1:0-9989 GCA_964578975.1 uncultured Coxiellaceae bacterium
GGTTTTTGTGTCGATCAAGAAAACCTGGATTGCTTCGCTGCGCTCGCAATGACGAGTGAAACAGCTCGCAATGACGACGTTTTATTCACCCTCTCTTTTCTTACTATAAATATCTTCCCCCGCCATTTTCTGCGTTTGACCTTCACCGGTTTGTGGTTTTCTGTGACGGTGTTTCGAAAATCGTTTGTGACGACGATGCTTTGCAGGATGTCTTGATTTTCGTTCACCACCTTCATTTGGCGTGGGGTGTGATGATTCCGGCGTTGATACCGGCACCATCGCAGTCATCGGTGTTTGTGGCGGTGTTTCATGAAAATGACTGACAGGTTTCGTGTCGACTGAATGAGATAAAGCAACATTTTCCTGATGGTGATGATGTTGTGGTGTTGCTTCCTGTTGCTGTTGTTCATGACGTTCATGTTTTGGCTCAGCATGATGCTGATGTGAAGGCGTATTCTTTCGTCCACCACGTCGATGATGGTGATGACGATGTCGATTGCGATCTCCACCGCGTGGCGCCATGCCACTGCCATGTCGTCTGCCTCGACTTTGACGTGTCACAGATTTCTTTTCAGAAGCGGGCTCTTCATCTTTTTTCTTGATGAGATAACTAAATAATCGTTTAAAAATTCCTTCATCTGTTTTTGTTTTATCAGACGACGGGGCAGGTGTTGGTGTCGGTTGTTCAATCACCATGCTCTTGATGGCGGGTTCTTGATGCGTTCGTGCAATGGTTTGACTGACAGTTGTCGTTTCCGCATCTGGTTTAATCGCCAATCTGTAACTTAGAATTTTTTCATCTTTTTCACTTAAATCAGATAAGCGAATGCGTTCTACTTCATATTGCGGTGTCATGAAATGTAAATTCGGCACGATAATGACGCCCACTTTTTGACGCTCTTCGATGCCCGTGATGGCTTGCCGTTTTTCGTTTAATAAGAAAGTGGCAATTTCGACCGGGAGTACTGCGCGCACTTGAGCCGTATTTTCTTTCAATGCATGTTCTTCAATAATGCGAATGATAGAAAGTGCGAGTGATTCAATACCACGAATGGTGCCCTGACCCAGGCAACGCGGACAACTAATTTGACTCGATTCGCCCAACGAAGGTCGCAAACGTTGTCGTGACATTTCCAGCAAACCAAAACGCGAAATACGCCCGATTTGTACGCGTGCTCGATCCATCGATAATGCATTTTTGAGACGCTCTTCAACTTCACGTTGATTGCGCATCGGCGTCATATCAATAAAATCAATCACCACTAAACCACCCAAATCGCGTAAGCGTAATTGCCGAGCAATTTCATCAGCGGCTTCAAGATTGGTGGTGAGTGCAGTTTCTTCAATATCACCACCTTTGGTGGCGCGTGCGGAATTAATATCAATCGAAACTAATGCTTCAGTATGATCAATCACAATGGATCCACCGGAGGGTAAACGTACTTCACGTTGGAAAGCCGATTCAATTTGACTTTCAATTTGAAAACGCGTGAACAGCGGGGTGGGATCGTTATAAAGTTTGACGCGATGAATGAAATCGGGTCGCACTAGTTTAATGTGATTAATGATTTCTTCATACACATCCGGATGATCGATTAACACTTCATCAATTTCTTTACGCAAGTAATCACGCACTGCGCGAATAACTGTGTTGCTTTCTTGGTAAATGAGGAAGGGCGCTGTACGACTGTCAACAACTTTTCTGATGGATTCCCAGTGTCTTAATAAAATATCCAAATCCCATTGCAGTTCTTCAAAACTTTTCCCGCTGCCGGCGGTGCGAATGATTACGCCCATGCCTTCGGGTAAATTTAATGCGGAAAGATTTTCACGCAAATCAGATCGTTCATCGCCTTCAATGCGTCGAGAAATTCCACCGGCGCGAGGATTATTTGGCATGAGGACAAGATAAGATCCGGGCAGAGAAAGAAATGTCGTGAGTGCAGCACCTTTGTTGCCGCGTTCTTCTTTATCGATTTGTACGATAAGTTCTTGACCTTCTTCCAGCACTTCATTAATCGTGGGACGTTTGCCGGTGTCAACATAACTCTCTTTGAAGCACGAACGTGCAACTTCTTTGAGTGGCAAGAAACCATGTCGTTCTTCGCCGTAATCCACAAACGCGGCTTCAAGACTTGGTTCGATACGCGTCACGCGACCTTTGTAAATGTTTGATTGTTTTTGTTCGCGTGCAGATGATTCAATGATGAGATCGTAAAGATGTTGACCGCTTGCCAGCGCAATTCGCAACTCTTCATTTTTATGAGTTGCGTTAATTAGCATTCTTTTCATAGCTACCTATATTGTTTAAGGCGCTCCAAACGCAGTAGCTAAGGTTTTTTTAAAGCGATTTAATTTAGTCACGCAGTGCGCTCACTTATATTCGGCAGACGCATGACGGTTGATTCTTTTTTCTTTCTCATCTTCATTCTTGCTGCCTGTTATGTTCTCATGATCGGCTCTTGCCGAACGACTTGATGACAACTTTTTTGTTGTCATCACTAAATGTTTGCTCAAAAACCACAGCCACTAATCAGTGCTGGAGCACAGTTTAAAAAGGCAAGATATTCTCAATATCTTGCAAATAATTCTACCTATCAAGGTGTTAGGCAATATATCAGTATTTTTTCTTTATATCAATTGCTGATATGTTAAGATCGTGAGGCTTTTTTATAACAAAATACTTTGATAATGTAGTATAACACCATGATTAATAAGGAAAATCTTTAAATGGGCTCTGTCACCTATCTGACATTGGATGCTGATTTTTGTGTGCAACGAATCGATAATTTTTTAATAAATAAATTAAAAGGGGTGCCTAAGACCCATATTTATCGCATCTTGCGTAAAGGTGAGGTACGCGTAAATAAAAAACGCGTGGCCCCGAGCTATCGTTTACAACCCGGCGATGTCTTGCGTCTTCCGCCCATTCAACTGCAAGAGCAGGGCGCGCCGCGTAAACCCAGTCATTCATTGATGGATGTGTTGGCTGAATCGATTCTCTTTGAGGATAAAAATCTTTTTATTATTAATAAACCGTCAGGAATTCCCGTGCACGGTGGCAGTCAAGTGAAAATGGGGGTCATTGAAGCATTGCGTTGTATGTATCCTAAATTACCGCATTTAGAATTAGCGCATCGTCTCGATCGAGATACCTCAGGTTGCCTCATTTTGGCTAAAAAACGCGGGATTTTGAAGGAAATACATGAGTTGCTACGCGAGGGGCACATCACAAAAATTTATTTAGCGTTAACCAAAGGACATTGGCAACCGGACGAATTACGTGTCGATGTGCCGGTGGAAAAAAATCACTTAAGTCACGGAGAACGCTTTGTGCGTGTCAGTGATGAAGGTAAATCAGCATTAACTGTTTTTAAAGTTAAACAAACTTTTACCGATGCAACATTAGTGGAGGCGATGCTTTATACCGGTCGAACCCATCAAATTCGTGTGCATGCGCAACATCGCGCTCATCCTGTCGCCGGGGATGAAAAATATGGGGATCGTACTTTTAACAAAAAAATGCGTGAACTGGGGTTGAAACGAATGTTTTTGCATGCCACTTTTATTGAGTTTGTTTTACCCTCGACTGGGCAAACGATTCAAGTACATGCGCCTTTGACGACTGAGTTAGAGAAGTGTCTTACATCAATGAATTGACATGATTCTTTCATGCGAATACAATCCCGCAGCTATGCATAAAGACCATCTACCTTTAAAAGTTGACCCATTCCGTTTTGCGGATAATGGCTTGAGTTTGAGCGGCGACTTGTTAATCAAGAACATGCCGCGACTTTGCTCGAGTTTGGCGTCCGATGAAGGGCTGGTGACGGCTGAGATGACATTTGGTGTAGATGAACAGGGGATACGGTATATCAAAGGACAGCTGACAGCGCAGCTCATGCTGCAATGCCAACGGTGCTTGGAGTCTTTTCCCTATGACGTGACCGATAAAATTCTCTTAGGGATAGTAGAAACTGAAGAGGCGGCGGATCAGCTTCCAGAGCGTTATGATCCCTTGATCGTGGCGGATCATGAGCTTTTTTTGAATGAAATGTTTGAAGAAGAATTAATTGTCAGTTTGCCCATTGTTCCGATGCATGATCGGCAAAATTGCACAGCGAAATTACCTGTTGAAGCTCATTCAGCTGCGGGTGTGGAAATTGAGAAAGAAAGTCCATTTAAAGTGATTGAATCATTGCGTAAAGAGCGCAATCAATAAGTTTTGATGAGGAGTTAACTCATGGCAGTAGCAAAAAGTCGTAAATCACGTTCAAGACGCAATATGCGTCGCGCACACAGTGCATTAACTGCAACAGCGTTGTCAGTGGATGCTGCAACCGGTGAAACCCATCGTCGTCATCATGTGAGTCCAGATGGTTATTACAAAGGACGTCAGGTGATAGCAAACAATTCTATGGTTGAAGAAGAAAACGACGAAGAGTAAATCATTTGAAAAAAATTATCATTGCAGTGGATGCTATGGGAGGGGATCATGGTCCCTCCGTGGTGGTGCCTGCATGCTTGCAGGTATTAACTAAATACCCGGCGCTTCATCTTATTTTGGTGGGCGATCGTGAGGTTTTGCAAAATGAATTGCAAAAAAATTCGAATCAACACTCAGAGCGATGTAGTATTCAGCACGCATCACAACGTGTTGAGATGGATGAATCTCCTGCGACGGCGTTACGTGGAAAAAAAGATTCTTCGATGCGTGTCGCGATCAATTTCGTGAAAGAAGGAAAAGCAGAAGCGTGTGTGAGCGCGGGTAACACCGGCGCATTGATGGCAACTGCGCGTTTTGTTTTAAAAACATTACCGGGCATTGATCGTCCCGCGATTATTTCTGCATTTCCTACCATGTCGGGCAAATGCATGCGGATGTTGGATCTCGGTGCGAATGTGGATTCGACGGCACAACATCTTTTGCAATTTGCAGTGATGGGATCTGTCTTGGTTGCAGCATTAGATAATATTGAAAATCCATCGGTCTGTTTATTAAATATTGGGCACGAAGATATTAAAGGGAATGAATTAGTAAAAGAAGCGGCACAACTTTTATCTCAAGCCAAAGCAATCAATTACACGGGTTTCATTGAAGGTGATCAGATTTACGAAGGTCATGCAGATGTGGTGGTGTGTGATGGATTTGTCGGAAATGTTGCACTGAAAACCAGTGAAGGTGTTGCTATTTTTATTCGGCGCTTACTCAAAGAAGCTTATATGCGTACTTGGTTTACGAAAATAGCGGCGTTCATTTCAATGCCGGTATTAAAGTCATTAGTGAAACGCATTGATCCGGATCGTTATAATGGCGCTTGTTTTATCGGCTTGCCCGGCATTGTGATCAAAAGTCATGGCGGCGCAAAAGTTCAAGCGTTTGCAAAAGCGATTGAAGAAGCGATTGTGCAAGTTGAAAAAAATATTCCTCAACGCATTAGCGCTGAGGTCGAGCAATTACTCAAACTGTCTTCTGGTTAATTTTATGTACACGATAATTTCCATTTTGAGTGTCATTCCCGCGCAGGCGGGAATCTATGGTCAAATCGAGATGGATCCCCGCCTACGCGGGGATGACAGAGTACAAAAGTGCGATTTTTGTCGTATACAAGGCGATTATTATGACATACACACAAATTAGAGGAACCGGCAGTTATCTGCCCGAAAAAATTCTGACAAATTTTGATTTAGAAAAAATTGTCGAAACCACAAATGAATGGATCATTGAACGCACTGGGATTCGTCAGCGACATATTGCGGCCGAACATGAAACTGCACTCACAATGGCTGAGAAAGCAGCGATTAAAGCGATGGAAGCGGCAGGAATTACGCCGGCAGATGTGGGCATGATTATTATCGCCACCACCACGCCGGAAAAAATGTTTCCGAGTACGGCGTGTTTATTGCAACAACGGTTGGGAATTGCAGGGTGTGCCGCATTCGATTTGAATTCGACCGCTTGCGCTGGTTTCATGTATGGACTCAGCATCGCCGATCAATTTATTCGGAACAATGTCATTAAATATGCGTTAGTGATTGGTAGCGAAGTGATGTCGCGCGTCGTGGATTGGACCGATCGTACTACGTGTGTGTTATTTGGTGATGGATCAGGCGCAGTTGTTTTAGGCGCAAGTGATCAGCCAGGTATCTTATCCACCCATCTACATGCGGATGGTACATATAAAGATGTTTTATCGTTGGGTGTGGGGTTGGGTAAACCGATCGATGTGGAGCAAGCACTCTATATTCAAATGACTGGTAATCAATTATTTAAATTAGCGGTCAATATTTTAGGAAATTTATTTGATGAAACGCTCTCAGCGAATTCATTAGAAAAATCAGCTGTAGATTGGTTGGTGCCTCATCAAGCGAACATTCGAATTATTCAAGCGATGGCAAAAAAATTAGATTTACCGCTAGAACGTGTTGCAATGACGTTAGAAGATCAAGGCAATACTTCGAGCGCATCCATTCCGCTGGCATTAGACAAAGCAATTCGTGACAAACGAATTAAACGCGGAGACATGTTGTTGCTCGAAGGATTTGGTGGCGGGCTCGCATGGGGCTCTGCTTTGATCAAATATTGAGGTGAATGCATGACAACATTAGGATTGGTTTTTCCCGGTCAGGGATCACAATCGGTTGGCATGCTGGCCGATATTGCGCGTGAACACAGTGATGTTCGTGAAACGTTTACGCAAGCGTCTGATGTATTGGGTTATGACTTGTGGGAATTAACTCAACAAGGTCCCGAAGAAAAATTAGCTAAAACAGAATACACTCAACCTGCATTATTAACCGCGTCGTATGCTATTTGGCGAATTTTAAGCGCAGAAAAAAAATATCAACCTACCTTGCTGGCTGGACACAGTTTGGGAGAATATACTGCACTCGTTTGCGCGAATGCGCTCAGTTTTTCTGATGCAGTGCGCTTAGTTGCGTTACGTGGAAAATACATGCAAGAAGCAGTGCCGAATGGATTAGGTGCTTTAGCTGCGATCGTCGGATTGGATGATTCTGTTGTGATAAAACTTTGTGATGAGATGGCGCAAGGTCAAACACTTGCACCCGCTAATTTTAATTGCCCAGGACAAGTTGTCATTGCAGGTCATACTGAAGCAGTGTTACGTGCCATTACCCGCGCCAAAGAAATCGGTGCAAAAATGGCGAAACAATTATCGGTGAGCGTGCCTTCGCATTGCTTACTCATGAAGCCTGCAGCAGCGCAATTAAAAAAATTACTGGAGACGATTCCATTTCAAATTCCCAGCATTCCCGTGATCAATAATGTGGATGTCATGGTTTATGATAATGTATCCAATATTCGAGATGGCTTAATGCGTCAATTGTTTATGCCGGTCAGATGGGTTGAGACTATTCAGTTGTTTCAGAAAAAAGGCATACAACAAATTTTTGAATGCGGACCGGGAAAAGTGTTATCAGGATTAAATAAACGCATTGTGAATGATATACAATTAGCAAGCACGTCCGATTTGCTGTCAAGAGGATAGAAAAAATGAAAACACAACATAATCGCGTTGCATTGGTGACTGGCGCTAGTCGCGGCATTGGTCTTGCTATCTTATTGAGATTGGGACGAGATGGGGCAAACGTGATTGGTACCTCAACCAGTGAAGCCGGTGCTGCACGAATTACCCAGCACTTGAAAGAAGCCGGATTAGAAGGTTCTGGCGTCGTGTTAAACGTCGCAGATCAAACATCCATTGATGCAACATTCGCATTAATCAAAGAGCGTTACGGTATGCCGGGGATTTTAGTCAATAATGCGGCCATTACTCAGGATAATTTATTATTACGCATGAAAGATGAAGAATGGTTGAGCGTCATTGAAACAAATCTGAATTCAATTTATCGTCTCAGCAAAGCGTGTTTACGTGATATGTTGAAAGCGCGTTGGGGGCGGATTATTAATATTAGTTCAGTCGTTGGTTCCACCGGAAATCCGGGTCAAGTGAATTATTCCGCTGCAAAAGCGGGATTAATTGGTTTTACCAAATCACTGGCTCAGGAGGTCGGTTCACGAGATATTACGATTAATGCTGTCGCACCAGGCTTCATTGATACCGACATGACGCGTGCGTTGACCGCAGAACAGCGTGATCAAATATTACAAAAAATTCCAATACCGCGCATGGGGACCCCAGACGATATCGCGGCTGCAGTGAGTTTTTTAGCATCAGATTCAGCCGGTTACATTACCGGACAGACACTGCATGTTAATGGTGGAATGTTCATGGCATGAGGCGTTTGTAAAAATTCGGCTTGAAAGTTATGGGTTTTTAACTAAACTACAAGTATTTTTTAAATCTAGAGAGGGAAGATGTACTATGAGTACTGTTGAAGCGCGTGTTAAAAAAATCGTTGTTGAACAGTTGGGCGTAAAAGAAGAAGAAGTGACAAATGATTCTTCCTTTGTGGATGATTTGGGCGCAGATTCATTAGACACTGTTGAATTAGTGATGGCATTGGAAGAAGAATTTGAAACTGAAATTCCTGATGAAGATGCAGAAAAAATTACCACGATTCAGCAAGCGATTGATTACATCAATTCTCATATGGAAGAACACAGTAAAAGTTAATACCGACGTTTTAGCAAGAGGGGCAGGTCTTGAGTAAAAAGCGCGTTGTGGTGACAGGTCTTGGCATGATTTCTCCATTGGGTTCTAACGTGGAGGATACATGGAAAGCAATTGTGGCTGGAAAAAGCAGTGTGGGTTTGATTGATCACTTTGATGCATCAGATATCAGCTGTCGTATTTGTAGCCATATTAAAAATTTTGATCCAACACCCTTGATCCCGGAAAAAGAAACGCGCAAAAAAGATTTGTTCATCCAATACGGTATTGTCGCTGCTGTAGAAGCAATTAAAGATGCTCATTTAACAGTGACAGAGGAAAATTCACACCGCATTGGGTTGGCGATTGGTTCCGGTATTGGCGGTTTGCCGATGATTGAGAAATGCCATTCTGTTTTATTAGAATCGGGTCCACGACGCATTTCGCCTTTTTTTATTCCGGGTGCAATCATTAACATGATTGCAGGTAATATATCGATTATGTATGGCATGCGCGGTCCTAATATTGCTGCGGTCACAGCGTGTACCACCGGTACGCACAATATTGGTTTGGCTGCGCGCGCAATTGCATATGGTGATGCGGATGTGATGGTGGCAGGTGGTTCTGAAATGGCAACCACTAAATTGGGTGTCAGTGGATTTGCCGCAATGCGTGCATTGTCCACACGAAATGATGCACCTGAAAAAGCTAGTCGTCCCTGGGATAAAGACCGCGATGGTTTTGTGTTAGGTGATGGCGCAGGTGTCATCATTTTAGAAAGTTTAGAACATGCAAAACAACGCGGCGCAAAAATTTATGCCGAATTAGTTGGCTTTGGCATGAGTGCAGATGCATCACACATTACAACACCGCATCCAGAAGGATTGGGCGCGTCGTTGTCAATGAATAGCGCTTTATCTGATGCTGGGATGTCGCCCGCGGATGTCGATTATGTGAATGCGCATGGCACTTCCACACCCGTCGGTGATGAACTTGAAGTATTAGCGATCAAGCGTACGTTTGGCGATCACGCTTATAAATTAGCGGTGAGTTCAACAAAATCCATGATTGGTCATTTGCTGGGAGCGGCCGGCGCCGTAGAAGCGATTTTCAGTATTTTAGCCATCCGCGATCAAATTGCACCGCCCACGATTAATTTGGACAATCCAAGTGAAGGTTGTGATTTGAATTTCGTGCCTCATGAAGCTCAATCCATGAAAATTCAGGCGACTCTTTCCAATTCATTCGGATTTGGTGGAACAAACGGAACGTTGATATTTCGTAAGATGTAAAAGCTCATCATCCTGAACGAATACGCGACGTGTCATTCCCCCCCCCCCCGGGCTCGGATTTGTTTAAATTACCCCGTGGCGGGCTAGTCCCCGGCCAAGGGCAGTGAACAGAACATTTATT
>CAZOFA010000046.1:9999-18227 GCA_964578975.1 uncultured Coxiellaceae bacterium
CGGGAATCCATTTGGATAGATTCCCGCCTGCGCGGGAATGACACGGCCAAGGCTCATTGAAGAGAACTTTAATGGTAAACAATCGTCGCATTTTAATTTCAATTGCAACTGGTGTGTTGGCCGTTGCTTTCAGCGTTTTACTCGCTTGGCTTATTTTTCTGCGTACTTCCATTGTCTCCAATGATCAAGGCCTTAAATACACTGTCCATCCCGGCGCTTCCGTTAAATCAGTTGTCCATGATTTATATGTACTTAACATCATTAAATATCCACGTTTTTTTAACGCCTGGGTTTTTTTGAAAAACAATAAAGATGCGCTCAAGGCAGGCGAATATTTATTTCCCAAAGGAACGACGCCGGTGAGTTTGTTCAATCAAATTACGACCGGGACCGGCATTCTCTATCACACCTTCACCATTATCGCCGGTTGGAATTTTAAGCATTTACGTGAAGCATTAGATCATGAGCCTGATTTACAACATACCTTAACGTCATTGAGTGATACTGAGGTGATGGCGCGTTTAGGTTTTCCAACATTAAATCCCGAAGGACGATTTTATCCAGATACATTTTATTTTGTGAAAAATTCTTCGGATATAGTTTTATTGAAGCGCTCATTTCAATTGATGCAAAATAAATTAAATTCGCTTTGGAAAGCGCGTGATCTTGATTTACCGTATCACACGCAACAAGAGGTGTTAACTGTGGCGTCGCTCATCGAGAAAGAAACGGCGTTAGATCAGGAGCGTCCACTGATTGCGGGTGTGATTGTCAATCGGTTGAAAAAAAATATGCGCTTACAAATTGATCCCACCGTCATTTATGCAATCGGCGATCGTTTTGATGGCGTGATTTATAAATCGGATTTAATGATCAATAGTCCGTACAATACGTATGTCAATAAAGGATTGCCACCGACGCCCATCGCAATTCCTGGAATGGCATCCATAAAAGCGGCATTACATCCAGCACATCATAATTATTATTATTTTGTGAAGAAAAATCGTAATTCCGCGAGTGGTCATCAATTTTCGACGACATTAATCGAACATCATGAAGCTGTATTTGATAGTCGAAATTTTGATGCAGAAGGCGCATATTTTAATGAAAATTTGATACGCGCGTATTTTTTAAGGAGCATGCAGCGTGCAAGTTGAACGTCGCAATCCATTTATCAGCATTGAAGGCATCGAAGGTGTTGGTAAAACAACGGCTGTTGCATTTATTAATGAATATTTAACTGCAGCCCAAAAACAATTTATTTTAACACGCGAACCGGGCGGCACACCTCTCGCGGAACAAATTAGAAAAATTTTATTAACGCCGCAGTCAGATGATGTGCTGACCACCGATAGCGAATTATTATTGATGTTTGCTTGTCGTGCAGAACATATTGCGCATGTTATTCTGCCCGCTTTGCAAGCGGGAAAATGGGTGGTGAGCGATCGTTATGTCGATGCGAGTTATGCTTATCAAGGAGGCGGTCGAAAAATAAGTATGGAAAAAATCGATCGTTTAACCGACTGGATTGTGCAAAACGTTTGGCCGGATATCACTATTTTATTAGATGCGCCACCTGAAATCGGCTTAGCGCGCGCAAAAAATCGCGGCGCTCAAGATCGAATTGAACAAGAAACAGTGGATTTTTTTGTGCGTGTGCGTGAAGTGTATTTAGCGCGCGCAAAAGCATTTCCAAAACGATTTAGAGTCATTGATGCAACCCAACCTTGGGCGGATGTGCAAAATAACTTGAAAAAAATATTAGATGAACTCGTGCGTGGAAATTGACAATACAATCTGGCAATCACTCGTGCAACGCGCGCGCGCTGCGCGTTTGCCACATGCATTACTGTTTGTAGGTCATGACGATGCGGGTCAAAAACAATTGGCGGATGCGTTTGCGCATTATCTTTTATGTCAAACACCAGACACCTTAACACCTTGCGGTCATTGTCGCGCCTGTAAACTCATTCAAGCAACCACACATCCTGATATTATGCGCATTGAACCGGAAGAAAGCGGGCAAATGATAAAAGTAGATCAAATCCGTCAGGTGGTTGATTTTGTCAACGAAACATCGGTGTTAGGCGGTTATCGCATTATCATCATTAACCCAGCTTCTGCGATGAATATCAATGCAGCCAATGCATTATTAAAATCGCTGGAAGAACCCAGTTCAAATACATTATTCATTTTGATCAGTAATGAAAGTTTGCGTTTGCCGCCGACCATTCTCAGTCGTTGTCAACGCATTCGCTTTACAAAACCGACCCGCAATCAAATTGATGAAACCAATGATGCGCGCAAAGAATTTTATCAAGCATTCATCCAACTTAGCCAACAGCAAGCCGATCCATTACAGTTAGCGGCGCAATGGCAAGATAAACAATTTGATACGTTATTAAAATTATTGTTGAGTTGGTTAAGAGATTTATTATGTTGTAAATTGACATCGCGCGATGACGTGATGGTTAATATCGATTTTAGCGCGGAAATAAATACGTTAGCGTCAAAAATTTCTCAAGTTGATTTGTTATGTTATATCGATCACGTTCAACAGAGTTATGCGCGCGTGTTGAAATCAATAAATGTCAATCGACAACTTTTTGTCGAAGAATTACTTATTCGTTGGGTGCAATTATGTTCTTAGTCGATTCTCATTGCCATTTAGATCAGCTTGATCCTGAAACCGCAGGTGGTGATATCGCCCAAGTGATTGCGCTTGCGGCAGAGCAGGGCGTGCAACATTTTCTTTGCGTGTGCATTACGTTAAAAGATTTCCCGGCTATGATGCAACAAATTAAATCTTTTGAAAATGTGAGCGCGTCGGTGGGATTGCATCCCAATGAGCGTGACATTGATCATGAACCACAAGCCGAAGAATTAATTGCATTAGCGCAAGATAAAAAAATCGTCGCCTTTGGCGAGACAGGATTAGATTATTTTCGAAGTGAAGGTGATACCGAGTGGCAGCGAGACCGATTTCGTCAACATATTCGTGCCGCCAAACAAATTAACAAACCGTTGATTGTGCATTCTCGTCAAGCGAAAGAAGATACGATTCGAATTTTACGCGAAGAAAATGCAGCATCCGTGGGTGGTGTGTTGCATTGTTTTACGGAAGATATGGAAATGGCAGAACAAGCGATGGAATTAAATTTTTATATTTCATTTTCCGGGATTGTCACATTTAACAGTGCGAAAGAAATTCAACACGTCGCGCAACACATGCCACTCAATCGAATGTTAATCGAAACCGACTCACCGTATCTTGCCCCCGTTCCACATCGTGGCAAGCCTAATCAACCGGCTTATGTGCGTTATGTGGCGGAACATATTGCAAAATTGCGTGGTGTCGATGTAAATGAAATTGCGGAGCAAACGACTCATAATTTTTTTAGCTTATTCAAATCTCCGTAATCCCTCGCTGCACCACTACTGTCGGTTAATCGGTACGATTATAACCCACGTCGTCACATAATGTTTACGACATATTTATATTGACATATCGCAAATAACCGATATAATAGCTTGATGAATATGATTACTGTTCTAAAAGCTTTATCAAATGAAAAACGCCTTAAAATTCTTCAATGGCTTAAAGAACCTCAAAAGAATTTTAAATCGTCTAATTGCGATATTGCTGATGATGGTGTTTGCGTTGGGCTTATCGAAGAAAAAATAGGTCTTTCGCAATCTACCGTATCCCAATATTTGATGCTTCTTCAACATGCCGGATTAATTGTAACAGAGCGTCGTGGCCAATGGACTTTTTGTAAACGGAATGAAAAAACGATTAAACAATTAGCTAAAAAATTAGGGGAGTTATAGAAAAAATTTTCTTATCAATATCGAGAATTTGCAATATTTATATTTAATATAACAAGAGGTATTCTATGCAAAACGAGCTTACAATTCATAAATTTACTATAAATGAGATTGCTGATTTTATTGAAACTTGGCTTGTATCCGGCAAGTTAAATAAAAATATTTTATCAGAAAAATTTCAATTCACGTCGCCATTTTGGAAACAAGCAAACAGAGATGATTTTTTGGCTGAGTTTGGCGATTCAAAATCGTATCAGGAAATAGCTTTATCAAAGATTACTCATTTTGATCCAGTCATTCAATTAAAAAGCTCTAATGGAACAAATTTCGGAATTGTTCTTCAATATCATACGAGGAATGGCCAGCAAGTATATGAAACAGTTTTTGGAACGGTGGCTGATGGATTATTAGTAGAATTGCGATCTATATATGACTTAAATGAAACAAAAAAGGCATTAGATCTTAATTGATTAAAATAATAGATAAATCCATGAATGAAAGAGAAAGGGGGCCAGTAAGCGATTTATTGCAAAACAGCATGCTACGCAACAAACCTGCACTGCCACCGGCTCATGAGGCTGGAGGCATTGTTGCTAGTTCATTGTTTGATAATAGGCCTAAGTAATTTTTTGTGCCTAAGCACGTCCACCCAAATAATCTGCTGTTTCCAATGCAGTCTTAGTCAAAAGCCTTTTTCAAAGCGATGATCGAATTTTAATGCTTTTAATGCGGTAACTGATTTAATTATTTGTGTAATCTTATTTAAATCTGCCTTTAATTTAATGAGTTCAGAAGAGAAAAACCACACATTTCTGGTTCCAACAACCTCCGCTTCTAGCCCTTTAATTTTATTGCCATTAATTGTATTTGCCATTTCATAATTACACCCTCCTTGATTACAAATATTGAACGTTACTTTATTATTTTCTATGGAATGAAATCTAATAGGTTCTTCATTTGACTCCGGGTCAATACCAAGATCAAATTTTGTTATCATTAATTGCTGTAAAAGATCTATATTATTTTGTAGCTGCTGTTGCTTCGTTTGTTGCGGCGGCTTTTTTATACATATTAAATTACCCATATTAATTTCTTCCTGTTTCATTATGAAAATAGTGCTCACCGTATCATATAAAATGAGGTTTTTCAGCGCGCAGGTTGGGCTTTAACCTAATCTACTTGCTTCTGTCCGGTTAATCGTTACAAACCACGTCGTCCCGCGATGACGTAGAACGAAGGTTTTGAAAGACTGCAGCGACAATAAATCGATATTAAATTTTATTGTATACCCATTTCATTCTATATCTTTCATATCAACATCTGCATAATCGCCTTTGATCAATCTGACCTGTCCATGAATTCTTAAAATCTGTTGTTTCTCAAATAAAAAATACGCTATCACTTCAGCTTCAACTGGATGCTTTCTTGTATTCATTCCTTTTACATAGTATAAAGCAAAAAGTTCATTTTTATTTTCCAACGTGTTTCGGTAATCGATAATTTCAATTATCATGTTTTTCTTTTGTTCTTGGACATGATCAATATACTCATTTCGTTTCAGATAAATACCATTGATGCATTGTTCATATGTTGGATGAAAATATTTTTCAATTATTTCGGCAGCATCACTTTTTGGATCGTAAAGTGAATTCCAAATAGTTTTCAATAAGTTTGTGTAATGCATCTTAACCTCATCAGCGTGATTATTTATCTCTATTATTAAATTCAAATATATTTCGAATAGATTTTCCTACGTTTCTTGTATATTCCTTAAATTTGCCATGCGTATAAGATTTAATTGCTTTACGCCAAAATTGATAAGCGCCGTCATTTTTTGGCATCACAAATACTTCCCATTTACCACGAAATTTGTCAAAACACTGTCCTGCAACAGATCGTCCCAAACCTTTTCCTTTAAATTTTCTTAAAATAAAAAATTGTGCGATATTGAAATCGTTTGATGGGTCACTGACATTTTTATCAATGATCACAAATCCAGCCAATTCGTCCTGATATTTGATAATGAAAGGAAAAATATTTTCGTCATTAAAATATTTTATATAATCCATTCCTACACTGTGTGTGCCATCTTTTTCTTGCGCCCATCCCATGTATTCACTCATATCGTAAGCATAATAGGATGCCAGGTTTTGCATCACCGGATAATCATCGATAGAGGCGGGGATTAATTTTAATTTATCAAGATCAAGTCGATTAGGATAAATTTCATAACACGGCCAGGGTTTTCCACGAAAATCAGCAATGCCGATATAAGACATCCCAACTTTTTCCAGCACTCGTCTGGAACGTTCATTTTCAGGGCGAACCGCGGCGATAATTTTGGGAAGGGATAATTTATTAAAACCATATTCAATCAGCGCTTTCGCTAATTCAGTGGCATATCCTCGATTCCAATATTTGGTATGTAATCGATAGGCCAATTCAATATCCGATTGATTTGTGTCAAAACCGACATGAAATAATCCCGCTTGGCCGACAAATTCTTGACTTTCTTTTTCAAAGACTGAGAAAAAATCAAGACCATATTTTTCATAGTAACCCGATCCACAGCGAACAAAATTTTCTACTTGTGCTCTGGTTTGAATAGACCCGTCTTCTCCGATATATTTCATGACGTCGGGATCAGATCGCAGCTTATATAAATCTTCCAGATGAGATGGATTTAGTGGTTTTAAAATAAGTCGTTTTGTTTTTAAAAAATCAGTCGTCATTCATTTTTACCTCAATATCACAGGGACATGAATTAAACATTTTCTTCTTTAAAAGGCATTGGAAAATGATCTACCACAAAAAATGCAGGAATAGTGTTATTTATTTTTATATCAGAATTTGTTTGCCACTTTCCATAAATATAATGATAGGCCATGCCTTTATTAGATGCTTTCCCGTTATAACGAAATCTCGCATAGTGGCCCGCTGCGATATCCATTGTTGCTAAATGTAAATCAGTGTCAAGCAATGCAACGCCTGCAGTAAACCGCACTGCATCTTCTCGAACATTGCTTTCATGTGGATTATCATGAGCAATACCAATAAAGACACCTGAAAAGTCATCATTCATTGCTTGATCTTTTAAGGCAAGTTTCAATTTTTCCCATGCTCTTGGTGCTGATTCAAAATATAATCCTACTTCAGTGACCGATTGAATAGTTAAATTTTTTATTTCAATCATGTCGGGTTCTTCCAATGTGATGCACTCCAATTCATTCACAATGTTTAATTTATTTCGTGCTTGGCTTGGCGAATAGCCAAATGTTTGTTTAAATCGACGCGCAAATGCAGATTGATCATCAAATCCATGACTCAATGCGACTTCTAAAACAGATTCATCGCGACTTTTTAAAGAACGAAATGCCATTTCCATTCGTAGTTTTCGGATAAAAGCCCCAGGCGATAAATTCACTGCTTCTTCAAATAAGCGTTTAAGCGATGATACAGACATGCCAACATGTGCAGCGACATCGTCTAATTCAATTGGTTTATCAATATTGTCATAAATATAATGGACTGCTTTTGCAAACATATTATTATTTATATAGCTCATTCTATGCTCCTAATATCAGCCGCCATCATACAAGATCATCATACAAGACTTTGTGCTGAAAAGTTCATTTAGCGCGTAGGCTATTTATTTTTTAATATCTTGGTCGCTTTGTCCATGTACTCAAGAAGTTCAGCAGTATAGGGGAAATTATTTTTCGGCATGGCGCCTGCCTTTAAGGCTAACCACATTTTGTCACCCAGCTCTGGATAATCACCGTATATTTCATCTACGATCTTCATCCATTTTTTAGCTAATGCCTGACCTATTTTGCTTTCAGGGAGATGATGCATGTTTTGTTTAATTTCATCTAATAAAGCCAGCCAAAGCTGATGATATTCCTCCCATTCTTTTTCAGATCGACTACTTTTGATTTTTTGAAAATCGCGTAATTCATTTGGATTTAAAAATTTTTGTTCCCATTGATTTTGTTCTATTTCACTCATTTGCATTACCTCAATAATTTTGGTTACGGTTTTCCAATCAATTTTTCTGTCAGTTTCCAGTGAATTTAGTAAAAAATAAATTAGCTTTTCAGCTTTTTTTATTTTTTCCGATTCTGAAAAAAGCATTTCCGCCTGAATTTTCAATGAGCTTTTGATATCGAAATGTTTATTCAAGACAATATTTTTTATAGCATCTAATGGAAATCCTAAAAATTTCAGCGTCAAAATTTGCTGTAAACGTAACAGATCTTTTTCAGAGTAAAGACGATGGCCGGCTTCCGTTCTGCCTGAGGGTTTTAGTAATCCAATTTCATCATAATAATGTAAACTTCTCACTGTCACTGATGTGAGATTACTAAATTGTTTAATACGATATGATTTAGCCATGTTCT
>CAZOFA010000047.1:0-17765 GCA_964578975.1 uncultured Coxiellaceae bacterium
CACAAGGGGAGAGTTAACTATACTATAATCACCTCTCCCCTTGTGGGAGAGGTCGGTGCGTTTTTTGCGACGGGTGAGGGGTTTTATCAAGGCCGATCATCTAATACTTCTTTACTCGGCGGCAATAAATTCTGTCGATTGAGTCCTAACGCTAATGCCAATGACCCAGCAACATAAATAGAAGAATACGTCCCCACGACGATACCAATGATCAACGCCAACGCAAACCCATGCAGCATGTTTCCACCCAGAAAAAACAACGCCAACACCACCATCAACGTCAACATCGATGTCATAATCGTTCGAGATAATGTTTGATTGGTCGCTTGATTAATTACTTCAAGCGGCGTCGCTTTGCGCAATTTACGAAAATTTTCTCGGACACGATCAAAAATAACGATGGTGTCATTCAGCGAATAACCAATCACCGTCAATACTGCTGCCAACACAATCAAATTAAATTCCAATTGAAAAAAAGAAAATATTCCCAGAATCAAAACAGGATCGTGAATCAATGCAACGGTCGAACCAACCGCAAAACGAAAATCAAAACGTAAAGCGATGTAAATCATCGTGCCTAACAACGCAATCACAATGGCAAGCGCACCTTTGGTCGCGAGTTCTTGTCCGACCACCGCACCAATCATATCCACTTGCTGAACTTTTGCATCCGGTAATAATTTTGTGACTGCACCCACTGTGTTATCTTTATCGCTCTCGCCTTTCGCCGCCAAACTCACTAACACATCTTTCGATGTGCCATAACTAATGACAACGGCTTCTTTAAAACCACCGGTTTCCAATGTGTCACGAATTTGGTTGAGATCCGCTTCATGCGGAAAACTTAATTGAATTTGTGTACCACCGGTGAAATCCAAACCCCACTTCAATCCGTGAAAGCCCAATGAAATCAGAGAAAGAACAAATAAAATTGTCGAAACCACCGCAGCCCATTTGCGCTGCGCCATAAAATCAATTTTGGTATTTTGCTTAAAAAATTCCATGATTTATATTCCTATTGAAATCTTTTTCACGGGTTTTGCACCATACATCCAATTCACAATCGCGCGTGTGCCAGTGATCGCCGTAAACATCGAGGTCACCAAACCAATGGTTAATGTCACCGCAAAATTTTTCACCGTACCCGATCCTAAACTAAATAACACGACCGCCACAATTAATGTTGTCACGTTTGCATCGACAATCGTCATGAACGCACGTTCATAACCCGCATGAATACTGGCTTGAATGCCACCGCCATTACGTAATTCTTCACGAATGCGCTCAAAAATCAGCACGTTTGCATCGACTGCCATACCCATGGTTAAGACAATACCCGCAATACCTGCCAACGTCAGTGTTGCACCAAGTAAGGATAAAATTGCCACGATCAAAATTAAATTCATCGTCAATGCAATATCAGCCACTAAACCCATCACGCCATAATACAGCGCCATAAACAACACGACTAACACAAATCCGACTTCAACAGACAACACACCTTTGTGAATATTTTGTTTACCTAAATTCGGACCGATCTGACGTTCTTCAATGTAAGTGACTGGGGTTGGCAATGCGCCTGCACGCAATAATAAAGCAAGCGTGCGCGCTTCCTCAGGACTGGATAAACCGGTAATTTGGAAACTATTGCCGAGCGCATTTTGGATTGTGGCGACACTAATAACTCTGCGTTCGGTTTGATAATTGATGACGGGTTTGCCATCGACATTTTTCGTCGTTGATTTAACTTCGATGTATAACGTCCCCATTGGTCTGCCAATGTTTTCTGCGGTGGTTTTTGTGAATAATCCTTCACCGCCACCGCCTAAACGCACATTGACCGATGGACGTGCATCTTCACCCACGCCTGAAACGGCACTGGTGATCGAAGAACCACGTAAAATAATTTGATTTTTTAATAACACGGTTTGATTTTCGTAAGGATATACTTTGGAGTCCGCAGGCACGATTCCGCGCGGATCATGTTCGGTGTCCACCAAATGAAATTCCAGTGTTGCGGTTTTGCCTAAAATATTTTTCGCTTGCACCGTATCTTGAATGCCGGGCAAATCGACGACAATACGCGTCGCACCTTGTTGTTGCACGACTGCTTCTGATACGCCCAGTTCATTCACACGATTACGCAAAATATTCATCACTTGTTCGAGCGTCTCTTGTCGCGCTTGTTGCAACGACGCCGGCGATAACATGCCTTGTAAAATCAGTTTTCCGTTTGACGTATCTTTCGTCCACGCTAATTCAGTGAAATGTGAACTTAAAAATGCATACGCATCTTCTAACGCATCCGCTGCACGAAATTGAATGGTGACACCATTCGCGCCATTACGATTTAATCCGGCATAACGAATATGTTGATTACGCAACTCTTGCCCGATATTACTTAAATCACCTTCAATGCGTTGTTTCAGCACCGAATCCACATCGACTTGCAACAGAAAATGCACGCCACCGCGCAAATCTAAACCTAATTTCATCGGCATCGCACCGATCGCGCGTAACCAATTTGGCGTGGCAGGTGCGAGATTGAGTGCCACAATATAATCTTCGCCCAGTGCGCCTTGAATAATTTCTTTGGCTTTCAGTTGAATATCCGTTGACGCAAAACGCACTAAAATGCTGCGATTTTGTTGTTGAAGTTGCTTCACGGGAAGTTTGGCGGATTGTAAGGCGGAATTTATTTTATCGATCGTGTCCGATCCCATGACAATCGTGGGACTTTGCGGTGAAATTTGCACCGCAGGATCTTCAACATATAAATTCGGTAATGCATAAAAAAACGCAATGATCACCACGAAGACGACTAATAAATTTTTCCACCACGGAAAACGATTCAGAACCATAATTTTCTTCCATGAATTAAATCGATTTTAATGTACCTTTTGGTAAAGCAGAAACAATTGACGCTTTTTGTATTGTCACTTCGACATTATCTGAAAGTGCCACTACCACATAATTGTCAGCGATTTTGGTAATCGTACCCAATATACCGCCTGCGGTCACGACTTCATCGCCTTTGGCGAGTGATCCCAGTAAATTTCTTTGCTCTTTCGCACGTTTGCTTTGCGGACGCCAAATCGCGAAATACATGAAGAAAATCAACACCCCCATCATGATAAAAAACGAAAAACCGCCTTGTGGCGATTGCGCGGCCGCGGTGGTTGTTGCCGCATTCGCGTTTGAGATGAAAAAACCAGAAATGGCATCAAACAGTTGCATATTTTTTCTTCCTTTCGAGAAATAGAATATTGTTGGTTGCCTAATTTACCTGGATTGGAGCGTCAGCGCAAATGATCACGCGATTAACATCGCATCCCCATAGCTAAAAAAACGATAACGCTCATGCACGGCTGCTTGATAGGCTCGTTTAATGGTTTCATAGCCACCGAGCGCCGAAACAAGCATCAGCAAGGTGGAGCCGGGTAAATGAAGATTCGTGATCAATGCATCCACACAATGAAAATGAAACCCTGGGTAAATAAAAATATCGGTATCGCCGGAAAATGGTTGAATCGTCCCGGATAAACTGGCAGTTTCGAGTGAACGTGCGGCAGTGGTCCCCACTGCAATCACACGCCCACCCCGCTGCTTTGTTTTTTTAATTTTTTCACACACGGAAGCCGAGACTTCTGCAAATTCGCTATGCATGCGATGGTCGGTAATGTTGTCAACACGGACAGGAGCAAATGTGCCTGCACCAATGTGCAAGGTGATATACGCAATTTCAATACCCTGAGCAATCAGTTGATTAAATAGCGCAGCATCAAAATGCAACCCGGCAGTGGGTGCGGCAACTGACCCTTTGTGCTCTGCATAAATCGTTTGGTAACGTTCTTTATCTTCAAATTGCGGTGCACGATGAAAGTAAGGCGGCAATGGAACTTGGCCAACCTCTTCAATCACCTCTGTGACTGCGCGCGGATCATGACAGTAAAGTTCAAACAAATCATGCTGACGTTGCAACATTTCAAATTTAATATGGTTGGCAAAAAGAATCATACTTTGCGGTTTTAATGATTTGCTCGCGCGTACGTGTGCAAGAATACGATGTGAATCGAGAATGCGTTCTACTAATACTTCAACTTTTCCGCCAGAGAGTTTGTGCCCCAGCAAACGTGCCGCTATCACGCGTGTATTGTTGCATATCAATAAATCGTTTGGAGTAAGCAATTCAGATAAATCGGTAAATTGTCGATGCGTAAGCTCACCGGATTTTTTATCCACACACAACAATCGACTCGCACTGCGGTTTTCCAAGGGAAAACGCGCGATTAATTCGGGTTCAAGTTCATAATGAAAGTCAGATAATTGCATAAAAATTCTTTTTTTATTTTAGAATTGCAGTGCACGTGAAAAGGGTTTTTCTTCGTCATGATTTAGTGTCGGTGCATGTGCAGCAACCGCCACATTATAAGCGATTTTTAATAAATTTCTCACTGTATCAATATAAATACCTTCTTCTTTTGCATACACTCTAATTATCTTTCCCAAAGCGCCTGCACGCAATGCATCTTGATATTGTTCAATCGTACCTTGAGGAGTTTTTTTCTCTAAAAGTTCTACAAGAAATTTCGCAGCAGCTAAAGAATGTGCTTTCTTTTTAGGATTATCACAACAGGGCAAACACGCGTCAGTGTCTTGCTGTGTGGTAATGTGTTCTCTTAAATCAAAAATTAAACGTGGCGCAATACGCGATAAAGAAGTTTCCCCATCATCCGTGTCGTATGGGCACGGTCTTCCCTGACGCACATTTGCATCAAGATATTGTTCCCATTCCGGTACGTCAGCGGGCTGCAAAAATGGACGATAATCCGTTCTTAACTCTTTCTTTTTGTTATTTGCATGCTCCGCCAATGCAACCGCATTTCTAATGGCCCATTCTAACTGATTATCCGTCCATATAAGTCCAGGGCGCGTTTTGCGGATTTGGCTGACGATTTTTAAAATCTCTGCAGCTGATTTATATTCTTTGTCTTTTTGAAAAATTTTATTGAAATGTCGTAATATCTCGAGCGTCAATATCGCAAGACCTGTGCGTCCTACACCCGATGCACAATGAATAAATACGGGGCCCTCATATATTTGTTCATAATGCTCTAGATAAATATCTCTCAATGCATCATTCTTACTGTTTAACTCCGCATACCAATTATCAGTCAATTGGTGATAGGTAACCGTAACCTCACTCTCTTTTCTTTCGCGCTTTGATTCACGATCTGGAATATCTATTACTTTTAATTTGGTCTGCAAAAAATTTTCGTCGGAAGGATAATATAACAACTTATCATCGTCGATTTTAAAAGGAATACCGTTTCTTGTGACAAGACTAACTTCTATTTTACCGCCGTTGTAAAGGTACGTGATCGTATAATTTTCCGGTGGCAAGAAATAATCGAGAAAGCAAAAGTGAGAACTCTCACTCGCTCCAGTACCCACATGCTCACCATAACCAATCACATATTTGATCTTAGCTTCAATCAAACTATGAAAAAATTCTCCCGCTTCTTCAGGAGATCTTGGGCCTCCCCCTGCCACTAAATTGTTAACCACATTTGCATTATATTGTGGGAAACGGGCATCATAAAATTGACGCCACTGATGTTTTTTAATTGGGCGGATGTGTTGCTCGATGTGCGTCAACACTCCTTCAAAATGAGCTTGATTCACATATCCTTCAACAAAGCGATCAACTGCATACTCAACCGTATCATTTAAAAAAGCTGTCGTTGGAATAGTAAATTGCGGTCGTTTAGCTTTTAATAAAGGAGCCTTATCTTGCTTTTTTTTACTGAACATCATAATGAACCTCGTTTTTCAATCATTCAGTCTTATTTGTACGGTTGCAGTGACAACATCGTCATGCATCTTTCTAAATACACCGTCAAGATCCATGTTAATTCTGTCCGTAATGATTCCTAAACATGCTTTCAGGTCTGTAGTTAATGCTTTTTTATGTTGTTCCATCGCATCTGGAGAAAAATCGGATGGCTTTTTTTTCTCTGCAAGAGCAATAAAAAAATCCATTGCATTTAATAAGCGAATTTTTTTCTTGTTTGCACTACGAGAAAACAAACAAGAACAACATGCTTCTGTCACATCCCATGCTGCAATCGTCTCTCGATAATTTTTTAAATATGGCAGTAACTCGTTTATCATTTGATTCCATGCACGATCATTTTTTTCAGCGGCCAGATTAGCTTTTTCTTCTAACAGTGTGCACTGCGGACGATATTGTGGTGGAAGATATTGTTGCCAATTCACTAAATGTCTGTCAGGTAGCACGGGATGAAATGGAGGTAATGAATAACCTTTTTCTATAGCATAACGACGCAAGGTAAATGCATTATAGATCGCTAAATCAAATTGCTCATCCGTCCATATGAGACCAGGTCGCGGTTTGCGAAGTCGGTTTACGATTTCAATAATTTTTGCAGCAGCTTCTCTAGCAGTCGGACGTGAAAAAATCTCATCAAAATGTCGGTATAACTGTAACGTCAAAATCCCGTGCCCTGTGCGACCAAGTCCTGCCGCACAATTCACAAACACAAGATGCTGGGAAGATGTTCCATCAATTTGAATAAATGCTTCTTTAATTACATCTGAACACTGACTTAAATTGATTGGCACATTATCGCGTAACCCACAAAAAGTTAGGTTAACCGGAAGATCTATCATTTCAGAGGCGCTGGTATATCTCACTTTCAATTGCACTTGTCCAAAATGATTAGAATAAATTCTATCCTCAGCGTCACATTTCCATTCGATGTTGGGCACATTTAAACGCCTGATGAAGATTTGATAACCTTCACCTTGATACACTCCTGGTCTTATGAAGTAAGGATAAAAATCGACATTAGCGCCATCCCCTAAATAATAGCCAAACGCCATCACATGTTGTATCGGTGGCGTATGATGCAATAAACGTGAAAAAAATTGCGCGACGCCAAGTTTTCCTCTTTGACCTCTTCCCGCAACAAAGTTTGTACCGGGCATGAGGTTTCCATCAGGGAAATACTCATCTTCCAAATTTTTAACATGATGGGTTGATTCTTTTACTTGCGCTGCCACATCAGGATGCCGAGACATGATTTTATTAAACTCGTCGCTATAGCGTTCTCCTGATAAAAATTGAGTTTTGGCTAAATCAACAGTCTCATAAAAAAAAAAGTCATTTGGTAATTTAATTGTTTGTTTATCTTCTTTTAACAAGGGTTGAACTACCCCACCTCTGAGCATATAAATTACCCTTTAATCAACGACATGGACACATAATGTACAGTATTTTGTGGTTTTAAGCAAGATTGGGCGAGGGTAAATTATCGGTCGAAGCAGCTCCATGCGGGTGTTGTTCGGCTAAAAACATATACATAGCCGGTACCACAAACAAGGTGAATAAGGTACCAATTGAGATACCGGAGGCAATCACTAATCCAATACTAAAACGGCTGACGGCACCCGCGCCAGTGGCCAAGATCAAGGGAATCACGCCCAAAACCATCGCGGATGTTGTCATCAAAATAGGTCGCAAGCGAATCCCAGCGGCCATTTCAACGGCTTCACGTTTACTTTTGCCTTCACGCTGTAAATCATTGGCAAATTGCACGATCAAAATGCCATGTTTACTAATCAAACCAATCAATGTCACTAAACCGACTTCAGTATAAATATTTAAGCTCGCCCCTCCAACCCCTAAACTAATAAAAATCATCGCGCCACAAATCGACATCGGCACACTGATTAATACAATCAGAGGATCGCGAAAACTTTCGAATAAAGCGGCGAGCGACAGAAAAATAATGATTAAGGCGAAAAAAAATGTGGTGACGAGTGCCGCGCCTTCTTGTTTGTATTGGCGTAATTGGCCCGCATAATCGATGGTATAACCTTGCGGCAAAATCGAACTGGCTAATTGTTCGAGCGTATCCACCGCTTGTCCCAGTGTCACACCCGGCATGGCAACGGCTGAAATCGTGGCGGAATTTAATTGTTGGAAATGATTCAGTGATTCAGGCACCACTTTGGTGATCACTTTCGCAATGGTCGATAACGGAATCGTTTTCTTATCGGCATTGGTCACATAATAATTTAACACTTGATCCCCATTAATACGAAAATCACGAATCATTTGCGGAATCACTTGATACGAACGACCGGCATAATTGTAATAATTAATATAACCTTGACTGAGCGCACCCCCCAATGCATTACTCACGTCTTGCATCGTCAAACCAAATTCAGCTGTTTTATCACGATCGAGTACGATACTGGTTTGCGCTTTATCTAATTTAAGATCGGTATCCAGAAAAATAAACATACCAGATTCGATGGCTTTGGTTTTCAAAGCCAAACTCACTTCATTTAAATTATCAAACGCATCCGTTGTTTTAATCACAAATTGAATCGGCACGCCACGTGAACCTGGCAATGGCGGCAACTGAAATACCGCAATAATTGCGCCGGTAATTTTATTCAATGCATTTTGTACTAACGGTTGTAACTGATTCGACGTGCGTTTACGTTGATCCCACGGCGTGAGTCCCATACCCACAATACTGGAGTTAAGACCATTCACACCATCAATTTGAAAAACCCGTTCTGTTTCTGGGAATGTTTTATAGGTTTGATAAACCGCATCCGAGTACAACTGCGTTTGTGCCAATGTTGCATTCGGCGCCGTGGTCACTTGTGTAATGATAATGCCTTGATCTTCCATCGGTGCTAATTCGGCTTTCGATGTGGAATAAAGAAAATAAATGCTCAATAAAATAATTGTCGCAAAGATGGCTGTCACTTTGAGTGTATCCAGTGAAGTATGTAACACACGGTGATAGCCTTTTTCTAAGCGTTGAAATTGTCGATCAATCCATTTCACAAAATTAAAATGTTGATGATTGTTTTCTGACATTTTTAAAAATCGTGAGCACATCATCGGTGAAAGTGTTAACGCAATCACCGCAGAAATGGTGACAGATCCGGCTAAGGTAAATGCGAATTCAGTAAATAATGCACCGGTTAATCCACCCATAAAACCGATGGGTGCGTACACTGCGATTAATACGACGGTAATCGCAATGATCGGATTTGCTAATTCGCGTGCCGCGAGTATCGCGGATTGTAATGCAGGCGTGCCTTGTTCCATGTGTCGTTGCACATTTTCCACCACAATAATGGCATCATCCACCACTAAACCAATGGCAAGCACGAGCGCAAGTAAAGTTAATAAATTAACGGAATAGCCCAGCATTAACATAATGAGAAAGGCGCCAATCAATGATAATGGAATGGCGACAACCGGAATCAACACCGAACGCACTGATCCCAGAAATAAAAAAATCACCGCTGTCACAATTAACAGCGCTTCAATTAATGACATGACCACTTCGTGAATTGAACTATTCACGAAATCAGAGGAATCATAAACAATTTGTGCTTGTAATCCTTGCGGTAATTGTGCGTGAACTTCTTTAAATGCTTGTTTCACACTATCAATGACTGTTAAAAGATTCGCGGACGGTGTCACTTGAATGCCAATGTAAACCGCTTTTTTTCCGTTAAAACCAACCGCTGTATCATAATTCGTGGCGCCCAATGACACGGTGCCAATATCGCCGAGTCGTACAATCGCGCCATTTTTTGCTTTAATCACCATTTGTTTAAATTGTTCGACCGTCGAGAGACCCGTATCCGCAGTTAAATTCACCGTCATCATATCGCCATCGGTACGACCGACGGCAGAAATCACATCATTGTTTGCTAATGCAGCGGAAACATCCGTGGGCGTCAAACCAAAACCCGCTAACTTTTGTGGATCAAGCCAAATACGCATGGCAAATTGTCGATTACCTAAAATTTCGGCGACTTGCACGCCATTAACGGCTTGAAATTTTGGTTGCACCACACGTGTTAAATAATCTGAAATTTGATTGTTCGCCAACACATTACTGTAAAATCCCATGTACATCGCATCAATCGTTTGCCCCACCGATATCGAGATCACCGGCAACTGAGAATTTTTCGGTAATTGATTGACGACGGCGGTGATTTTAGAACTAATCTCAGATAACGCGCGATTCGGATCGTAATTCAAACGTAAATTGACCGAAATCGTACTGGTATTTTGCGTGCTGGTGGATGTCATGTAATCAATACCATTCGCTTGCGCAATGGAATTTTCAAGTGGCGTCGTGATAAATCCTGCGACCACATCCGGTGCCGCACCTGTGTATGTCGTTGTCACGGTGATGACGGCATTTTCCGTGTAGGGATATTGTCGAATGGGCAACTTTTCCAACGCACGCAAACCCAATGCCAAAATCAATAAACTAATGACAGTGGCAAGCACAGGTCGTTCAATGTAAAGATCAGTGAAACGCATCGTCACAATTACTTATCCTTTATGCTCATTGGGCAAATTCACGATAGCATTGTCGGATGGCGCAATTGAATTATTAACTGAAATTAAACTGCCATTTTTTAATTTCAATTGGCCACTCGTCACTACGGTGTCACCTTTTTTTAATCCTTTCAAAATGACCACTTGATCGCCGCGTGTTTCACCGGTCTCCACAAACGATTGCGTGACTGATAAAACGGATTTTCCATTCTCATCTTTCGTTTCGTGAACAATGTAAGCAATATTGCCATAAGGATTAAAACTGATGGCGGCTTGTGGCAAGGTTAAATAAGATTTCGGTTCACCTAACGTCACATCCACGGTCACAAACATCCCAGGTGCTAATAACATTCGCGGATTCGTAATCGTCGCTTCCACTTCAACATTGCGTGTGTCAGTTTCGACACCTGGATTGATCGTGGTAATTTCACCATAAAAAAATTGATTGGGAAATGAATCGGTTTGTACGCTGACTTTCATGCCCACTTTTAATTGTCCGAGCGCTTGTTGCGGTACAAAAAAATCCGCGTAAATTGGATCTAAGGTTTGTAACATGACAACTGCTTCACCTGGATTAATATATTGCCCAGGATTCACTTGTGAAATGCCCAAGCGTCCGGTAAACGGCGCGAGAATTGATTTTTTATTCACAATCGCTGCTTGTTGTGCCACTTGTGCATCTAAACTTTTTACATTCGCCGCATCGGTATCTAACGTTTCTTTGCTAATCGCTTGTATTTTATATTGCGCTTTATCACGGTTATAAGTGATGAGCGCTAATTCCGCATTCGCTTGTAACGAATGAAGTAAAGCAATACTATCATCCGCACTGAGTTGGACGAGCAACGTATTTTCAGACACGATTGCGCCGGGCGTAAAATAAATAGTTTGCACCATCCCAGCCAATTGTGTTGTCACATTCACACCGCGAATTGCACGCATACTGCCGGAGGCAGTTAATTTTGGTTGCCATGGTTGTTCGGTCACTTGCATGGTCGACACGCTGATCACCGGATTTTTATTTTTTGCCATGTATTTTTTTAATAAAAGTCCCATCATCACTTTATAAAGAAAAATGCTGCCAAATAACACGCCGACACAGATGAGCATGATGATCATGCGTTTTCTTACTAGCTGATCTTGCATAAGACCTCCTGCCTACAGCATGCATTACGATTCCACCATCCGCCACCCAACGCTTGAAATAATGCAACGGTATCGCTGTAACGTGTGCCTTCTGCTTGAACGCGATTGATATGTGCTTGTTGATATTGTTGTTGCGCAGTGAGTAATGTCAAATAACTCACACCACCTAAACGAAATTGATTTTGCGTGAGGATTAATGATTGATGCGCGGCGCGCTCTGCAGCCACTTGTGCATGCAGCGTTTTTGCATCGTGCTCTAACGCACGCAAGGCATCTGCAACATTTTGAAAGGCGGTCAATACCGTTTGTCGATATTGTGCAGCCGCTTGATCATAAGCTGCAACCGCCGCACGTTTTTGCGCGACTAACGAACCTGCATTGAAAATCGATTGTGTCAATGTGCCGCCAAAATTCCACACACTATTTTTCACGTTAAATAAATTTCCGGGACTCGTATTTTCCCAACCATAATTTCCCGTTAAATTAATTTGCGGATACATATTAGCAGTTGCCACACCAATTTGCGCACTCGCAGCTGCTAATAATGCTTCTGATGCACGTACATCCGGACGTTGACGCACTAACATCGAAGGAATACTGATTGGCAATTTGCTCGGCAGAGTAAAATGTCTCAGGGTAAAATTAGGCAAATGATCTTCACTCGGCAATTCACCCACCAGCACTGACAATGCATGATTGGCGACCGCGAGACTTTGTTCGAGGGGTGGTAAGGTTGCACGCGTTTGTTCAAGCAAACTTTGTTGCGTCAAAATATTTGCCCGCGACACACCACCCACATGAAATTGTGTTTCAATAATTTTTAATTGTTGTTGTTGTGATTGAATCAACTCATTTGTTGCAACGATTTGCGCACGCAGCGACGCTGCAGTAATCGCAGTCGTCGCAATATTTGATGTCAGTGTTAAATAAGCCGCTTCCCATAGATAACGCTGATAATCCACTTTATCACGCAATCCTTCAATGGCGCGTCGCGCACCACCAAACACATCTAGTGTGTAAGTGACAGCAAGCGTCGCATTATACAAATTAAATATGCCTGACGTCGATTGACCGGCTCCAGTTGATGATGAAAGAGGCGATTCATGTTGTCGTTGTCCACCCAGTTGCGCACTGAGCGCGGGAAATAATGAACTACCGATTTGTGCGGTTAATGTTTCTTCCGCTTGGCGCAAAGCTGCTTCCGCTGCGTCAAGATTGGGACTATTCGTCAAACCCTGACGTATCAATCCATCGAGTTCCGCGGAATGAAATAATTTCCACCACTCATAAGGAATATCCTGTCCTGAAATAAAATACTGCGCACGACCTGATGATCCCACGTGAGCAGTGCTGATGGTTTTTTTCGGTTGAGGTGTTTCTGTATACGTTTTTGTTTGTGGTGACGCGGGCGTATGAAAATCGGGCCCGACCATGCATCCCGTCAAGGTACTTAAGAAGAGCGAAAAAAATAAAAGTCCTTTTTTATGCATGTTATCTCGAATCCCACCGAGTTTTTGTCCCTATACATCTTAATACATTGAAGGAGTATCGTCTATCCAACGAAATTGAACGCTGATATTCTATGTCCATGCTCATTCGACACATTTTAGCGCGCATTCTTTTTTTCCTGATTGCTTTATCGGGCGCGGCCACCCTCTCGTGGGAAGTCATCTGGCAAATTAAATCCACGTTAGCGTTGGGCGCATCTGCGTGGGGGACTGCCATCACGTTAATTGTCACCATGGGTGGCATGAGTATCGGCGGTTTTCTCATGGGCAAAGCGCTTTGTGAACATAGACGCGTATCGCCACTCTATTTATATGGCTTGCTGGAAATCATCATTGGGGTTTGTGGGCTGTTTCTGAATCGTGCATTCGACCTCTTAACTCAACTCGATGGGTGGGCCTATGGCTGGATGCCTCAGAGCATTTCATTGATTTTTATCCTCGGCATTATCATCGTGTGCGGCATTCCGACGTTGTGCATGGGCGCGACATTCCCCGTGTTTGGTCTGATTGCACAACAGTATTCATTTTCGCTGACGAAAATCTATCGTTTTAATATTTTGGGCGGCGCGCTGGGTGTGTTGATGGTGGCTTTCATCATGATACCGATGTTAGGTGTGACCGCGACGCTTTGGGTGATTGCTGGGATTAATATTTTGATCGGCTTAGTTGTATTTTTTTATCCATATTTGTGTCATTCCCGCGAAGACGGGAATCTATTTGGGATGGATTCCCGCCTTCGCGGGAATGACACTGTAAATGACACGTTTTATATAAAAATATTTATTGTCTTCGTCACCGGCTTTGCGACATTTACTTTGGAAATCGCTTGGTTTCGTTCTTTGTTATCGGAATTTGCTAATTCGACGGATGTGTTTGCCATTTTACTGGCGTGCATGTTATTCGCGCTCAGTCTCGCTGCAAAAAACGTGCAGAAATTAAAAAATCAAAAAAAATCGCTGGGCACGCAATTGTGTATCGCGGGAATTTTAATTTTGCTGTGCACGCCATTGATTGAACGTATCGACGATATTTTCATTTTTTACAAACACAATGTGACACATGCATCGACGACACTTGAACCCATGATTACCCAATGGTTAGCGCATCCAAATTCGTTTAATCACATTGTTGTGATGAATTATATATTTCATCTCGTGCTAAGTTTCTGCTGGGCTTATTTTATTATTGTGCCATCGATGCGATTTTTAGGTGTTGCATTTCCCTGGATTCTAGAAGAAGAACGTTCGTCGCGCTCGATCGGAACGTTGTATGCGGTGAACACACTCGCGGCTGTCATCGGATCAATCAGCGCGGCGTGGTTTTTTCTTCCTCTGATTGGATTTGCTAAAACAGCTTGGATGGCGGGTTTATTAGTTGCCAGCGCCGGTATTTTCATCTTACCGCAACCGAAACGTGTGCTCGCGTGCGTGCTTTCTCTCAGTGCTTTGTTCATCGCAATCTATTTTGAAACAGGCATTGGCAAAACCCACGTGCAAAGTTATTTTGCCACTGATGAAAAAGGCAATTACGCGCACGTTTTAGATTTTGTTGAAGGACCCGATGCCACGATTTCCGCACTCCAATATGAGGATGGTTCACGGTCATTGTTAATCAATAGCACTGAAGCCGCCATTGAATTTACACCGTCGGCGCATTACATGGCTTGGATGGGACATTTGCCGATGTTACTGCATCCCAATCCTAAAAAAGCATTGGTCATTTGTTTTGGAACCGGTCAAACATCGAATAGCATTCGTCGAGAAAATCCACAACAACTGGATATTGTGGATATCAATGCAAACGTTTTTAAATTAGGACATGATTTTCGTTCCAATGAAAATGTGCTCAATGATCCGCGTGTGCATAAAATTGTGATGGATGGACGCGCGTATTTGCGTCGTACGAAAACACATTATGATGTCATCACACTCGAACCCATGCCACCGGGAACAGTGGGTGTGAATGCGCTGTATTCGCTTGAGTTTTACCAACAAGCACGCGCGAAATTAACGTCGGAGGGTGTGATTGCACAATGGTTACCGTTTCATTGTGTTGAGCCGCATTACACCACATCCATCGCCAAAACATTTATTCAGGTATTTCCGAATGCGGTGTTGTGGTTAGATCCAGTTTCTCATACCGGAATTTTACTGGGCACAAAAAATAATTCTGTTCCACTCGCGACAAGTTGGCCGGGATTTTTGCGCAGCATTACGTTACGAAATTTATCCAATGAACAAATTCAAAAATATGTTGTGCTCAATGCTGCAGAACTCGAACGCTATAGTCAAACGGGTGAAATCATTACGGACGATAATCAACTATTGTCTTACGGAAAAGCGTTATATATTTCTGATTTAGTCGATCTTAATTTCGCGTGGTTGCAACGCATCAATCCTGATATTTCTAAGCTAATTAAATAATTTAACTACCCATTATTATTGATTTTGAGGATAATTGCCGACGAAAAAAATATATATAATATTTAAGGAATAATTATGCAAAGAAGCTGTCCACCAATTTCTCGTTTTGTTTTTGCAGGCATGACATTTGCGTTAGGGGCAGGATATACCTATGCCAATTTTGGAATGGTAGGCGACCAGAAGTGGTGTCTGGCTGGCCAGGGGATGCGTTTGGCAACAGACCACCCATCATACCAACACCTCCCGATACAACGAACCTAGTTCACCTCACACAGCTAACAATCAAGCTGTAGAGGAACCTGGTTTACCGAAATACAGGGCGCTCACACCGACTTCTAGTTCATCCACAGAATAGATAATTGCTAAGAATCTCGTCATTGCGACCCCTCACTGCATTCGGGCTTGCGTCCATTGTCATTCCCGCCCCCGCCTGCGCGGGAATGACAGCAGAGGCAAGCGGACGTTTGCAATGACGAGTTGTAACGTTGTAAGCCAATGCTTATGTCCACACACAACTTTTGCTGCTAGTGAAAATAATAAATTACGAATACCATACACTCGAACTTGTTTCGCTCTTGTTAAAAGGAAATAACAGAATGAAAAGCGCTACGATTATTGATTTTGCTGCGTATCTTCACCAAAAAAAAATATCGACACTGAATAACGATGTAAAAACACCTGGCAGTGACGAATTAAGCATTGCTCTCCAAACACTGATTGAAGACTTACGCAACGCGTCATCCGAGCGAGATACGACACATATCAATAAACGTGCTTGGCAATAATCCCAACAGCAATGCAGCTGCACTATTAATCGTGATCGCCACCATCGCACCGCGTGAAATTGAAAGATGTGAACCAATCAGTGGTTCTTTCGGTTCTTCAAAATACATCAACATGATCACGCGTAAATAATAATAGGCGCCAATGATGGCAAACACTAATGCGAGCGCCGCTAACCACACATAATGTGCTTCGACCAATGCTTCCAACAAACCTAACTTCGCAAAGAAACCGACCGTCGGTGGCACACCCGCCATGGAAAACATTAATAACAACATCATAAAAGCGAGCCACGGATTTCGTGCGTTCAAACCACGGAAATCATCTAACTGGTCAAACTCATCGCCTGCTTTACTCAACAATGCAATCACCGCAAATGCACCGGCGGCCACAATCACATACGTGGCAATATAAAACATCGCGGCAGAATAACCTTGCGCGGAATGAGGACCTGCAATGATACCTAAAAACATATAACCAATATGCGCAATCGATGAATACGCTAACATGCGTTTGATATTGGTTTGTGCAATCGCGAGTAAATTACCGGTAAACATCGACAATACAGCAACGACGATGAGCACATGTTCCCACTGCACATTCAAGCTCGGTAATGCTTCGACTAAGATACGCATCATCACACTAAACGCCGCGATTTTAGGGGCGCACGCAATAAAAAGCGTCATGCACGTGGGTGCGCCATCATACACATCAGGCACCCACATATGAAATGGCACCGCACCAAATTTGAAAACCATGCCGGCTAAAATGAAAACCAAACCGACCACCACGACAACCAGTTGCGTGTGCGACGCATGCAAAATGACATTCGACATATCAAGAATATTGATGGAACCGGTCATGCCATACACCATCGAAATTCCATACAACAACAGTCCCGAGGCCATTGCACCCATGACAAAATATTTCATCGCTGCTTCAACGGCAACACTCGATTCTTTTTCGAGTGCAACCATGGCATACAACGATAATGAAAGTAATTCGAGTCCTAAATAAATCATTAAAAAACTATAAGACGACGCCATCACCAACATGCCGACGACAGAAAATAATCCTAAAATATAATATTCACCGCTCTGAATTTTGCGCCCGCGAATATATTGACGCGCGTAAATAAAGGCAAAAATCGTTGTGAATAATACAAACAATTTCGTGATCACGGCGAGCTTATCTAAAATATAATTATCGCTAAAGGTGATAACGGGATTGGGATAATCTTTATATTGCAGCAGAGTTAAAATAAATCCGCCGACCAATGCGAATTGCGCGAGCCAATAGGTTGCATGACGAATGCGCGTTGATAAAAAAACATCGACCAGCAAAATGATGCTGGTCATGCACAACACAAAAATTTCTGGTGTCGCGACCGAAAAAATGGGCATGGTAAAATTCATAGTATGTTCTCCTAGCGTGCCTCACTCGTCATTGCGAGCGGAGCGAAGCAATCCAGTTGTTTGTCCCTGGATTGCTTCG
>CAZOFA010000048.1:0-3709 GCA_964578975.1 uncultured Coxiellaceae bacterium
CCTGGATTGCTTCGCTTCGCTCGCAATGACGAAGGGGCTTCGCTCGCAATGACGAGGGAGGATATAGCTAATTTATCTTGACAAATACCTATTTAAAGCATAGTTTTTCATCCAATTATCTTCAGGGCAGGGTGTAATTCCCTACCGGCGGTAATTTTATCTGAAAAGATAAAAGAGCCCGCGAGCGCTTTTTCAATGCGAAAAAGGTCAGCAGATTTGGTGTAAATCCAAAGCCGACGGTTAAAGTCCGGATGAAAGAAGATAGATCTCTCGTCAAATGCGAGTTTTTTCGTATTTGTTCCTTTGATTTATGCCCTGATTATTTAATAACTGGGGTGTAAATTTATGTTTAATGGCATTGTAGAATCCGTTGGCCTTGTTCAAGCAATTACGATTGAAAATGAGTGTAAGCACTTTACTATCGTTCCGCGTCAACCATTAAATGATTTGCAAATCAACGACAGCATTGCCGTGAATGGTGTGTGTCTGACAATCACCGACATGGGTGAAAATCAATTGCATCTTACGTTAGTGCCGGAAACATTACGTTTAACTAATCTTAATTTATTAAATTCAAACAGTATCGTTAATTTAGAACGTGCTATCCAATTTAATAGCAGAATGAGTGGCCATTATGTTCAAGGTCATGTGGATGGGATTGGCGAAATCATCTCTTTAGAAAATGAAGGTGAGGCAAAGCTGTGTACCATCCGCGTGCCACGTAAGCTGATGCGTTACATTGTAAATAAAGGATATATCACATTAGATGGCATGAGTATTACTGTGATTTCTGCAAGCACAGATTGTTTTACGGTGACTTTCATTCCGCATACGCAACACATCACGATTGTAAATTCCTATCATGTCGGCACGTTAATCAATATTGAAGTTGATATTTTAGGAAAATATGTGGAAAAAATAATGGGGGCGAATCAATATGCAAACTGCAATTAATCGCGTGGAGGATGCGATCACTGAACTTCGACAAGGAAAAATGCTTATTTTAGTCGACCATCCTGAACGTGAAAATGAAGGCGATATTATTTTTCCGGCCGAAAAAATCACCCCAGAAATCACTAATTTCATGATTAGGCATTGCAGCGGCATACTTTGTTTATCCATGACACCGCCGCAAATTAAAAAATTGGGATTATCGTTAATGGTGCCCGCACATGAAAATACGAGTAGTCGCGGTACGCCGTTTACGATATCGATTGAGGCGCGTCACGGAGTGACAACGGGTGTGTCGGCGGCTGATCGAGCAACCACCATTTTAACTGCGATCGATGATCATGCGACGCCTCATGATCTGGTAAAACCAGGACACATTTTTCCATTAGAAGCAAAAAAAAATGGCGTGCTAGAACGTGCAGGGCACACAGAAGGTGCGGTGGATATGATGCGTTTAGCTGGATTTAAACCGGCGGCCGTATTGTGTGAAGTGATGAATCCAGATGGCACCATGACCTGTGGGGCCGAATTGAAAAAATTTGCCAAGCAACATCAACTTAAAATTCTCGCCATCGATGATCTCATCACCTATCGACTCAATCACGAAAATTTAATTCAAGATGAAGTATCGGCTAAATTACCGATTCAATCACATGGAAATTTTAATATTTCTATCATCAAAGAAAAAATTACGCAGCATGAACATGTCGTGTTAACTAAAAAACAAAAAAATGCTAAAACGCCCGTGTTAGTGCGAATTCATTCTTGTTGTGTGACCGGCGATTTATTTGGTTCACAACGTTGTGATTGTCATCAACAATTACATTATTCACTGGAGCGTATTGGTGATGAGGGCGGTGTATTAATTTATTTAAATCAAGAAGGACGCGGCATTGGACTTTTTAATAAAATAAAAGCGTATGCGCTGCAAGAACGTCGGGGATTTGATACTGTTGAAGCGAATCATTATTTAGGAATGCCAGCGGATGCGCGCAGTTATTATTTAGCCGCGAATATTTTGCGTAACCGAGGAATTGATCAAGTGCGTTTGTTGACAAATAATCCGGCGAAAATTACCGGATTAAAAAATCATGGCATTATGAATGTGGTGCGCGAACCGATTCCTGTGTTCAACAATGAATACAATAAAAAATATTTGCAAACGAAAAAAATTAAATTAAATCACTTTATTCATATGGATTAATTATGGCTATGAGCGACGCGCGTTTTGGGATTGTGGTCAGTCAGTTTAATCAGGAAATTACTGACAAATTATTAGCGGGAGCATTGAATCGTTTATTTGAACTGGGTTTTCAACAGCAACAAATTGACGTGGTGCAAGTTCCGGGGGCTGTTGAAATTCCGTTAGCGGCGAAATTGTTGGCTGAAACAAAAAAATATCAAGCAATTATTTGCTTAGGTGCGGTGATTCGAGGGGATACGGATCATTATGATTATGTGTGCCAACAAGTGAGTCATGGTTGTCAGCAGGTGATGTTAACTTTAAATATTCCCATTATTTTTGGGGTGTTAACGACATTTAATTTACAACAAGCAGAAGACAGAGTTGGTGGTATAGAAGGACACAAAGGAATTGAGGCGGCTGATGCAGCCATTGCGATGACACACGTTGTTAAACAAATTCACGGCTTGTCCGCAACAGAAAAATAGCGCAAGATATACGTTTTTCCAAATGAGGGATGAGAAAAGAATGGATAATTGTTTAAGCAAAGGAATTGCAGTCGTTTTGTTATTTTGTTGTTTTAGTCTGACGTATGCTGCAACTAAAAATACGGAGACACCCGCCAAGAATACATCAGAGGAAAAAATAAAAAATCCAGTGGATGAGCGATTAAGCAATGAAGCGAAGGCAAATCCTTACTCTATTGTTTTTTATATGCCAACTTATATTTTACCTTTCTATTATACTGGTTCACCTTACACCTCAATTTATTCTGGTAACACGCCCGGTAATGAAAAGATTCAGTCAACGGAAATTAAATACCAACTGAGTTTTAAAGTGCCGGTATGGAAAAATATTTTAAACTCTTCCACATCACTCGTGGTGGCTTATTCGCAATTGTCTTATTGGCAAGCTTACAATAATCGGGCGTTTTTCCGTGAAACGGATTATGAACCGGAAGTTTTCTTTGCCAAAGAGCTGAATTATCATATGGGGAAAAAGTGGAAATTAAATTTTATAAATATTGGAGCGGTGCATCAATCCAATGGTCAAGGTGGAACATTAGAACGCAGCTGGAATCGTGCTTATCTCGCAGCGATTGCGTCGACCGATAATTGGGTGGTGGCGGTGATTCCCTGGATTATTTTTCGCGATAGTACCTACGAACGCCAAAATCCCGATATGTATAAATATTTGGGCTATGAAAAATTTATTATTGCTTATAAATATTATAATCAAGTGCTCGCATTTGAAGGAGAAAATATCATTGAAAGTGGTGGAAGACGCGCTGGCATGACATTAAGTTATAGTTTTCCTCTCACAAAATATCTCAAGGGATATGCTCAAGTCTTCAGTGGTTACGGACAAAGCTTAATTGAATATAATCATCGTACCAATAGTTTTGGATTGGGTATTGCATTAAGTAATTGGCTCTAGTGTTGATTCATGTCTGCAGAAAAGCTCAACAGCCACACGTCGTGCCCCCGCCCCGGGCTTGTTTAATTCTAGCGCGGACGCCCGAAATGGTAAGATTTTTTTAAAGGAAAAAAAAATATATAACAAATACGCGTGAAA
>CAZOFA010000048.1:3719-17210 GCA_964578975.1 uncultured Coxiellaceae bacterium
TTTCAATACATTACTGGGCTCTCGTGTTTATCCAGGCCCACAAAAACCCCAACCCCCCCCCCTCGGCCCCCGCCCCCGCCGGTGGCCCTCGGGGCGGGGGGACGACGTATAGGGAAAGTTGATTCTCATGGAAAAATATTTAGATCGACATGCGGCTGGAAAAATTCTGGCGAAAGAATTGCAGCACTATGCTCATCAAGAAAATGCCATCGTGTTGGCGTTGCCACGTGGTGGCGTTCCTGTCGCCTATGAAATTGCGCATGCGCTCTCACTTCCCTTAGATGTGTTTATCGTGCGTAAATTAGGTGTTCCCTGGCACAATGAGTTGGCGATGGGTGCAATTGCATCCGGTGGTACAGTTGTGTTTAACGAGGATGTGTTGCAGGAATGTCACATTGCACCAGCCGCTATAAATCGTGTTATTGAATCTGAAACAAAAGAATTGCAACGTCGTGAACTATCGTATCGAGGCAATCGTTCATCACCCGATCTTGAACATAAAACGATTATTTTAGTGGATGATGGCATTGCGACGGGTGCGACGATGCGTGCCGCCATTCAAGCATTACGTTTAAAAAACCCCGCGAGCATCATTATTGCCGTTCCGGTTGCTGCATTAGATACCTGTGAAAAAATAGCAAAATCAGTTGAACAGTTAATTTGCCCAATACGTCCCCCTGACTTTTATGCAGTGGGCGCTTGGTATGAGAACTTCGAACAAACCACTGATGAAGAAGTAGCTACTTTGTTAGCAACTGTATAATATTAAACCAGCCTAATCCGATTCCAATCTATAGAGCTCTTATTTACCTTATAATAAAAAAATAAACCCAGTTGAGGAAACTCCTGTGGATATTTTGCTTGCGGACGATTCCAAAACGAACCTGGCACTGACCACGGCTGCCCTGGAAAAATTAGGTCATTCTGTCATTGCAGTCAATTCAGGTGAAAAAGCCATCAAGGCGTTTGTGCAACAGCGCCCTGATCTTATTATTCTTGATGTGATGATGGAAGGGATGAGTGGATTTGAGTGCGCAAAACAATTACGCCTCATTGATTCTGAAAATTGGATTCCCATTATTTTTCTCAGCGCAAATGTCGACGATCAAAGTATTTCTCAAGGCATCGATGCAGGTGGTGATGATTACCTGACAAAACCATTTAGTGAAATTACATTAGCAGCAAAAATTAAAGCGATGCAAAGAATTTCAGATATGCGTCAACAATTGTTTGATACGACGCAAAAACTTTATTTGCAATCATCGACAGATTCGTTAACCGGTGTTTACAATCGTTTTCAATTTGATCGAACGATCAAAGAAGCAACTTCCGCTGCTGATCGCTTTCAATTTACGTTAGCCTTGTTGTTTGTTGATTTGGATAATTTCAAAAATGTGAATGATAGTTTTGGTCATCATATTGGAGATTTATTATTGATTGAAGTGGCGAAGCGTTTAAAACTGTGTATCAGAGCAAATGATTTTCTTGCGCGTATTGGGGGAGATGAATTTGCAATTGTTATTAATCAAATTGAAAATCATGAGTTAGCCGGCGACATTGCCAAAAAAATTATTGATTCACTTTCGATGAGTTATACCCTTGAAAGTCATAGTGTACGCGTGGGCGCAAGCATTGGCGTTGCATATTATCCTCAAGTTGGAACGAATCCTAACAATCTGGTGCAAAATGCAGATATTGCAATGTATCATGCAAAATCATTAGGACGAAATAATTATCAATATTATTCAGCTGAATTGTATGATCGTTATCGTAAAAAAATCAGTTTAGAACATGCGTTGAAATTTGCGTTAGAGCGCAAGGAGCTTTCATTAAATTATCAACCGATTTTTGATTTAGCCACCAAAAAAATCATTGGGGTTGAAGCTTTACTTTGTTGGGAACATCCCACCTTTGGCATTGTATCACCCAATATTTTCATCCCCATTGCAGAAGAAACAGGGTTGATGTCGTCGATTGGTAATTGGGTATTTAGCACGGCATGTGCGCAAGCAGAACATTGGAATATCAAGCAAATTAAAAATTTTAAATTTGCAATTAACATATCATCACGTCAATTGTTACATGAAGAATTTCTTCCTTTTATTATCAACACAATCAAACGGACGCATTTAGCGCCGGAAAGTATTGTGCTCGAATTAACTGAATCGACCGTCATGTCGTATACATCAGGACCTTTTGTTACAACCATTAAAAAATTACATGAACTCGGTCACAGTATTGCAATTGACGATTTTGGTACCGGATATTCTTCTCTCACACGATTAAAACATTTGCCTATCAGCACACTTAAGATCGATCAATCTTTTGTACAAGATGTTGTTGATCATCCTGAGGGGGGAATTATTGTTTGTTGTTTAATTGCATTGGGAAAAAATTTAGGACTCAATGTGGTTGCAGAAGGAGTCGAAACCGAAAAGCAATATGAATTTTTGATAAAAAACAATTGCCCACAAGGACAAGGATATTTTTTAAGTAAACCATTGAATACTGAACAAATGACTTTATTTTTAGCCAAACTGAAAGAAAAAGCTTAACCGACTGAAAGGAAGCTTTGTATGGGCAAAAATATAAAATCGACCTTACAAATATTGCATTTTCAATCACAGGGAGTGCATTTTTGCATAGATTTAAATTATATCAGTAAAGTATTTCCACTGATGGCAATTGAACCGATTCCAGGTTCTCCTCACTATGTTGCTGGGTTGATGAATTTAGCGGGTCACAGTATTCCTGTCATCGATTTTATCATGTCGATTGGATTAAAACGCAATAAACACTATTCCTTAGATACGCCAATTTTATATTGCAAAAATGAAAATCATGAATTAGGCATGATCGTTGATTCTGTGATTGGATTAGATTTTATTAATGAAGCCGCAATACAAATGCAAGATCAATTCAACGATACAAACTCACCGTTCATCGGGACGGTTGTGTTAAATAATGATATTACCTTATTCATTAACATGGGCGAAATATTAAAAACAAATTTAGTCAGAGTAAATCCTAACTTTTATATTGATAATAATTTAATAAATAAAATGGGAATTTAAGCATGACTGATCAGAATACTGAAAAATTATTGACAAAAATAAAACTAAGCGAGCAAGGTTTTATTAAATTTATTTATGAACGGCTTGGTATTGTCATTAAGCAACATCAAACACATGAATTACATAAAACAATATTGAGTGCATATCATAAATTTAATCATACTCCTGAAGAATATTTAGTGTTATTAGTGAAATGCGATGACCATTCTCCATTGCTTGAGCATCTCATTATTGGCGTCACTGTTGGCGAAACATATTTCTTTCGTGACAAACATCAAATTGAATTACTAAAAAATCGTATTTTAGTCAGTATCATACAAAAAAAACGCTTACAGAATAATTTATCACTCCGGATATGGAGCGCAGGGTCCGCCACTGGCGAGGAAATCTATACAATTGTCATGTTGCTTTACGAAATGATACCTGACCTCAGTAACTGGACGTTAAATTTATTAGCCACCGATATTAATACAAAAGCATTGAAAAAAGCGATTGCAGGTGTTTATGGCGAATGGTCAATGCGTTCGATTGAGGATCATTACAAACAAAAATTTTTTACACAAAATAATAGAGAGTATACGTTACAGACTAATTTACGTGATTTAGTTCACTTTGATTATCTTAATTTAAATGAAGATATTTATCCTGCTATTTTTAATGGTACAAATGCGCAGGATTTAATTTTATGTCGTAATGTATTCATCTATTTTGATAATAATAAAATTGCGCATTTTATGAAAAAACTTAATGCGTGCATCGTGCCAGGCGGATATTTAATGTTAGGCGCATCTGATCCTGTCAACATCAAAGATACAGATTTTATTTTTCATTATCACGATGGCCTAATTTTTACCCGGCCGAGTGAGAGCGAAAAAACTGAAACCATTAAACCCGTATTGGCTCAACCTGCACAGGTTAGAGTATCCATTCCAAAATTAGTTAAACCTGTTGTACAGCAAATACGGGCCACCAAAAAATTGACTCATGAATTTAAAACTGAAATTACAGAATTGTTACATCAATCACAATGGAATGAAGCACTCAACATGATTTCATTATATGGATCGGCAGAAAACGATAAACAATTTGTTTGTAGTGCTAAAGCCACAGCATTAGCTAATTTAGGTAAACTCGATGAAGCGGAAAAAATGTGTTTAGAATGTTTAACACAAAATTCTATCGATAAAAACATGTATTTTACCTACGCACTAATTTTAATTGAATTAAATAATCTAACTAAAGCAGAAGAAATTCTTAAAAAAACAATATTTTTAGATCATCAATTTGTGCCTGGGCATTTTCAACTTGGATTATTATTTTTAAGACAAAGAAATAAAGATGCTGGATTAAAAAGTTTAAATAATGCGTTACTGATTGCGAATACGAAAAAAGCCAATGAAGAAGTCATCGGCTCTCAAGGTTTGAATTATGGACATTTGGTTGAAATTCTAAAACATGAAATTGAATTATATACCTCTGAAGGAAATGTAAATTATGCCAATGAAAATGCATAAGAAAAATAAATCAGAGAGAGTCATCACTGACGCGTTGTCATGCATGCCGCTGAATGACAATGAATTGTCAATTTTGCAAGAACGCTCAACACAAATTGCAAAAATAGAAATTAAACGCATTCAAGAAAAAGATACGTTTCATTATATTCATTTCAAGTTGGGGGATGATGAGCAATATGGGATTCCGTATCAGGTAACAAAAGAAGTTATTCATAATATGCCCATCACTTATGTTCCCAGCACTTTTGATTTCATTGCCGGCGTAATAAATCGTCGTGGCATATTGATTAATGTAATTGATTTAAAAAAATTTTTTAATCTAACGAAAAGTACCACTTCAACTAACCCAAATATTATTATTGTGCAGTATAAATCGATACAAGTCGGATTTTCAGTCGACGCGATTCAAGGAAGTGGATTTTGTAGTCGTGAAAAATTAGACGCTCCAATACCCTCAAATAATGCAATCAAACCAGGTTATATTATGGGATTGTTTCATGGTGAAATTGCCATTATCAATATGGAAGCAATTATATTGGAACTTGAGGCGAGATTGAAAATATGAAATTGATGCTGGGGGAATACAGTCATGAATGAGACTAAAAATGGTTTAAAACTGGGAATCCGCGGACGCTTATGGTTGGGATTCATGACTATCATAGCTTCTTTATTAATAATGGTCGGCATTAGTTTAAATATTATTAACGCGACAAAAACTATCATTGACCAATCATTAAAAATTGATTTGCCAAGTTATGATAGTTTATTTGTGTACGGTTCATATATCCGTGAAGCGCATACAGAAATTCATAAATGGCTATTAACAGGGAATGCACTCTATAAAAATGAAAAAAATATTTGGAATGATAAAATTAATCCATTAAAACAACAAATAGATGATCTTTCAAAAAATTGGAATAATAGTCAATCCTTAACAATGTGGCAACAAATTAAAGAATTCTCGAGTCAATTACAAACGCTTCAAATAGAGTTATTAAATAGTAATTATGTCGATGTCGCTAAAGATACAAAACAAATTAATGAATTAGATATTCTCACTGAAAAAATAATAGATTTAATCAATGGGCAAATGAATCCCGATGCAAAATCGAATATGGGTATTACGGATATACAATATCAACTGCTAGAAACCAGTTCAAACAAAATCATTGATAATATGAGTAACATTCAAAAAGCAGAATATGTTTTATCGTTTTTTGTTGTGTTCATTTCTATTTTAATCGCGTATTTAACTATTCGCAGTATTATAAAACAGATTAATGTTTTTCGTCAGCACAGTAGTCGTGTGGCCGCAGGCGATTTACGTCAACATATTACATTAGAAACCAATGATGAAATTGGGCTCTTAGGTCATGATTTGAATCGAATGACAGATAGTTTATCGAATGTGACTAAGCTTATTACAGAAGCATGTCATAACATGGTGTCTTCACTTGAAGAAGTCAAACAATCTGTCGATATGCAATCGACTGGGGCGACAGAGCAAGCGTCATCAATTAACGAAATAACTGTTTCATTAGAAGAAATTGAGAAAAGTTCTACGCAAACGATGGGAAAAGCAAAAGACTTAGGTGACATTGCGGAACGCACGCGCGAAAAAGGCCAATTAGGGTTAGAAGCGGTCGAACAAAGTATTCGAGGCATGAAATTAGTACGCGATAAAGTGCAATTGATTGCGCAGACAATTCTTGATTTGAGTAATCAGACACAACAAATTGGAGAAATTACTTCGGTCGTCAATACACTCGCGCAACAATCAAAAATGCTCGCACTCAATGCGTCAATCGAGGCTGCAAAAGCCGGAGAAGCTGGAAAAGGATTTGCGGTGGTCGCATCGGAAGTAAAGAATTTAGCAGAGCAATCAGAACAATCCACCACACAAGTACAAAAAATCTTGGAAGATATACGTCGTGCCACCGAAAAAGCTGTCATGGTCACGGAAGAAGGAACGAAAGGTGTTGATCAGGGGACGAGTTTGGTTGAACAAACCGGAGAAGTTGTGCGTAGTTTAAGTGATGTGATTCATGAGGCAACAATTGCAAGTCAACAAATTGAAGCGGCGGTGCGTCAAGAAGGCACCGGAATAGAACAAATTACTGCAGGAATGAATGAGATCAATCAAGTAACCAGTTCATTTGTCGCGAGTGTTAAACAAACAACTGAAGCCATCAATAATCTTGCAGCCATTGCAAAAACTTTAAAGGATCAGGTCGATACCTACAAAATTTTATGATACAAGGAAATTAAATTATGCGCGCAAACAATGAAGTCACCACCAACAAATCAACATTCGGAATCCGTGGACGATTGTTGATGGGATTTTTTGTGATTGCGGTCATTCTCATGTGCGCAGTCGGCGCAACACTCTTTGTCATCACATCAAGTGAAAAAACTGCGAATAATGTTATAGATATTGATCTTCCGATTCACAATAAATTGCTTGACATGGGTGGACAAATATACTTAGCTCAATCTGCATTACGCGGTTTCTATATTACAAAAGATAACGTCTCACAAATACTTTTCAAACAAGCTTGGGTAAACATCGATCAAGACATTAAAGAAATTGATTCAATTAAAAATAATTGGAAAAATTCCTCTACCTTTCAACAACGATGGGAAGAAATAAAATTATTATTGAATAATTTAAAAGAAAAACAAACCCAAGTAGAAAACATGATAATTAATAATAATGCAAATATCAGTCAAGAATTTGCCGAACCGATGAGAATAGAAAATTTAGTGATGGACTTATTAGATGGAAAAGTGATGTCAACGGGCGAACGTGCCGGTGGATTATATGATTCTCAGTTTAATGAATTGCAATTGGGTACAAAATCAATTACAAGTGATATGCATACCATTCGCATTATCGAAATAATTTTGTTAATTATTATAGTCATTTCGTCAACCTTGATTGCAATGCTAACTGCTAAAGTCATTTTAACACCGATTAACAATGCAATTAATATTGCGCGTAAAATTGCAAATGGGCAGCGTGATGTTGTTATTGACATAAATTCAAATGATGAAACAGGACAATTGTTATTGTCATTAAGCACGATGCAAGAATCAATTAAAAATAATGAAGAAAATCTACGTAAAACTGAAGAAAATACCCGTGAATTGTTAAATAACATTTTGCGTACCGCAAAATTGTTTAGTAAACATAGTAGTCGAGTCGCTAAAGGTGATTTAAGTCAATATCTTGAGGTGGAAAAAGAAAGTGTGATGACACAGTTGGGTGACGACTTGAATAAAATGACCAGTAGTTTATCGACAATTAGTAAACAAATTACTGAAGCATGCCATAACATGGTGGTGACGATGGATGAAGTCAGACGCTCGATTGACGTTCAGTCGAGTGGCGCTTCAGAACAAGCATCTTCCATTAATGAAATTACTGCCTCAATTGAAGAAATTGAAAAAAGTTCGACGCAGACGATGGATAAAGCTAAAAATTTAGGGGAATCTGCCGAACGCACGCGTGAAAAAGGCCAGCAAGGTTTAGCGGCGGTTGAACAAAGTATTCAAGGAATGAAATTGGTGCGTGATAAAGTACAAATTATCGCGCAAACGATTTTAGATTTAAGCCAACAAACGCAACAAGTGGGTGAAATCACCACGGCGGTGAATACACTTGCCCAGCAATTAAAAATGTTAGCATTGAATGCATCGATTGAGGCGGCCAAAGCAGGGGAATCAGGAAAAGGATTTGCCGTGGTCGCAGCGGAAGTTAAAAATTTGGCAGAGCAATCCGAACAATCGACCGTTCAAGTACAAAAAATTCTGGAAGATATCCGCCATGCTGCTGAAAAAGCAGTGATGGTGACAGAAGAAGGAACGAAGGGTGTTGATCATGGTACCAGTTTAGTCGAGCAAACAGGTGATATTGTTCGTGATTTAAGTACCGTAATTCATGAAACGTCGATCGCAAGTCAACAAATTGAAGCATCCATTCGTCAAGAAAGTGTGGGGATCGAGCAAATCACCGCGGGAATGAATGAAATCAATGAAGTGACCAGCTCATTTGTAGAAAGTACTAAGCAAACAACAGAAGCGATTTCTAATTTAACGGAAGTTGCAAAAAAATTAAAAGAAAATATCGATTTTTATAAAATATAAGGATCAATATGAGCTTAGACCCAGAATTATTAAAACAACTAATCGAAACATTCAAGTCTGAGCTTGATGAGCAGTCGCAAATAATTATTGATGGATTATTACTGTTAGAAAAGAATAATCTTTCGGATGAAGAACGTAATAAAAGAGTTGAATCGATTTTTCGTGCGGCGCATAACGTGAAAGGTGCTTCTCGCAGTTTAGGTATTAACGATGTTGCACAAATATCTCATGCGATTGAAACACTTTTTGCATTTATTAAAAAAGATTTAACAATTGTACCGAGAGAAATAATCGATCGCTGCTTAGATGCGGTCGATAAAATGCGTTCAGCCATGGAATCTTTTGTTTTACATAAACCATTATCTTTCGAGTTAAATGAATTACTCAATCATTTAAAAACAGATGAATACATGCATCCAGTTGAAAAAAACATTCCTAAAATTGAAGCCCCGGTGGTAGAAGCCAAACCAATCAATGAGGCGACACGAACAGAAACGATTCGTGTCTCAATCGAGCAAATTGATCGGATCTCTGCGCTAATGGAAGAAATGCAAGTCAACAAAATCGCCATCGATGACCATTATACTGATTTGTCACAACTCTATAATAAATCTAAGCAACTCGGTCAGACTTGGAGTAAATTATTTTCTTCAATTCAGAGTATTGATACTAAATCAGACGAAAATTTTCAAAGAAACTTTAATACTTCTGCCGATTATATTTATGAATCGCAAAATAGCATTGATCAAATGTATAAAAATATGCGTGGACACGTGAATGAGTTATCAACTTTGTTTAATACATTACAAGAAGAAATACGCATGTTACGCCTGGTGCCTGCTAACCATTTATTTAGTACATTTCCACGTTATGTGCGTGATCTGGCACATGAAAATAACAAGGAAATTGACCTGACAATTACCGGCGATAATATCAAAATGGATAAAATGGTATTAGATGGTATCAAAGACCCTATCATTCATATTTTACGTAATGCAGTGGATCATGGTATTGAAAATAAAGTGACACGCGAAGCTAAAGGAAAACCTCCCATTGGACATATCCATATTAATTTAGTTGAAGATGAAAATCGTGTCTTAATTTATATCGAAGATGATGGTGCCGGGATTGATATAAAAAGAATTGGTGAAACAATTTTAAATAAAAGTTTAATCTCGCAATCAGAATATGAAAAATTAAACGATGATGAATTACTCGATTATATTTATCATCCTGGATTTTCTACCAAAGAAATCATCACTGATATTTCGGGACGCGGAGTGGGTCTCAATGTCGTGAAATCAAATTTAGAGTTACTAAAAGGGCAGGTCTCTGTTAAAACAAATTTGGAAAAAGGCACGACATTTTGTTTGAGTGTTCCATTTACGCTGACAAGTGAGCGCGGTTTGATGATCAAGTGTGGTGGAGAAATATTTGTGGTGCCCACTAATTTTGTGCAGCGCGTTTTGTTAATCAAACCAACCGATATTATTGAGGTACAAGGCAGTCAAGCGATTATGCTTGATGAACATCCTATTGCTCTACATTCCTTAGCAGAAATATTAGGACTGAGTAAAAAAGATATTTCTGCTAAAAATGATTTATCCATTATTGTATTGCAAAAAAATTCTCAACATCGAGTAAGTTTTATTATCGATGAAGTGTTGGGTGAACGTGAGATGATCATTAAACCTTTACAGTATCCATTCACCTCATTACCTTGTGTGGGTGGTGGGACATTGTCAGGCAGCAATCGAATTATCATTGTGTTAAATTCCAATGAATTAATCGCGAGAGCATTACAAAATGTGAAATATACACCGATTTCAATTTCAACCAAAATGACTGAAGCGCCAAAGCGACCGCATATTTTGGTGGTAGACGATTCGATTACGACACGAACACTCGAGAAAAATGTTTTAGAAAGTAAAAATTATCAAGTGACCGTCGCAGTCAACGGTCAAGAAGCATGGGAACTTTTACAAAAACAAAAATTTTCTTTGTTAATTACCGATGTCACCATGCCCATCATGGATGGTTTTACGTTGACTGAGCAAGTGAAGAAAAATGAAAACACCAATTATTTGCCTGTGATTATCGTCACTTCATTGGGAAGTGATGCTGAAAAAAAACGTGGCATTGAAGTCGGTGCAGATGCGTATATTGTGAAAAATGAATTTGAATCTGGAGCATTATTAGAAATTGTTTCACAATTGGTATAGGAATCATGATAAGAATTCTGATTGTCGATGATTCATTAACAGAATTAATCATTCTGAAGCATATCTTTTCTTCCGCGAAAGATATCCAAGTGGTTGGCACGGCAAAAAATGGTAAAGAAGCAATCCAGTTAGCAGAACAATTAAAGCCTGATCTTATTACCATGGATATTTTGATGCCCGTCATGGATGGTTACGAGGCGATACGTCATATCATGAGAAGTAATCCAACGCCGATTGTTGTGATTAGTTCAAAATTAAATAAAAACACCATGATGGCAACCTATGAAGCATTGGATGCTGGCGCGCTCAGTGTGATGGAAAAACCCTTGAATATTAATTCAGACAATTTTCCCAGCGAAAAAAAACGATTAATTGATACTGTGCGCAGCATGTCCGAAATAAAAGTCATTCGACGTCGCTTTCATCAAAAACCTCGGACTCAAGAAAAACCGCAACCCAGTCAAATTGAAAATAAAATCGCAAATAGAAATTTTACTATTGTGGCGATTGGTACATCAGTGGGTGGTCCACGCGCTTTAAAAATTATTTTATCCAAAATGCCGGCTGATTTTCCGGTTCCGATTGTTATTGTGCAACACATGATTCCTGGTTATATCGAGGGATTTAGTCAGTGGTTAAATGAAAATACGTCGTTACATATAAAAAATGTTGTGGATCACGAAATCTTGAAAGCCGGCACTGTGTATTTTGCACCTGATAAACAGCATTTAACCGTGAAATCTGTGCATGGACAATTGGTTGCTCGATTAATTATTAGCGAACCGGTTGCAGGATTCTGTCCTTCAGCAACGGTGTTATTAAAATCCATTGCTAAAACCTGCGGTGATCAAGCCATTGGCGTTTTATTAACGGGAATGGGGTTTGATGGCGCTGAAGGGTTGCTTGAATTAAAAAAAGCGCATGGTCATACGATTATTCAGGATGAAAAAAGTGCGGTCGTTTTTGGGATGGCGGGTGTTGCCCAATCACTCGGAGCTGTCGACAATGTGGTCGAGCTCGAACAAATTTCTCAGTATCTCATTGACATTTTTAAATAAATTGTCACGACGTAAACTGACACACCCGAATGTCCAACCCTCCTTGCGTAAAATGATACGTTTCAGTTTTCATATTTTTTATTATCTTACAAAACTTGGACCAAGTGTTTTCATCAGGACATAAAATAAAACCAACGAGTTTTTTTTCCAATTTTAGGGTGATTTCTAAAATTTCATTCACTTTATCAGCTATTTTTTTATAAAAATTGACTGAATCCATATTTTTCCCGATACGAATCCCATAAGGTGGATTCAGTGGCATAAAAACATTTTTATTCTCAATGATGTTAGAAAAATCAAGATTAAAAAAATCTTTTTCGTAATATTGAATCGCGTTCGCTGAGAAGTCTTTGAAAACTTTTTCTATATTGCTCATATTAGTTAAACATGCTGACATCGCTTCCTTTGAATGATCAATGCAAATAAAATTTATGTCATCGGTGAATGACAACACATGTTCTTTTGCTTTTTTTAATAAAAAATTAAAATTTTCCTCTCTGAAAAAAGACATCTTCTGCATTGCGTAATCTCTAGCAAATAAAACAGGAGAAAATTTAAAATAATACTGTAAATACTCAAAAACAAATGTACCCGTACCTGAAAATGGAACTAAAACAGTGTAGGGTGGGGAAAGGGCAGTGTGCCCGTTATCTGCAAACTCAACTGCACGCCGCAGACAGCAAAATGCCACATCTTCCCGTAATGGCGCGCTCGCGGGCAAAACATCGCGATATCCTCTTTTATAAAGTGGCTCACCCGCTAGAGAAATACTTATTACTAGTTTATTTTTATAAAGATTCACAAAAAGACTGGTGGTTTCCTGAGTATGCTCACCACTCACGATTTCATCGACATACTCTTCCAGAATCTCACTCAAAATTTCCTTCAACCCGCTTTCATGAAAAGCTCTGCTCGCCACAGAATTAACTTTTATTTTTAAAGACATTTTTTTATTGAGATACAACTGCCAGTTGATATCTAAACATTTCTTTTTAAATATTGATTTTCCTGAAGCATTGCCTGAAAAAATAATTAAGCGAATATCAGAAAGACTTTGACTGCGCATCAATAATTCGGTCACCGCAAATAAATGAATAGGTTCAATGTGTATAATATTTTTGGTTAGCGAAAATTCACTAACATATTTTTGTTTAAACCATAAATTATTTAAAATAAATTGAACTTCATTTAATGCTATTTTATCCATGCCAGCCGGACAAATAGCTTGAACCGCCTGCGGTTTGCCATATAAATATTTTTTAATTTTTTTATCGATATTTTCTGGGTTTAGAGCCATTATTTTTTTCCAACTATGATAAAAACATTCTTTTGAATCACACATTGCCATTCTGTACTTTATCGTTAAAATACTCCTTTTACCACACGTCGTGCCCCGGGGGTTGGGGGGGGGGGCCGGGTTATATTGGGTGTGCCGGGGTGGTTTTTAGGTTAAAGACCGCGGGTAGTGTAAAAACAA
>CAZOFA010000049.1:0-16802 GCA_964578975.1 uncultured Coxiellaceae bacterium
TTCCGATCTAGACGGGCACGGGCACGCACACGGGCACGTTCACGATTGGATTATTTTATTTGCACGCCGCGCTTATTCAACGCCTTCAACAATTCATCCCAACTCTTATCTTCCGCCAACCAATACGTCCCTTTGCGACTCGACGCCACCGTCACCTTATCCGCCACACACACCGAAATCGCTTTCGCACAATCCAGATAATCCACTTTCCCCGGTGCAATCACCGCGCAACTGATGGCAAAATCTTTGCGATTGACTAATAACGCAGAGGAATTTTCTTTACGTAAATAAGACGACCACCCTGCACTTGCCGACGGACGTTCGACCGGATGATCGATCCAAATACTTTGTGACGTTTTATTAGTAAAAAAATAAATTTTTATTCCTTTCGGATCATCAGGCCCCGGTAAAATAATTTCTTTGTTTTGACTGAGATTCGTCAGCGGCGTACAAAAATTTTTTTCTGCAGCAAATAAATTGACACTCACTAACATCAAAAAAACTAACAGCCCGATACGCATGAATTTTTATCTCCCTGATAATCTTCCCTAAACCGCTACTTCTGCTTTGATATGTGGATGCGCATGATAGTTCACAATTTGAAAATCTTCAAATTGATATTCAAACAACGACGCGGGTTTTCGCTTGATGACTAATTGTGGCGCCGCATGAGGCGTGCGGGTTAATTGCAAATCGGCTTGCTCTAAATGATTCAAGTAAAGATGACAATCGCCGCCCGTCCAAATAAATTCGCCCACCTCAAGATCACATTGTTGCGCCACCATATGTGTTAACAATGAATAAGACGCAATATTAAATGGCACACCTAAAAACGCATCGGCAGAACGTTGGTATAACTGGCAAGATAATGCGTTATTTACTACATAAAATTGAAATAACAAATGACAGGGATACAAACGCATTTGCGCTAATTCACCGACATTCCACGCACTCACCACTAAACGACGTGAGTTAGGATTATTTTTAATTTGCTGCACGATATCACTCATTTGATCGATCACTTGACCATCCGGTGTGCGCCACGCGCGCCATTGTTTGCCGTATACTGGACCGAGATCACCATTTTGATCGGCCCACTCATCCCAAATTGTTACTTGATGTTCGTGTAAATAACGCAGATTGGTATCGCCTTTTAAAAACCACAGTAATTCGTGAATAATACTACGTAGCGATAATTTTTTTGTCGTGAGCAGAGGGAATCCAGCGCGTAAATCAAAACGCATTTGATACGCAAACACGCTCGTAATCCCAACGCCAGTGCGATCCGCTTTTTTAATACCGTGATTGCTAATATGACGCAAAAAATCTAAGTATTGTTGCATAACGCATTTCTCCTCTTTCGATAAGCATAAACGAGAAAAATAATTCCGGCCACGATCATGGGAATTGATAACAGTTGTCCTTTGGTCATCCAACCAAATGCGACAAAGCCAATTTGAAAATCCGGTTCACGAAAAAATTCCACGCTAAAGCGAAACAATCCATACAATAATAAAAATAATCCGGACACCGCACAGCGTGGACGTTCTTTGCGGGAAAAAATCCACAACACGAAAAACAGCACGACACCTTCGAGAAAAAATTCATACAATTGCGAAGGATGACGCGGGATATCACCCCCGTTGGGAAAAATCATTGCCCACGGCACATCTGTCATGCGTCCCCATAATTCGCCATTAATAAAATTGCCCAGCCGCCCCGCACCTAAACCAATCGGCACGACGGGTGCAATAAAGTCGCCGATTTCAATGAATGATTTATTGATTTTGCGTCCATACAACCACAACGCAATCATGACGCCGAGCAAACCACCATGAAACGCCATTCCACCTTGCCAAATCGCAAAAATTTGCAGCGGATGTTTTAGAATGATGTCCCATTCATAAAATATGACATAACCCAAACGACCGCCGATAATCACGCCCAACGCGATATAAAATAAAAGATCGGACAATTGTTCTTGAGTAAATCCACGCGGCGATGTTTTGATGCGCCATGTCAGCAACAACCATCCGCCCAAAAAACCGATGAGATACATTAATCCATACCAATGCACTGGCAATGGACCTAAATGAAAAGCAATTGGATCGATCGTTGGATAAATCAACATGTTATTTCAACCACAACATATCACACGCCATTAACAATAAAAACACGCCAAAAATACGCTTCAATAATTCTGTGGGTAAGCGATGCGCTAGTATAGCACCAATGGGCGCAAAGAGGATGCTCATCACTGCTACACCAAAAAAAGCCGGCCAATAAATATAGCCCGTGCTACCCGCTATTGATTGCCGCGAAAATAATCCGAGGATCATAAAACTTAATGTTGCAATGATCCCGATCACTAAACCACACACCACTGAGGTGCCCGCCGCCTCACGCATGTCTAATTGACAGCGCAATAAAAAAGGCACGATCAATGCACCACCGCCAATTCCCAATAAACTGGATAATATTCCAATGAATAAAGAAACACTGCGCACCACCCACAGAGGCAATGCACCACTCACGTTTGGATCTTGCGCCAAGAGCAACAGTCTTAAACCCATGATGATTAAAAAAATGGCGAACAAGATTTGCAAAAAAGAAGATGAGAGTAAATGCGCTATTAATGCGCCTACGATCGAACCGATGATTAATCCTGGCAACATTAATTTTGCGATAAACCAACGCACCGTTTGACGTTTATGATGTGCATAGAGTGCTGACAATGACGTGATGATCATAATGGCAAGCGATGTGCCGACTGCCATTTGCATTAAATATTGATTTGGAATGTCAGCGTGATGCAGAAACACCATCGACAACGCGGGAATGACAACCACTCCGCCGCCGATTCCAAACAGACCCGACATCAAGCCTGCACATGCACCTATCAAGAAATAAATTATTAACATGCGACCTATCTTCTGCCAGCACGAACCAAACTGCCCAGACCCACTTGCTCAAGCGCAAGTTCCATATGACAACGTATCATCACTACACTTTCCATGCCGAGAACATCTTGCAACAATTTACACGCTTGTTTCTTGGTAAATTGACGAATCACCCATTTCATCCGACTTAATGAGGATGCACTCATGCTGAGTGAATCAAATCCCATCGCCACTAATAATAAAACAGCAACCGGATCGCCCGCTAATTCTCCGCAAATCGTCACGTGTTTCGCTTCATGATGACCCGCTTCCACCACTTGTAACAATGCGCGCAACACAGCAGGATGGAGTGAATCAAATAAATTTGCGACGCGAGAATTATTACGATCAACCGCTAAAATATATTGCGTCAAGTCATTACTGCCCACTGATAAAAAATCGACGCGCTTTGCAATCGCACGTGCTTGATAAACGGCCGAAGGCACTTCAATCATGACCCCAATTTCTGGCATGTAAATGTCATAACCTTCTTCACACACATCCGCGTAAGCTTTTTTTAACATCCGCACAGCTTCATCCACTTCGCCGACGTCAGTGATCATCGGCAACATGATACGCAAATTATTATAATCTTTACTCGCGCGCATCATCGCACGTGTTTGCGTCAAAAAAATTTCTGGATGATCTAATGTTAAACGCATGCCACGCCAACCGAGAAAAGGATTATCTTCTTTGATGGGAAAATAAGGTAATGCTTTATCGCCACCCACATCTAATGTGCGCATCGTCACTGGGCGTGGCGCAAATGAGGCTAACAGTTGACGATACAGTACGCGCTGTTCTTCACTGGTGGGAAAACGATCGCGCATAGAAAATGGCGTTTCGGTGCGATACAACCCAACGCCTTCAGCGCCTGCCGCCAGAGACAATCCCACATCCGCACCCAATCCCGTGTTCACCATCAGTGAAACACGCTCGCCATCCGCTGTTTGTCCAGGTTCATCACGCAATGCTTCGAGTGATGCAGTGAGTTCACGTTCTGCCAAGGCAAGACGTTGAAATTCTTCGCGTAATGTCGCATTTGGCTCAACATAAATCTGGCCATAATAGCCATCGATAATAATTTCTTTATCTTGTAATTCATGCAGTGGAATATCACTGACACCCATGATGGTGGGCACACCCATGGCGCGCGCAAGAATCGCGACATGTGAACTACTGGATCCTTTTGCTGAAATCACACCAGCTAGACAACCTTCTGGCACCTCGGCTAAATCAGCTGCACTTAATTCTTCTCCAATCAAAATACTGTGCTCGGGATATTCTGGTAGTGTGCGCTCATTGCGTTGCAAATACGCAAGCACACGATGTCCAAGATCTTTGACATCGACTGCGCGCTCGCGTAAATATTCATTGTCCATGCTTTCTAAATGCGTCACATGTTTTTCTATCACTTCACGCAATGCGCCCTGCGCCCAATTTCCGCGTTGAATTGCGCGCACAATTTCCGCCCCTAAATCCGTTGTATCCAGCATGCGTTGATACACATCAAACAGCGAACGTTCTTCAATCGGTAAATTGGGATAAAGACGTTCACTCAGCACACGAAAATCTTCTTGTCCGGCTGCGAGCGCCATTTCTAACAAACGAACTTCCGTTTCAATATCATCTGGTTCACGATCGGGAACCAATGAAAGATCCATCAGCGGAAAAATCACAACGCCCACACCAATTCCGACACCCGGCGCACTGGGAATTCCCGAATAAATATTTTCATCGGTATTTTCACGCGCATTAAATAAATGGGCAATTTCACCCGTCGCTTCAGCATGCGCGACGATGGCCGCAAGCTGTGTCGCCAACGTCGCAAGAAAAGCTTCTTCTGATTCATCATAACGTCGTGCTTCACTTTGTTGTGCGATCAACACGCCTAACACTTGACGATGATAAATAATCGGGGAGCCTAAAAATGCGTTGAAAGATTCTTCTTTGACTTCGGGCATGGATAAAAAACGCGGATGTTTAGAGGCATCATCTATATTGATCGGCTCTTCACGTTCGCCGACTAAACCCACTAACCCTTGGTTCATCGGAATACGAATTTTTCCAACCGCCTGAGGATTTAAACCTTGTGTTGCGGTTAATACATATTCGCCGTGCTTCCGATCAAGCAAAAAGATAGAGCACGATTCGGTATTCATCGCGCGCGCAACCCGTTTCACCATAATTTGCAATGCATCTTTAAAATGACGGGCGTTTGCCACCTCTTGAATGATACGGCGTAAGATATTTAACATGCATTAAGTCTCCCAGAATCGTCTTGAGAGCACCACACGAGCAAACTCTTTCATCGCCAAGCTATAAACGCGTTTTTTAAACGGCACCACTTGGGTTAATGGATACCAATAAGAGACCCACGCCCAAGAATCAAATTCAGGGCTATCGGTTGCGGTTAAATTCACGGAATTATCTTGACTCACCATGCGCAATAAAAACCATTTTTGTTTTTGTCCAATGCATAATGGTTTTGAATTTTGGCGCACTAAGCGTTTGGGTAAACGGTAACGCAACCAGCGTTTCGTCATGCCAATAATTTTCACATCTTCGGGATGTAAACCAATTTCTTCTTTGAGTTCGCGAAACATGGCTTCTTCCGGTGTTTCCGTCTCTTTCATCCCACCTTGCGGAAATTGCCAAGCCGGTTTACCAATGCGTTTCGCCAAAAATAATTGACGTTTTTGGTTCACCAAAATAATGCCGACACCATGTCTAAAACCGTCTTTATCTATCACTTAGCAATCACCTCGAAATCGATTATACTGATTTGCCATCGCATGAGGAATTTTTTTCATGACAATTCGAATTCTTATCAATGGCGCAGCTGGAAAAATGGGCCAACCGCTGGTAAAAGCAATTAGTGATGATGCTGATTTTATCTTGGTTGGACAAACCGGTCGCGCGCATGATTTAGCAACTGAAATAAAACAAACACGGGCAGACGTCGTGGTTGATTTTACCAATGCTGATGTCGTTTATAAAAATCTAGCCACGATCATTGAGGCGGGCGTGCATCCGGTCATTGGCACCTCGGGATTACTCAATGCACAAATCCAGGAATTACAAAAACGTTGTCGCACGTTAAAGTTGGGCGGAATTATTGCGCCTAATTTTTCATTGGGTGCGGTACTCATGATGAAACATGCCGTCGATATTGCGAAATATTTTCCCGCAGTTGAAATTATTGAAATGCATCATGATGGCAAACTTGACAGCCCTTCGGGAACTGCCATGTACACCGCGGATCTGATTGCGAAAAAACAAACTCCACGCACGGCTAAAACCGCTAAAGAAACGGTTCCTGGTGCGCGCGGTGCGGATTATCAACAAATTCGTATTCATTCTCTGCGCTTACCCGGACTTGTCGCCCATCAACAAATTATTTTTGGTGGTAGTGGTGAAACCCTCACAATTCGGCACGATTCAATCGATCGCCAGTGTTTTATGCCGGGGGTTTTATTAGCTTGCAAAAAGGTAATGGAATTAAACGAATTGATCGTTGGATTAGAACATATCTTATGATGTTTTGGTGATATCAGATTGCACCGAGCTTTGATCTTGCGCTGCTTGCAGCGCTGCAGATCCCACGATAAAAACCGCAGTGATAACACAGAAAGCTCCCACTAATTTCTTCATCTTAAAACTCCCTTTTAAGACCTGGCTCAATGATTATACGGTAGAGATATTTATTCAACAATAGTAATATGTAGCTCATGAAGAACAATGGAATGTTGTGGAAAATTATTGGGTTTTTTTTAATTTTTGGGATCATCATCGGATTAAATTCTCCGGTTTATCCTGCCAATATCCCTTTTCAACTTCCTAATGTCTTTGACCCCGGCCAAGTACAAAAAAATATCGAAAAAGAAAATTTGACTCATCGAACAAAAGCGCTTGCCCCCGTGCAAAATGAAGCTCAGCCGCATGCCCCGATTCCGGGGGCCGAAAAAATTAAATTTAAACTTAACCGCGTGATTATTACTGGCAATACTGTTTTTACCGATGAAGAACTGCAAGCCATTTTTTCTTCTTCTTTACACAAAACTATTTCGATCGCTGATTTACAAACCCTCGTGCAAAAAATCACGACGCTCTATCGAGAGCGCGGATTTATTTTGTCGCGCGGTTTACTTCCACCGCAAGAAATTAAAAATGGCACAGTAAAAGTTGAAGTGGTGGAAGGGTTTATCAGTACCGTGACGGTGACCGGAACCCCAGGTGGTGCGCGAAAATTGATTGAAGAATATGGTCAACATATTTTGCAATCAAAGCCATTGAATCTAAACGTCATGCAACGCGAAATATTGCTCGCGAATGACTTGCCTGGCATTAGCGTCAAAGCAGTCATCATTCCCTCAAAAACCGTACCGGATTCAGCCGATCTAACCTTAGTTGCTGATAACAAAGTAATTACCGGGGGTATTTCGCAAGATAATTACGGCACACGTTATTTAGGGCCTATTCAATCCTCTCTGCTGTTGGCGGCAAACTCTATCTTTGTTGGTGGTGATACAACGTCTGCAACGATCACCGTCACCGCGAATGAAAAGGAATTGCAATATTACAATTTATCTCATACAGAACCGTTAAACAGTAAAGGATTAAATTTAACAGTTGGCACAAGCTATACTGCCACTCAACCGCAATTTTTATTAGAGCCGGTCGAAATCGTCGGATTAAGTGCGTCGTTTTATGCAAATTTAACTTACGCCATGATTCGTTCGCGCGAACGAAATTTATCGCTACATGCCTATGCTAATTATCAAAATGTCACATCCACGATTTTGGCGACACCACTGTATCAAGATCGCATTCGTTCATTAACACTGGGTGCAACTTATGATACGTCTGATCGATGGAGTGGATCTGATAATTTTGCTCTGGATGTGATCCACGGTTTTCCTATTCTGGGTGCAAAAATGCATTCAGAACAATCACGACCAGATGGCCGTGCGGAATATACCAGAGTGACGGGCTCTTTCTCTCGTTTACAACCCATTCACAATCAAATATCCGTTTATACTTCTTTTAACGGACAGTATTCCTTTCAACCCTTGCTGGCAGCAGAGCAATACAGTGTGGGTGGACCTATTTATGGACGTGGTTATGGTCCTTCTGAAATAGTGGGTGATGAAGGTCTCGCGGGAAAAATCGAATTGCGCCTGGATGCACAACCGGAAAAATATTTTTTGCAATCAGTTGAATATTATATTTTCTATGATGTCGGTGTTGCGTGGAATCTCGATACAGTCAATACACCACAACGACAAGATTTGACCTCAACTGGCGCTGGAATGCGCCTGTATTTTAGCCCACATGTGTATGGGGAGCTTTTCGTCGCTAAGCCATTGAGTCGTCAGTCAACCACCCTCACGCCCCTCAGTCAAAATCCCCAACAAGCCCGTGGATTCTTTCAAATTGTTGCAAGGCTTTGAATTTATTGGTAAAATAAATTTCCCACGCTGTGGATTTTTTCCATTCATGTTCTATACTTCTATTGTAAAGACAATAAATTAGAACTACACGTATTTACAACTATGGCCACTAATCGAAACAGCCATAATGAGGAAAGACACACACAGACGGGAAGACACGTTCGAGGAACAATAAAACATTTCTTGGTTTTAACGTTCAGTTTTCTGTTGTCTTTTATTTTCAACATTGCATATGCGAACCCAGAAGGCGGACAAGTCACCGCCGGTAGCGCAACCATTTCAAATCCCAGTGCCAACACCGTTCAAGTAAATCAAGCTACTGATAAAGCAGTTATCGATTGGAGAAGTTATAACATCAGCGCACAGGAAAAAATTCAATATCTACAACCCTCCTCCCAATCCATCACGCTCAATCGCATTAGTCCTGCGATGGGCGCATCCGTCATTAGCGGTGCCATTTTAGCAAATGGCAGAATTATTTTATTAAATCCTGCCGGCATGGTGTTTACGTCAACCGCACGAATTGATGTCGCCGGTTTGATTGCCACTACAGCAAACATTACTAATCAAGATTTTATGTCCGGTAATTTTCGTTTTGTGCAATCACCAAATTGGAATGGCACCATTATTAACGATGGCAAAATTACGATTCGCAATGAAGGTATCGCAGCACTCGTTGCGCCTGGTGTGGAAAACAATGGCGTCATCATCGCAAAAATGGGAACCGTGATTCTTGCTTCAGGCACGGCTTACACGATCGATTTTTATGGCGATCAAATGATTCAGTTTGGTGTGAATTCTGAAGTTGCACAACCCGCTGTTGCACCTGACGGTCGCAAACTCGATGCAGCGGTGAGTAACAAAGGAAAGATTTTTGCGAACGGCGGAAAAGTTTTATTAACGGCAAAAACCGCAGGTAGCATCTTAGATAATGCAATTAACATGTCAGGCCGTATTGAAGCCAACACCATTTCACAACGCGGTGGCTCGATTATTTTATCCGGTGGCGGAAAAGGTATTGTCAAAGTGTCTGGCAAAATGGTGGCAATGGGTAAACACCAAGGACAACGTGGTGGAACAGTTAAAGTACTCGGTGACAATATTCAACTCGTCAACAATGCAGCGATTAATGTTTCAGGAAAAAGTGGTGGCGGAACGATTTTAGTCGGTGGAAATTTTAATGGCGCAGGCCCTGAACAAAATGCCTCACGAGTTTTTGTCGATCACAGCGTTAAACTGAATGCAGATGCATTAGCACTGGGTAATGGCGGAAAAATCGCAATCTGGTCAGATAACCAAACAGCATTTCATGGCAGCTTGAGTGCACGCGGCGGAATATTGGGTGGTAATGGTGGATATATCGAAACATCTGGCAAAAACTATCTTGATGTAGAAAATATTTTTGTTGATACACGCGCGCCGTTGGGTGCCACAGGAACTTGGTTGCTTGATCCGACAAATATTTATATTGCAAGCAATCAAGCGAATGCCACCGCAGCAGGAATGAGTGGAACGGATACCAGTGCAGATACAGCATCCAGTGGTACGTTTGCAGGATCAGGTGCAATACAAGATTCACTTCTGACCGTTTCAAATTTACAAACGGCGTTAGGAAGTTCTAATGTGGTTGTGACAACCACCAATAGCAGTGGAACAGGTTTAGGTTTTATTAAAGTTGTTGATCCCGTAACGTGGGCAAGCACGAATTCATTAACGTTAACGGCCGCAAATGATATTTTCATTAATGCTGCAATCACCACCGGCGCTGCCGGTTCTTCTTTAATATTGAATGCAGCAGGCGCAGTCACGCAATCTGCCATCATTGCAGGTTCGGGTGGTTTGACGCAACAAGGTTCAGGCACAGTCACATTAACACAAGCAAATACGTATTCTGGCGCCACTGCGATAAATGCAGGATCAATGACGTTTAGTGGTAATGGTACTGCAGTCAATAGCACAGGATTTACTGTTGATCAGGATAGTACTTTAACACTGGATAACAGTGCAACGAATAATACCAATCGAATTGCAGGCACCCTCACGTTAAATGGTGGTGAATTTGTATTTAAAGGAAGTAATACCGCGGCCACGAATGCGGCTGAAAGTGTGGGTCAATTGAATTTACCTTTAGGTAGTTCAAAGATTACAGTCGTTTCTGGAACGGGTGGTTCGACTCAATTAACTTTTGCCAGCATCAGTCGTACAGCAGGCGCAACCGTATTATTTAGAGGAACGAATTTAGGTGCAACAGCAGGTGCAGGAAATACGAATATTATATTTACCACGGCGACTGGCTTAGGCTTAACGGGCGGTAACTCCACGGCATTCAATAAACCGATCGTTCCTTTCGCCATCGGCGATACATCCGAAACAGGATCGGGTATTGGTTTTGTGACGCATAATGTTAATCCTGCAAGTAATGCAGCAAATACAACCGGCATTAGACCGCTTGCGCTTGGAAGTGAATATGCAACCACATCGACCGCTGCCGCTAATATGCTGATTAATGCGCCATTCACTGCACCAAACTCAAATCTGGCCTATAACTCGATATTACTCACGGGCGGAAATACTCTTACCTTAACTAATACACGCACCGTCACTGTCACCAGTGGCGGCGTGTTTTCAACAACAGGATCTAACACCATTACGAATACTGGCGGAACACTTGCTTTTGGAACCAATGAGGGAAAAATATTTGCATTGTCAGGCGGTGATTTAACGATTAGCTCTGCAATGTCGGGAACAGGTGGAATAACAAAAAATAGTGCGGGTGTATTAACATTAGCGAACAACGCAGCCTCCGGTAATTTTACTATCGTGGGTGGAACACTCCGAACAGCAAGTGGTGCAACGACTGCGATTGGTAATTCAAGCTTAGTGACTGTTTTGCCTGGCGCATCATTAGATCTTGCCACCAATAATACTAGTGAAACCATTGGCGCTTTAACGTTGTATAGTGGCAATTCAGCGGGTGCATCAGTTGCAACGGGAACAGGCACATTAACGTTGGGTGGAAACATCACGCAGAATGTGAATGGCTTAGGTGACACAGGCTCTACAGTTTCAGGTAATTTGGCACTCGGCGCGTCGCGTCAAATCACCGTGGCTGATGGTACAGCCGCAGATGATCTGACGATTTCTTCTTTAATCAGTGGCGCCACATTCGGCATCACGAAGCTCGGTACTGGAACCTTAACCTTAACTAGTGCTTTAAGTTCTTTCACCGGTCAAACGATCATTAGTGCAGGAACATTGAGTGTACCGGTGCTTGCTAATGCAAGCGTAGTCAGCTCAATCGGTACAGGCGCTGCAAGTTCCATTATTAATCTGGGCGCAACAGGCGTACTCAAATACACCGGCTCAGGAAGTTCAACGCTTCGCGTCATCAACTTAACCGCGAGTGGCGGTAGCATTGATGCATCCGGTAGCGGAACGTTGACTTTAGCGGGCGGCGTGACAGGAAATACATTTGGATTAGTATTAACGGGTAGTGGAGACGCATCGCTCACGGGTGTCATTGGGACAACAACAGGCTCCGTGACAAAAACAGGAACGGGCACTTGGACATTAGGAAATACGAATACATACACTGGCGCCACGACAATTAATAACGGTACTTTAGCTGCATCCGCTATCGGCGGATTTGGACCAATAGCCGGTGGCAATATTGTCATCTCACCCAGCGCAAACTCAACGGCAATATTGGATTTAACCGCCATCGGAAGTTTAATCAATACGAGTGGCAATATTCAACTAAACAGTTCAGCAACCGGTAGTACCGCCCGATTAAATACGTCGGCTGCATTTAGTAGCGCAAAAGCAATTAGTCTGACAGGAACAAATAATATCTTTTCAGTCGCTGCCAATAATACCGCGCTATCCGGTGTTGTCAGTGGCTCGAGCGCGGGATTCAGCAAAACAGGTGCCGGCACACTCACGTTATCTAATACGAATACTTATACCGGTCCCACCACCGTCAGTAACGGTATTCTCAGTATTGCAAGCACCGGTGCATTGGGTGGATCAGGCAGTGGCGGAAGTGCTGCAACTGTCGCATCGGGCGCTGTGTTGGATTTAAATTTTAGTGGCACGTTAGCTGACACCAATACGATTACGTTGAATGGAACAGGCATTAGCAATGGCGGCGCGTTAACTTTCTCAGGTAATGGTATTACGGTGAATAATCCCATTAGCATCGTAGGCACTGCTTCAATTAAAGGTAATGGAACAGGCACACATGTGGTTGGCGGTGGCACTGGTATCGCGGTTGCTGCGAGTAGCGATCTTACGATTAGCTTACCGAATGCCAGCATGACGCTGCCCATCATTACTTATGCAGCCCAAGGTAATTTGTCGTTGACAGCGGGTGGTGCAATCAGTGATTCAAACTTAATAACCATGGGAACCACTCCTGGAGCAAGCACTTTAACCGCTCAGGCCGCGACCGGCATCAATTTGAGTAACGTCGGTAATTTAATTTCTTCCGCCTCATTCACAAATAGCACATCGGGTAACATTAGTTTTAACAATAATCGCAACCTCTTATTAACGGCTAGCAATTCAGCAGCCGGTGGAACGTTATCTGTGGTCAATGCAACAGGAACGTTATCAACCAATGGCGCTATTTCAACATCGACGGGTGCCGCCAACATTACATTACAAACACCAGGCGCAATGTCAATTGCTCATGCTGTTTCAAGCATCGGTGGAAATATTAGTTTAACGTCGACAGGAAGTACGGTTTCTGAAAGCGGTATAGGTACGTTGAGTGGCGCATTATTAACAACGAGTTCTGTCGGTGGAACCACATTAACAAATGCAAATACGGTTACTAGTTTTAATGCGACAAACATCACCAGTGGAGATATTGCACTGACAAATACAGCAGCACCACTCACGATCAACAGCATTAGTCAGGCAGGTGGCGGCAACATTACCATCAACAATACCGGTAGCATCACACACGCAGCGAGTGGAATTGTGAGTGCGGGTGCAGGTAACATCACTGAAAATGCGGGTGCAAATACGCTGACTTTAAATGCAAGTTCGCAATTGCTGAGCACTGGCATAATTAATTTAACCGCAAATAATATGAGTTTTAATACCAGTGGCACTCCTTCGCAAATTGGTGGAACGGGTACAGGCACTGGCACTGCTGCAAATGTCATATTACAACCCAGCACGTCTAACACCACCATTGGAATCGCAGGCGGCACCGGTACGTTACAACTGACATCAGCCATGTTAAATGATGTTCGAACAACGAACCTGCGTATTGGAAATAGCACAGCCGGAAATATTAGTATTGCAGCATGGACACCTGCCAGCAACGTCGCCGCCAGCGGTGTTTTGACACTGCAAACTGCGGGCAGTATCACACAAAGTGGCGCGATTAATTTCGGCAGTAATAGTGCGCGTTTATTATTACGCAATGCAAGTGGTGCAACATTAACAAATACAAGTAACGTATTCACTCAATTAGCCGCATCATTAGGAAGTGGCGCGGCACTTGCTGTGACGAATGCAACCAGCAGTCCACTGACCGTAGCAAGCTTGACGGATGATATTGGAACGGTGAACGGAATTACGGCGTTGGGTGGTGTGACATTGGTGGCTCCCAGCGCCACAATCACACTCAATTCAACCATCACAGCAAATTCACCAGGCATTGTATTGGCGGGTGGTACGTTCATCAATAATGCCGGTGCTTCCGCATTGAATCCCGGTACAGGATCATTTCTAGTTTGGTCAGGCAATCCTGCCAATGATACACGCGGTGGGTTGGCTTATAATTTTAAACAATATAACGCAGTTTATAATTCAACGACACCGAGTGGAACTGGTAATGGATTTCTTTATACCATTGCTCCTAGCATCACACCGACGCTCACTGGAACTGTTTCAAAAAGTTATACCGGAACCACTGCTGCCACGATCAGTTCTGGAAATTATAGTTTAGCCGGCGTGATTGATGGAGATACTGTCACGTTAAGTACTGCAAGTGGAACGTATGGTAGCGCAAATGTTGGAACTGGTATTAATGTTGTAGCGTCTGGTATTGCAATAGCAAGCGCGACGAATGGTGGTGCAACTGTGTTTGGTTATCAAATCAGTCCGACTAGCACGAATGCAAATGTTGGTACGATTACTGCAGCGCCATTAACCATCACCGCAAATAATCGAAGCAAGAATTATGGAACAACGCTTTCACTTGGAACTTCAGCGTTTAGTTCATCCGGTTTACAAAATAGTGAAACAGTTGGCAGTGTGACTTTAACCAGTAGTGGTGCAGCTAATACTGCTCATGTCGCTGGAAGTCCGTATGCGATTGTGGCGTCAAGCGCTACCGGTGGTACGTTTACTGCAAGTGATTACTCGATTACCTACAACAATGGACAATTAACTGTAAGTCCCGCTGCGTTATCCATCACCGCGAATGATCGAAGCAAGTCCTACGGACAAACGCTTTCACTCGGCACTTCAGCATTTACGCCATCCGGTTTACAAAATAGTGAAACAGTTGGCAGTGTGACTTTAACCAGTAGTGGTGCAGCTAATACTGCTCATGTCGCTGGAAGTCCGTATGCGATTGTGGCGTCAAGCGCTACCGGTGGTACGTTTACTGCAAGTGATTACTCGATTACCTACAACAATGGACAATTAACTGTAAGTCCCGCTGCGTTATCTATCACTGCGAATGATCGAAGCAAGTCCTATGGACAAACGCTTTCACTTGGCACTTCAGCATTCACGCCCTCTGGTTTACAAAATAGTGAAACAGTTGGCAGTGTGACTTTAACCAGTAGTGGTGCAGCTAATACTGCTCATGTCGCTGGAAGTCCGTATGCGATTGTGGCGTCAAGCGCTACCGGTGGTACGTTTACTGCAAGTGATTACGCAATTTCTTATAACAATGGACAATTAACTGTAAATCCCGCTGCGTTATCTATCACCGCCGACAATAACAGCAAGACGTATGGACAAGCGCTTTCACTTGGAACTTCAGCATTTAGTTCATCTGGTTTACAAAACAGTGAAACAGTTGGTAGCGTCACTTTAACCAGTAGTGGTGCGGGTGCAACAGCTCACGTCGCTGGAAGTCCGTATGCGATTGTCGCATCTGCTGCTACCGGTGGAACATTTACTGCAAGCGATTATGCGATTAGCTATAACGATGGTGCATTGACAGTCAATCCGGCTGCGTTATCTATCACCGCGAATAATCGAAGCAAGTCCTACGGACAAACGCTTTCACTCGGAACTTCTGCATTTACGCCATCCGGTTTACAAAATAGTGAAACAGTTGGTAGCGTGACTTTAACCAGTAGTGGTGCGGGTGCAACTGCTCATGTCGCAGGAAGTCCTTATGCGATTGTCGCGTCTGCTGCTACCGGTGGAACATTTACTGCAAGTGATTACACGATTAGCTATAACGATGGCGCATTGACAGTAAGTCCGGCTGCGTTATCTATCACCGCGAATAATCAAAGCAAGAGTTATGGACAAGTACTTTCACTTGGCACTTCAGCATTTACGCCATCTGGTTTACAAAATAGTGAAACAGTTGGTAGCGTGACATTAACAAGTAGTGGAACTGGCGCAACTGCAAATGTTGCAGGTAGTCCGTATGCGATTGTGGCATCAAGCGCAACCGGTGGTACGTTTACTGCAAGTGATTATGCAATTAGCTATAACGATGGTGCATTGACAGTCAATCCCGCTGCGTTATCTATCACCGCGAATAATCGAAGCAAGACCTATGGTCAAGTTCTCTCACTCGGCAATACTGCATTTAGTTCATCTGGTTTACAAAACAGTGAAACGATTGGCACTGTCACTTTAACAAGTAGCGGTACCGGCGCAACTGCACATGTCGCAGCAAGTCCTTATGCGATTGTCGCATCCTCTGCAACGGGTGGCACATTTGATACTAACAATTACAGCATCACTTATAACGATGGTGCATTAACAGTAAATCCTGCTGCATTGTCAGTCACCGCAAATAATAACAGCAAGACATACGGACAAGTTCTCTCGCTCGGTAATACTGCATTTACATCAAGCGGTTTACAAAATAGTGAAACCGTCGGCACTGTCACTTTAACAAGTAGTGGTACTGGAGCAACTGCTCATGTCGCAGGAAGTCCGTATGCGATTGTGGCATCAAGCGCAACCGGTGGAACATTTACTGCAAGCGATTATGCGATTACTTATAACGATGGACAATTAACCGTAAATCCCGCTGCGTTATCTATCACTGCAAATAATCGAAGTAAGAGTTACGGACAAGTACTTTCACTCGGCACTTCAGCATTTAGTTCATCTGGTTTACAAAATAGTGAAACAGTTGGTAGCGTCACTTTAACCAGTAGTGGTAGTGGTGCAACTGCTCATGTCGCAGGAAGTC
>CAZOFA010000050.1:0-274 GCA_964578975.1 uncultured Coxiellaceae bacterium
GACGAGAGGATCACATCGGAATTAAAAATAGAACGGTGTTAACAAATTTTCCTGCGCGACAGGCGTTGGAATCTGTCATCCTGAACTAAGAGTTGTCATTGCGAGCGCAGCGAGCAATGACGAGAGGATCACATCGGAATTAAAAATAGAACGGTGTTAACAAATTTTCCTGCACGGCAGGCATTGGAATCTGTCATCCTGATCTAAGAGTTGTCATTGCGAGCGCAGCGAAGCAATCCAGGTTTTTGACCGACATGCAAAACCTGGATTGCTT
>CAZOFA010000050.1:284-16555 GCA_964578975.1 uncultured Coxiellaceae bacterium
TTTTTTTTTTATTGTGTCTTCCTTTTTTTTTTTTGTTATTTGCGCGCCGTGCGACGCAACCCTGTTTTTGCCCCTCTTGCAAAACCGTGGATTGTTTCGCTGCGCTCGCAATGACGAGAGGATCACACCTGCTTTGCCGTATATTTCAAATAAAAACTCATCGGAATTAAATTCATTTTAGCCATCAGATAAAAAAACGGTCGCATCTTTTCAAATGTCGGTTTGTATGTTTTAAATTCTTTATACGTGCGTTGTGGTTGTGTCATAAAAGTAAGAAACTCATTATCACTTAACCCCAACCGTTTTTTGACCAACTCAACTAAGGTCGGATCGCAAGTCGGAACACTTTCAAGCAGTTCAAGACCAACTTGTCTATCCATCTGACCCGATCTAACCATTGCTGCATAGCCATTGATCCGATTATCGATATTAAATCGTCTCACGATAAAATAAGTGTGATAAAAATTAGTAATTCGATTTTCTAAATGATGTCCACCATACCATTGCCAGGCAAATTTCTCCGTCAGCATTTTCTTGGCTTCCTCTTTTTGATAATCAAGATACCAAAAAGGACGAATTTTTTTTAATCGGCTCCATAACATCCATTTCAATTGTTTTGATAACCACATATACGGATAGGTTTTTAGATTTTTTAATTTCCCGTATTGTTTATGCATGCTATGAACATATTTCGCATCCATATACAACCAGCCCAGAGGCGAAATACCTTCGGTTTTAAAAGAATGTCCCTCAAAAATATATTTAATCCCATGCTTAATCGCGGCGGTATTTAACGTGACTGCAAGCGCTAAATCCGTGGGCGCCTCAAGATCAGGCACACCTGCTTGCAAAATCGCACGATACAAATCATCATATTCATCGTTATCAACGACATGCGTCCATAAATCGACATTTAATTTATTTAACACATGATGAATATTCTCAACCGCGATGGTTGAATTCCACGTATTATCAAAATGAACGGCTAAAGGTCGTAACCCTAACTCTTTCGCTAAATAAATGAGATAGGAAGAATCCGCCCCACCACTCACTCCGACGATGAGATCATATTGTTTTTTCCGCCCGTCATATTTTATTTTATCAACAATTTTATAAAATTCTGCTTTACCCGCTTCACTTTGGTATTGCTCCATCAATTGATCGTGTGTCTGACAATAACTGCACATACCTTTTGCATCAAAAGAAATGCCCGGCGTTGCAGCATCATAAAGGCACCGGTTACACCTTTTTTGCGTGGCTCGTTTTCTGCGCGAGAACCATTCTTCTTCCCAGGCTTTTTCATCGATAAATATACGTTCATTCATATTTTTATTCTTTAATTAAAATAGTTTCATTGATTCGAATGGGAGTGCCAAAGGCTTTGCTATAAGGCGGAATGTTTTTATTCACCAAACTATTTGCCCCAATCACTGAACCTTTACCAATCGTAACACCTTTTTGGATAATGGTATTGGGGCCAATATAACAATTATCCTCAATGAGGGTGCGCGCATATTGATAAGGTGACTCGCCCCCTGAAGTTGCCCATTCAACGCTATCATGACTGTAAATTTGCACACCCGCAGAAATAGAACAATTTGATCCAATCACCAACTCACCAGAACCATCTAAAATGACAAAAGGACCAATCCAGGTATTTTTTCCAACTTTCACATCGCCCAACACAACTGCATTATCATAAATTGAGCTTCCGTCGCCAAATCCCAAAAACTTTGCTTTTTCATGCCGATCAACAAAATACTCACTCAATGGCAATACACGGTTAAAATGATCTTTTTTATTTTTCCAAAGAATTTTAACAAATGAAATAAACCAGAGAATGAATTTGTATCCTCGCTTTGTTTGAATCGTTTTTAATTCGTCAGAGAGCTTCATCGTTATTCCATGCAATATTGGGAACACCATTCATCAAAATTTAACAATGACCAAATAAATAAACGCTTATTTTCCACACCTTGCAAATGCGCCTCTAAGATGGTTTCAACCGACGGAAAATTAAAATATTTATAAATCGGTCGCGCACTCGACATCAATTTATTTTTAATATAATTAATACTATCGCCTTTAAACCAACTTTCATCCGGCGATGAAAAACCTTGTTTAACCCCTTCGGTAATTTTTTGCGGAATATATTTAGCCAGCGCCTTACGCAAAATTAATTTTCCGTCATTGGTTTTTTCAAAATACTGGCGCGCTTTATCGCCCGCATTATTTTCATTAATGCGAATGACTTGTTGTAAATTGCCTAATTTAAGATTCACCGGCACTTTCATCGCGAAATCAACTAAATCATTATCTAAAAATGGTACGCGGGTTTCGAGCGAATGCGCCATACTCAATTTATCTTCGACGACTAACAAACCGTGCAGAAATGTTTTCGCTTCGAAATACAGTGAATGATTCACATAATCTTCCGGCCGGGTTAAACGATCGGCATGCTGATGAAAAACCTCACGAAATAAATCGCGCGTCCATACATGAGAAACCTTATCCCAAATCGGGGAAAATATTTTTTTCAGATGAGAATTATCGACAAGTCGTTGCCAAAACAAATAATATTTATCGATATAGTGCTCAAAATCATCGTTAATCACCGCGCGATAATAGCGCCAGGGATAACCACCAAATAATTCATCGCCACCGGTTCCCGCTAAAACAACTTTCACAAATTTACTGGCGAGTTTACTCGCATAATAATTTGGATAGCTTTGCCCCACACGCGGTTGCTCAAGATGCCAAGAAAATTTTGGCATACAACGTTCCATATCCCCTGACTTTAATACCATTTCATAATGTTCGGTTTTAAAAAGATAAGACATGTGCTCGGCTTTTTCGCGCTCATCGAATCCTAACTCCAAACCCGACGCACTATGCAAATCAAATCCGACTGTGAAAGTTTTTAAATAAGGAATTTTTTTTGCCGCAATCGCCGTAATGGAGCCGCTATCCATGCCTCCACTGAGGTAACTGCCAATTTCAACATCACTGACTAATTGTCTTTCCACCGCTTGATTAAACAATCGATCGAGTTCTTCAATATACGATTGTTCATCTTGCACGGTGTCAGGTTCACTAAAATTAAAATCCCAATAACATTCTGGTTTGATTTGCACATTTTCATCATTGAGATTCAGTTGAATATAATGACCGGCGGGAAGCATCTGCACATTTTTATATAACGTTTTGTCGGTAAAAATATTTTGAAAAGTAAAATATTCCAACATTGCTTCATAATTCATTTCTTTTTTATATTGTTTATATTCGAGAATAGTTTTGACTTCGCTGCCAAAAACTAATGTGCCATCCAAAAGTTGGGTATAATAAAGTGGTTTAATGCCATAACGATCACGTGCCAGAAAAAAAAGATTATTCACTTTGTCCCACAGCGCAAAAGCAAACATCCCATTGAATTTATGAATCGCGTCAATTCCCCATTCTTGATAGGCCGCCAAAATGACTTCCGTGTCGGTTTTGGTTCTAAATTCATAACCTAACTGCTGCAGTTCTAATTTAATGTCTTGGAAATTATAAATTTCGCCGTTATAGGTGATCCAAATTTCTTTGGAGACATCGCTCATGGGTTGGTGACCCGCCGCTGTAGTATCAATAATGGCTAAACGTCGGTGACCCAAAAATATATCCCAGGGATAAGCATGTAATTCATGTAATCCATACTCTGAATCAATGGCCGGTAACAACGGATTTATTTTTTTGAATTGCTGATCAGTGAATGATGCCTGATAGCCAGAATTTTTTTTATTTTTCTGCGTACGTTTCGCAACAAAATAGCCGGCATCATCTGGGCCACGGTGCGCGATAATATCACACATGGCTTTGAGATAATTTGCATTAAGCGTTCGATCTCCAAAACAAATTACGCCACTGATTCCACACATTTGGCTAAACCCTCATGGATATTTTGTACGACATAATTAAATTCAATTTCCGTCATCCCCGCATATAAGGGTAAAGTAATACTGAGACGATCGGCTGCATAAGACATGAGATAATCACTATTTTTTAATTGATAACGATCACGATAATAACTTAAGGTATGCACGGCATGCGTTCCTTGTCGCGTGGCAATGCCTTGCGTTTCTAAGTCTTGCATGAATTCATTTCTGAGTGCATTTAACCGATCAATTTTATTGACAGTCAGGTTTTCTAGCGTTTCATTTCCGATAAATAAACAAACATACGATTGGTAAGCATGCTTATAGTGTTCCGGCACGCGAGGCGTCAATAATTGTTTTACATTTTTTAATGCATTCGTATATTGCAGAGCAACCTCACGTCGACCTTGCATAATGCGCTGCGCTTTTTGCATTTGCGCCACTCCCAACGCACCTTGTATATCCGTCATGCGATAGTTGTAACCACGCATCGTAAAATCAGGTAACAACGATCCGCCTTTTTCTTTATGTCGTGTTAAATCCGATTTACTCGCACCATGATCTTTCAGTTGAGAAACATGTTTAGCGAGTTGCTCATCATGCGTAATTAACATACCACCTTCACCAGTGGTAATGGCTTTACGCGGATGAAAAGAAAAACAGCCACAATCACCCCAGGTGCCAGCATGTTGATGATCAATCCACGCATCGAATGCGCACGCGGCATCCTCAATCACTTTCACCTGATATTTTTTGGCTAGCGCCATAATACGCGGCATGTCTGCGCATAAACCAAATAAATGCACCGGCATGATGGCTTTGATGTCGGAATGTGTTTGTAACAATCGTTCTAATTGGTCGACATCCATATTAAACGTTTGTAAATCAATATCACAAAAAATAACGCGCGCGCCGGTGTATTCCACGGCATTCGCGGAGGCGACATAGGTAAAAGAAGGGACGACAACTTTATCATCGCGGCCAATTCCCATGGCCACCAATCCTAAATGCAGAGCCGTGGTGCAGTTTGAGGTGGCTTCCGCAAATGGAATTTGTGCATGAGCCGCAAATAAATTTGCAAATTCACGCACATACGGTCCTTGCACTACCCAACCACTTTCCAATGGTTTGATAATCGCTGCTTTCTCTGCTTCATCAAATATCGCTTTGGTAATCGGTATTTTCATGCAACGCACGCCTTTTCTTTGTTGCGGTTACGAGCAACCAAATTTTTATGCGCATTACGCCATTGAATTAATAATTTCAACCCTTCTTCCAGTTCAATGTTATATTGAAATCCCATTTCATTTTCGGCACGCGTGGGATCACCAATGCGATTGGTCACAAAGGTTTGGCCAGCAGGTTCATAATGGATGGATAACGTGGAGCCGGTTATTTTTAATATTTTTTCAGTTAATTCTTTAATTGTTGTTTGCACACCACTGCCGACGTTATAACATTGGTTCACCGCGTTCGATTGAAGCGCGCACAAATTTGCGCGTGCCACGTCACTCACATAAATAAAATCGTACGCTTGCGAGCCATCGCCATAAACAATCGGCGGCAATCCTTGATCGATACGATCTAAAATTTTCATAATCACAGCGATATAGGTGCCTTTGTAATCTTGCCGAGCCCCATAGACATTCATATAACGTAAACCCACATAATTTAATCCATAGCGATGATAAAACGCACGGCACATATGCTCACCGGCAATTTTAGTCGCGCCATAAAAAGTTTTATTGTTATAAATGTGATCTTCGGTCATCGGCAATTCCACTGCATCTCCATACACAGACGCAGAAGACGAATAAATTAATTTTTTAACTTTATGTTTCACACACGCTTCTAACACATTAAATGTGCCTTCGATATTCACGTGAAATGCACTGCGCGGATAATCATGACAATGTAACAACCATAACGCAGCTAAATGAAATACGTAGTCTTTTCCTTTGATGGCTTCATCTAAAATATCGGTTTGCGTAATATCGCCGCCTAACTCAAACACTTTTACGCGCGGATCTTTTAATGCCAGCTCTAAGTTATCAAACGTTCCCCGCGCGAAATTATCATAAACGACGATCTCAGCCACATCATGCTTCACTAATTCATCCACCACATGACTGCCGATCAGTCCCGCGCCGCCAATCAATACGATTTTTTTTCCCGCTAATTCGTTATTCATAAAATTCCTTCATAGTTCTGATACTTGTCATCTCCGCACACTTGTCATCCCCGCGAAGGCGGGGATCCATCCCAATAGAGAAAAAAATCAGCTTTTTCTCGACAATGCCTATAGATTCCCGCCTACGCGGGAATGACATGAACTTGCTCACCTTCAAATATTTCTTGTAACGCCGTCGCTATATAATGTTGTTGTCGTTCAGTGACAAAGGCGCTCATCGGTAAACTCATAATCTCCTGTGCCACTTTCTCAGCCACCGGAAAATCGCCGAGTTTATATCCCAAATGTCGGAAACATTCTTGTAAATGCAGAGGTTTTGGATAATGCACCGCAGTCGGAATATTTTTATTTTTTAGCGCGTCGATTAAATCGTTTCGTTGTTTCACTCTAACAGAATATTGTGCGTAGACCGATGTTCTATCGTTTTTGATGTGCGGCAAAATAAATGGCTGATGCGCTAATAATTTTTGATAACGGTTAGCAATGTCAGCGCGTCGTTTTAATTCATCAGCAAAATATTTTAACTTCACTTGTAGAATAGCGGCTTGCAGGGTATCTAATCTGCAATTAAAACCAATGTATTGATGGTAATAACGTTTTGTTTGTCCGTGCACGCGTAAACTTTTTATTTTTTCAGCCAGCAGACCATCTTTTACCGCAATGGCGCCTCCATCCCCATAACATCCCAATGGTTTGGAGGGAAAAAAACTCATACAACCCATATCACTTAAATTGGCGGATTTCATTCCTTTATAAACCGCACCAAAACTTTGCGCCGCATCTTCAATCACATAAATTTTTTGCGCGTGATCTTGTGTAAGCGCATTAATCTCATCCATATCAGCCGGTTGACCAAACAACGAGACGGGGATAATAGCGCGCGTTTTCTCAGTGATTTTTGCAGCAATTTCTGTTGGATCAATATTATAAGTATCCGGTTGTATATCCACAAACACAGGCTTTGCGCGCAATAAATCAATCACTTCAGCGGTTGCGATAAAAGTAAACGGTGTCGTGATGATTTCGTCCCCCGGCTTGATATCAATCGCCATTAACGCGAGCAACAATGCATCCGTCCCACTGGCACAACTAATCACGTGATCACATTCTAAATATCGCGCCAAATCATTTTCCAGCGCAAACACTTCTGGACCCATAATAAATTGACAAGAATCCAATACTTTTTGTATTGCAAAATTAATTTCATCTTGATAGGCAACATATTGCGCCGCTAAATCATGAAAATTGATTTTCACAGACTTCCTTTAAATAGACTTGATTATCGGATAAATGATAGTGACTCTGATCATAAGCATCGATTGCAACATGGTTGTGATCAAAAATAAGTTTGTTACCGGCTTTACTGACCCAACCATATTGTTTGGCCGGAACACCATAGACTAATGCAAATGGTTTCACGTCTTTGGTGACCGTGGAGCCTGCACCAATTAATGCATATTCACCAATCGTAATTCCACACACAAGGGTGGCATTCGCACCAATCGAACAACCTTTTTTTAATAAGGTAGGTTTAAATTCGTTTTTCCGCACAATAAAACTACGCGGATTGATGACATTAGTGAACACCATGGAAGGACCGAGAAAAACATCGTCTTCACAGATCACGCCTTCATAAATCGACACATTATTTTGTACTTTGACACCATTACCAATGGTCACACGCGGACCGACTACACAGTTTTGTCCAAACGAACAATTTTTTCCAATCACAACGAAACCCAATATATGACTAAAATGCCAGATTTTAGTGCCTGCACCGATTTGCACATTGTCATCGACAATCGCTGTTGCATGAGAAAAATAGGCGTTTGTCATTTCATTATATCTCCAAAGGAAGGTGAATCGTCTTCCCTTCTTTTTTAGCTAAATATGCAGACACTAACAATTCAAGTGAGCGTAATCCTTCACGACCATCGGTTTGTGGTTTCGCTTCTCCACGCAATACTTTAATGACATTTTCATAATAATGAATATGTCCACTCCCATACACCGACGCGATTTGATAATTGAGCTGCTTCATTTCGTCCACCGCACTTTCACCATCGGCAAATTCCCAATGTTGAATTTCATTGAGCGCGGGGCCCGCTAGTTTCACGGTGCCACGTTCACCTAAAATCGCAATCGATCCTTCTAAATTTTGTCGATACGTTAACATCGTCACACTCATCGAACCGAGTGCGCCTGAGCGCCATCGAATATTTAAAACGCCGGTGTCTTCCACTTCAATATTACGCGCGAGGGTTCCCATCATCGCTTGCACCGATTCAACGGGGCCAATTAACCAATCAAGTAAATCAACATAATGACTCGCTTGATTCATGAATGCACCGCCATCAAACTCCCAGGTACCGCGCCAGGTATCTTGTTCATAATAAGACTGGGGTCGCGTCCAAAAAACATTCGAGGTGACTAAATAAATCCGTCCAAATCGATTTGCATTGATCGCATGTTTTAATGCTTTAATGGTGGCATTGTAGCGATTTTGTTTAACCACAAATAAATATACGCCAGCGCGATCGCACGCCTTTACCATATTCAAACCATCTTGCCAGCGTGTTGCCATCGGTTTCTCAGTGATCACGTGCTTGCCGAATTCTGCTGTCATACAAGCTTGCTCGGCGTGTAATCCGCTCGGAGTCGATAAAACAACAATATCTGCCTCACTTTCTTGCAACATGCGTTCTAAATTCGTATAACCTTTTACATTTTCTTTTTGCATCAATGTTGTCAAACGTTGCTGCTCGATGTCACACAGTGCCACCAATTCCAAATCATCTTGATGATGCTTAATCGCTTGAAGATGATTTGCAGAAATACGCCCACAACCCACTAACGCAATTTTTATTTTTCGATTAAGAATTAATTTCGTTTGCATAACAAATCCTTTTTGAACCAAACCATGTGATCGTTTGCTCGATCCCTTGCGTCACTGTGCATTCCGGTGAATAGCCCAAGTATTTTTGCGCCGCGCTAATATCCGCCAAAGAATGTCGAATATCCCCCTCGCGAAAATGACGATAGTGCGGTGTTTTTTTGCCGCCCAAGTGTGTCGCCATTTTGTTGAATAATTCATTCAATGTCATGCGCGTGCCCATTGTGATGTTATACACTTTATTAACGGCTTCAGGACTTTTGACTAACGCGGCAAGTAAATTCGCTTGGATTGCATTATCGATATAACAAAAATCACGTGAGGTTTCTCCATCACCGTTAATATAGATTGGCTCATCATTTAACAATGACAAAATCCATAATGGAATGACGGCCGCATAAGGTCCTTGTGGATTTTGTCGTGGGCCAAACACATTAAAATAACGTAATCCGATGGTTTCGGTGCCATAGCACAAAGAAAATGTTTTTGCGTACAGTTCATTCGCATATTTTGAGACAGCATACGGTGACAATGGATTGCCAATTTCAGATTCAACTTTTGGCAAAGAAGGCGAATCACCATACACAGAGCTTGAGGACGCATAAACAAAACGTTTTACCTGGGCGTCCTTCGCCGCTAACAACATATTAACAAAGCCAGTGACATTCGTTTCATTCGTGGCAGGCGGATTTAATATCGATCTTGGCACACTGCCCAATGCGGCTTGATGCAGCACAAAATCCACATTCATTACCGCTTGTTGACAATCGCTCAAGCGACAAATATCGCCTGAGTAAAATATAAAATTTTTTTTCTGCTGAGCATCCACATTTTGCAACACATCATCCAAATTCTGCTGGAATCCTGTGACAAAATTATCTAATCCAACGACTTTTTGATTCAGTTTCAATAAGGTTTCCAACAAATTAGAACCAATGAAACCTGCGACACCGGTAATTAACCAAGTGTATTGAGTCGTTAATAAATCTTGTTTTATTTTTTCAAATGCTTTCACACGTCTCTCGCCAATTAATTATAAACGCCACACATGCACGCCATGATCGGCTAAATGCGCTTTATCAAGCACACCTTTCACATCAATCATGAGCTTGGGATCATTTAATCTTGTCGCAAATTCTTTGCCCGAATGCGTCAGATAAACATCATGTGGCACCGCCAGAATAATGACATCGAAACCACGAAAATCTTCCCATGCGGTGAGATCAAGATTATATTCATGTTTCGCGGCTTCATGATTCGCGCGTGGATCGTGCACACTGACCTCAACATGATAGTGATTTAATTCTTGAATAATATCGATCACTTTTGTATTACGAATATCCGAACAATTTTCTTTGAACGTCAGCCCTAAAATTCCAATTTTCGCATTATGCAATGGCATTTTTAAACGCGTGATTTGTTTAATGGTTTGTTCAGCGACATATTTGCCCATATTATCGTTAATCCGTCTGCCGGCTAAAATAACTTCCGGATGCACGCCAATCATGTTTGCTTTATGCGTGAGATAATATGGATCAACACCAATACAATGTCCGCCCACCAGCCCCGGTTTAAATGGCATAAAATTCCATTTAGTGCCTGCGGCTTCTAAGACCGCAGCCGTATCAATATTTAATTTATTAAATATAATGGCGAGTTCATTGATGAGCGCGATATTCAAATCACGTTGCGTATTTTCAATGACTTTTGCCGCCTCAGCAATTTTAATACTTGCTGCTTTAAAGACACCGGCGGTCACCACTGAAGCATAGGTTTCTGCAACGATCTCCAATACTTCTGGTGTTTGACCTGACACAACTTTGCGAATGGAAGTAAAACTCCGCGTACTGTCGCCGGGATTAATTCTCTCTGGCGAATAACCGACAAAAAAATCTACCCCACAACGCAGTCCGGATATTTTTTCTAGAATGGGCGCGCATTCTTCTTCAGTGACACCGGGGTACACTGTTGATTCATATACCACAATATCGCCTTTTTTAATTTGTGCACCCAAGGTGCGCGAAGCATCTAATAAATGTTTTAAATCAGGTTGTTTCGCTAAATTGATGGGCGTCGGCACTGCAACAATATGAAAATCAGCTTGTTTTAAATCCTCAGGATCATGCGTGAAATGCAGCTGTGATGACTGCAATTCGTGTGAAGAAATCTCTCCGGTGTGATCATGAAATTGTTGTAATTGGGTAATGCGTTTTTGATTAATATCAAATGCGATGACGGGTTGTTTTTGTCCAAAAGCAACCGCAACAGGTAGACCAACATAACCAAGACCGATAACCGATATTTTACGTGTGTGTGTTTTTTCCATTATTGTCATTTCCTTCGACCTTGCATTTTAACTCAATATTCATACTGATAATTAAAACGCCCCTGGGTATATTTATTACTTTGCGCATTGGAATTATTAAAAATGACACCTTGTATTTTTACTGCATTGCTTTGTAAACGTTGCATGGCTAATTTGATTTCTTCTGCTTGATGTTTACCTGCACCAATCAACAAAAGATTCACGCCAGTTTGATTTGCAATGATCGCACCATCGGTGACCGCTAAAATGGGCGCCGTATCAATTAATACCAGATCATATTGTGAAGAAAGTGACGTTAAAATATTTTGAAATGACTGGCTCAGTAATAATTCGGATGGATTGGGTGGCAATACACCTGTTGCAATAAAATCTAAATGAGGAACGTGGGTGCGTTGTATGACTTTTTCCAATGGCAACGCGCCACTGATCGCTTCTGTTAAACCAGGACTGCGTGTTTTTTCAAAATAACTGTGCAAATAACCTTTACGAATATCACCATCAACCAGCAAAATACGTTTGCTGGTATCTGCTAGAATATGAGCAAAATTAACTGAGACAAACGATTTTCCAATCTGCGGACTGATTCCCATGATTGAAATAATATTGTTTTTCGCCCCAATTAATGCAAATTGCAAACTGGTACGCAAACTACGCAATGCTTCCATCGACAAATCACCTGGAAAGGTTTTTGCGAGCACACGCAAATGTTTATTGTGTCCTTCATTGTATTGACGCATATAATGACTTTGTTCTTCGCTATAAGGGATAATCGCGAACGTTGGAATACCAAATTGTTGTTCGAGCCAACTAGGATCTTCTACTTTCTTGGTAAAGAACCGACGAATCAATACAACGGCCGAACCAGAAACCAATCCAAATATAATGCTGAAAAAAACAATAAAAAATCGACCGGTTGACATCGGCATAGCGTGAGCCAAACTTAATATACGCACCTCGCTGACCGTGCCTGCTTTGATCATTTGCGATTCTTGAATTTTATGTAAAAGTAACATATACAATTCACTTTTTACTTTCACATCACGCATCAATTTCACTGCCGTTTGATCTGTACTGGGCAAGCTTTGTAATTGTTTTTCTATGGAGGCTAATTCAGTTTCCAAAATCTTTTTTCTTTCGACCAATGCAATGATATCGGGATGCAACGGTGTGAGTTTTTGCAATAAGATGATATGCCCAAGCTCAACTCTTTCTAATTCTTTTTGGATGGTCGCTATTTGATTTAATAGCACTTTCGATCGAAGTGTTAAATCAAGGGTGCCACTTTGCATGCGATAGCGATTTAATACACCCTCCGCTGAAAATAAAGCGTTTTTCGTTAATGGCAATTGCTGATTTAAAAACTCCAGCACCTTAGCCGCTTCCATTGATTTTCGTTCTACATCTTTATCCATCGCATTTTCTGCAATTGCGTTCAGGATGTTAACAATACTCTCTGGATCAGATCCGGAAAGCGAAATTTGTAATACACCTGTTTTATTCACTTGATAAAATTGACCCAAATCGATGATGCGTAATTGAGCTGCAAGTTTATCTGCCATTATATCAGTGGGTTGTTTTGATAAATAAAATTCGGTGCCAGCATTTGCAATGAGTGTGTTGACTAAGATTGAAAATATGATTTCTTGATTTTTTTTGATTTCCGCGCTGCGCCCAACAATGGCGGTCAATAATAATTTTTTATCAGGCGTGAAGATTTGATAACTGTTTTTTTCACCCGCTCGTAAAATAAAACGCGTATTTTGATAGACCGGCGCGACATGCATTTGCGCAATTTGCAGTTTTTCACCACCCCAGGCATATTTTTGCCCGCCAAACCACGGGTGGTGTAAAGCATTTTGATGGAAGCGTGCGTACCATTTTCCCAGAAACGGGAAATAACGCGGCTGTATTGCAACATCTAAACCCAATGATTCAATGGTTGGCGCAAGAATAAAACGTGATTTCATTAATGCAGTTTGTATGTCTGCAGGCTCACTCGTATTACCACCCATCATTGCAGTCATTTGGTTATTACCGAAAGCGCCTCCGCTGCTTTTATTCTCAATTTGTAACAAGACATTCGCATCGTATCTTGGCCCCAACGTCATTGCATAAAGTACAGCCAACATAACGAATGCTGCAGTGATGAGTAAGATTAATTTTTTCTCTGCCAACAAAACATAGAACAATTCCCGCAAATCCACTCTATCTTCCATGAATGGAGCAAAAAAATCTTTTTTTATAGTTGGTTGCGATAACTCTTGCATCATCCTATCACCCTTAACAATCATTAATGTGCAACTGCCACCGCATATGCAAAAAGTGCAGTTTGAAGTGTAGGGAACACTTGTTCTATAGCACGGTTCCAACGTGACACATTAGCAGTCGAAACAAATAAAACATCTTGAGAAAGTAAACGAAAATTTTCTGCGAGCAACAATGCATCCGGAGAATCAGCGTTTAACCAATAGACAATTGGTTGCGCATAACAACCGCGAATCACAAAAATATGCCCTGGATCGGCTGATTTTAAATCCATGCCACCCGCAAGATTAATCGCATCGGTAATTGACATGGGAGAATCAGTAATGGGTTGCAAGCCGGGCTTCATCACTTCGCCCATGACATAAATTTTCTTACTTCTAAAACCAATCACCCGGATGTCGAGTTGTGGTTTACGGATGTATTTTGTCAGTGAGAACGTCAATTGTTTACGAATCTGTTCAACAGTTTTACCGCCTACATGCACGGTACCGACCAGTGGGAAAAATATGTTGCCGTCAGAGCTGACTAAATATCCTGCGGCTGACAACGTGGGATTCAATTGTGAATTGACGCCTTGTTCTGAAACATTCTGACCCATCGGACCATTTAACTCACGATGTCCCCATACATAAATATTCAATATGTCATGCTCACCGACATGATAATATTTAGCATCACCACGATATATTAACGTGTCTTGATTCATCTTACGCACTAAATCAACTGTGATGGGAATGAAAATAGGTTTCAATTGAGAAAAGTTACTGGTTGTAGGAGATTTCATAGTCATCCCTGGAGCAATAAAGCAACCATTTAATCCGATGAGTAAAAATAAAAGAATCACTACTCGCAGCATGTTAGCTCCATAACTTTGCTTGCCATTGATCAATGCCTTTCACTATCAATTGATAAGTGTCTTTAAATATGAGTTTCGATTTTTTATACGGATCAGGTACTTCAAAATTTTCCCATTTCCCTAGGAGGTGCACTTTACCACAAACATTTGGAAACATACATTCGATTTTTTTTCGATGATTTTGTTCCATGACTAACACTAATTCAGCATCAATTAACATCGCTGAAGTCAACTGGCGCGCACGATGCAACGACCCATCGATGCCTGCTTCCAATAATATTTCTTGCGCAAAAGGATCCATCGATTTTCCCTCTAATGCAGCAATACCAGCCGAACTAATTGTGAGCGGCGATTTTATGGATTGCATTCGATGTTTTAAAATAGCTTCTGCCATCGGACTACGACAAATATTACCTATACAGACGATGAGAATTTTGTTAAACATGCATGTCATCCAAAAAATGGTGACGTGAGAATAGCATAACAAGTTGCGAGATCAAACAGATGAAGACGTCTATTACAGCTGATTTTATTATCATTGGCGCAGGAATAATCGGTCTCAACATTGCACGCGAACTCAAACGACGCTATCCCAATCATGTTGTGATGATTTTAGAAAAAGAACAATCCGTGGGAGAACATGCGAGCGGTCGAAACAGTGGTGTATTGCATGCGGGTTTTTATTATACGGAAGATAGTTTAAAAGCAAAATTCACCAAAACAGGGAACGCGGCATTAACCGACTATTGTCTTGAAAAAAAAATTCCCATCAATCGTTGCGGAAAGCTTGTCGTCGCGCGCAATGAAGATGAGCTCACAGGCATTCATGAGCTGTTACGTCGTGGAAAAAAAAATAACATTGCCGTGGAACTGATCTCGGCTGCAGAGGCATGTAGATTAGAACCACGGGTTAAAACATTCGAACAAGCACTTTTTTCACCAACCACTTCATCGGTGGATCCCAAACTTGTTCTCCAACATATGTTAAATGACGCGCTACAAGAAGGTGTCATTGTTCATTTTGGTGTTCAATACCGCGGCATCGCCAATCACATCCTGAAAACGAATAAAGATAATTATACCTGTGGATTTCTCGTGAATGCGGCAGGATTATATGCAGATAAAATCGCGCGCGATTTTAATTTTTCCAACGATTTTTGTATTTTGCCTTTCAAAGGATTATATCTCTATGCGGATTCAACGGAAAAATTTAACCTACACGTTTATCCGGTTCCTGTGTTACAAAATCCATTTTTAGGGGTGCATTTCACTGTTGGTGTCACGGGTAACGTAAAAATTGGTCCAACAGCCATTCCCGCATTTTGGCGTGAGCAATATGAGGGCTTAGCAAAATTTAATTATCGCGAAATGCGTGAAATTGTTTCGCGCGAAATTAGTTTGTTATTTCGCGCAGGTTTCGATTTTAAAAAATTAGCTTGGCAGGAAATTAAAAAATATAATCGCAAAATTTTAGTCAATCATGCCGCTGAATTGGCTGCTCATGTCGATAAAAAAAATTACAAAAAATGGGGAAAACCTGGCATTCGCGCTCAACTACTGAATATTAAAACTCATCAATTAGAAATGGATTTTATTTTGGAGGGGGATCGACATTCAATGCATGTTTTGAATGCGGTATCACCGGCTTTTACTTGTTCGATTCCTTTTGCGGCGTATGTGGTTGATGGCATAACAAGTAAGATTAAAGGATAAGCTCGTCATTGCGAGCGCCGCGAAGCAATACAGAATGGTTTGATAAATAGCGCCATTCTGGAATGCTTCGCTGCGCGCGCAAAGACGAGCACCTGCACGGTGCCGTCCCAGCC
>CAZOFA010000051.1:0-6487 GCA_964578975.1 uncultured Coxiellaceae bacterium
TTGTTTTTAATTCCCCCATCTGCCCTTTGGGCATCTTCCCCCTGCGTGGGAAGACTTGCTAAGCAGAAAATTTTGAATAATGACGAAGCGGACTTCTCAACTAATATCTTCTCGATACTCATCAATATAAGCACGCACCGAAGATAATTTTTTAAAACTCGCAATATGAAAAAGCGCGTCACCTGCGGTTGTCATTGCTTTCATCGCGAGTCCAATAATAATTCCTTCAAACGGTGCAATCACATCGACCGAGGGATGAATGAGAAAAGGATCGTGAATGCGCGCTAATACTTCGCCTCGATACACATGCCGTGCAACCATATCTTTAAATTCGTGCATGGGCTCGACGAAACCACTCATCGGTGCGCGTACCCAGCGACTTGTATTGGTGATGACGGCTTTGGTAGATGTCGGTTTGTTGATGACATCTAGCATGCGTAAATGTTTCATGCCTTGTAAAATTCCGCGTACACCGGCGCGGATGCAAAGTTCATTAAAACGTAATGCTTCGCCACCTTCATACACAAGCACCTGAATGCCTAAGCGACTCGCTGCTTCACGCAAGGATCCGACGCGTTGTTTTGCATCGAGAATCACGGGCGCCCCAAAACTTTGCGCAAATTTTTTGGCGCCTGGCACGCTGAAATCAACGCGTAATTGCGGAATATTAAAATGCGCGACGGCACCGGTATGTAAGTCAATTCCATACTGACAATGACGGATGACTTCACGCATCAATCCATGTGCTAAGCGTGCGGCTAATGTTCCGGTTTTATGACCGGGAAAACTGCGATTTAAATCGCGTCGATCGGTAAAATAGCGCGTTTGCATGATAATGCCATGGATGTTGACGGTAGGCACCGTGATCAGTGTGCCGCTCAAACGACGAAGATTAATTTGCTCATGTATTCTGCGTATGATTTCAATTCCATTCAATTCATCACCGTGAATTCCACTGACAATAAATAATTTGGGTCCCGGTTTTTTTCCATGAAATACATGAACCGGAATATCAATTTTAACTTGGGTATTGATGTTGGGAGCAGGGTAGAGCACCGTTTTTTTAGAACCCGGTAAAATTTCTTGACCTGCAATAGTAAAAATATTGGTTCCCATGTTGTTACAGCACCCACATCACGACGAATTGAGGTGCGGTTTGATTCAATCCACTGATGCCATATTTGTTTTTCCAATAGGCCCATTCAACGCCCGCGAGTAATTTGTCAGGTGCGCCACGAAAATTTCCGACATCTAGTTTGATGGTGGGTTGTGAGACAATTTGACTGGCGCATTGTCCATGAGCGCCGATAAAATCAACGAAACCATCAAAGCGAAAACGCGCTTTGCCCAGTGCGAAGGGTAACGACCAGGACGGTGTGATCTGATAGGTTGATTGATTGCAACCGTTGCCTGTTCCATTCATACGACCACGGTCAATATACACATACGTACCGACGGAAAAAAATTGAAAAGCCGGAAGGTTTAAATCAAAGGTAAAACCCGGTAAAAACACGAGAGGTGCTGCCCCCGTGTTTTTTGAGCCTGCATTAAAACCCATCGTCAGCAAAACATCTCTTAAGAAAGGAAGACGACGAGGTTTTCCCGTTATTCGGGTAATGCTTGCAGAAGGATACCATTCGCCATAAAATTCCGTCGCATTTTGATCGTGAGAATCAGAGCGTAAGTAATCTAAGAAAAAATAATTACTGCCCCAACTCCAAGCGGATGAATTTTCCAACGTTGCAGTGCCTTTCGCTACATCCTCATGCACGCCGGGTTCGCGAAATGAAGTCCCATACAGACCTTGAATATCCCACACCGAAAAAGGATTGAAGGCAGAGGCTTGATTTGCACGTTCAGGTGGTGTCGTATCGGCGAATGTGCTTTGTGCTGCTATCAAAAAAGATAGCAGCACTGTGAGTTTGCGTATTCTCGATCGTCTGAGTATTGAGCTCATTATTGAATTCCTCTCGACGGATAAGTTTCTCTCATCACGATCGCGATCACGAAAGCAAGCACCAATGCGACAGTAATGGGTAACGCTGCATACTGAGCAAGCGCTAATGATTTTGCTTCGAGGCCTGTATCAATTCCCCAACCGATACGAATGCCTGGTCGACTCATCAAGATACCACCGACAATAAACATAATACCGTTGACCACAGAGGCTGAGGTACCGATGAGGCTGGTGCGCACGACATCGCCTGACGTACTAAAGGACAACATGTGTGATGCGTTGAAAAAGCCGAAAAGAAAACAAAGCACTAATGCACCGGTTGCTCCCAAGTTAGCACAGTAAAGTAAAATCAAAAATGCAATGAGTTGTCCAGCGTTGCAAGCCACGATGGGTAATTTACGTTTGCGAATGACGTCGGAAAAATGTGGCACTGTCGCACTACCGACCGCCAATCCCAGCCATAACATGGAAGCGCCGAAATGTGATGTGCCTTCGCTGAAGCCATGCACCATTAACAGTTTTGGCATCCAAATGACACCGAGCGCTAACATCGCACCGAAGCTTAAGGCGCCGACGATGGATGCAACCCAAACATGGCCAATTTTAAATACTTCAAATAAGCTTTTGACCACGGAGGCAAAAAAATCACTGATACCATTTTTAAAATCACCGCCAACAGGTTCAGGATCTTTAATGAAGACAAAACCGAGCACCATCAATATCGCACCAAAGACAGCGGTGAAATTAAATAATACGCGCCAGGTCATGGAATCCAGTGCAAAACCAATTAAATTTTGCGAAAACGCTGAAGTGAGGGCCGCAATGGTTTGTACAAGACCGAACATAAAACTGAACTTCGCCATTCCGAACCATCGACCGCCAATATAACCTGCGCCGACAAATCCGGTGCATGAGCCAATGGCAATGATGACTTGCGAAATCAGCAACATTTCAAAACTTTTTGAATTTGCAAAAATAAAAATTCCCAGTGTCACGAGTGTGATCGCTATCGGCAAAACTTTTCCTGCGCCTAATCGATCAAGCATGGCGCCGCCAAAGAATTGAAAAATTGCAAACGCCCAAGTATAAAGCGCGGCAATTGTTGCAATCTGAGCGACCGACAAACTTAAATCATCTTGCACGCGCGAATTCACAATCGCGTAGCCCGTCTGAAAACTAAATAAAAAAACCACGAATGTGACACCCAGTATCCAAACCCACCACGCTTTCAAACTGCCTAGTTTATTACTTCCCATACGTTTATCTCCTTGTGAAATTCTTATAGCTCTCTGCTATGACGTAATTCACCTGCCACATAAGTGGCTCTCACTGCCCGGTCATCGCCCAGCGTCATCTGAATAAAGAGCGCTTCATGAATGTCTTTGACGAATTGCATACGATATTCAATGATGGGTGTAGATTTCATGTTGAGAACAACAATATCCGCTTCCATACCCGGCGCGATGCTACCCACTTTGTCTTCAATGTACATGGCATGTGCGGTGCCACGCGTGGCAAGATAGTAGGCATGACCTGCGGTTAATCGGTAGTTGTTAAGCTCTGCTGCTTTGTAGGCTTCATTCAACGTTAATAGAATTGAAAATGAAGTGCCGGCGCCAAGATCCGTACCTAATCCAACCCGAACCGGACGTTCTTTTTGCATTGCACGTTGAATGTTAAAACATCCACTGCCCAGGAAAAAATTGGAAGTAGGGCAATGTGAAATGGCTGAACCGGTTCGATGCATACATTGCATTTCAGCATCATCCAGATAAATGCCATGACCAAAGACCGCACGCGGACCGCATAATTTATGATGATCATACACATCGAGATAGCTTTTGCGCTTGGGGAACAATTCTTTCACCCAGGCGACTTCACCCTTATTTTCAGACACGTGCGTTTGCATGTAACATTCCGGATGTTCTTTCCAGAGAGCGCCTGCTGATTCAAGTTGATCTTCTGTGCTGGTCGGCGCGAAACGAGGCGTGATTGCATACATCAATCGTCCGCGTCCATGCCATTTTTTTATCAGTGCTTTTGAATCGTCATAACCGGTTTGCGTGGTATCAAGCAAATAGTCAGGCGCATTGCGATTCATCAATACTTTTCCTGCTGCAATGCGCATACCAAGTCGTTCTGCTTCTTCAAACAATGCGTCAACAGATTGGGGAAACACGGTGCAATAAACGCAATTGGTCGTAATACCGTTCTTTAGACATTGATCGAGAAACATTTCAGCTACGGAGCTCGCGAATGCTTTATCGGAATATTTACGTTCTGTTGGAAAAGTATATTTGTTCAGCCAATCTAATAATTGTTCGCCAAATGCTGCAATCATAGTGGTTTGCGGAAAGTGCACATGGCTATCTAAAAAACCTGCAGAAATAAGCGAATCAGGTCCGTAATTTTTAATCGGGAGATCAGCTGGTAATTGAGATTTGATTTTATCGGCCGGACCAAAATGAGTGATATGCCCATCACCAAACGCCACAATCGCATCTGGCTCATACACCATCGTGTGTTCAAGACCTTCTTTAAATGGATCACCTTTGAAAGTAAGGACAGGACCCCGAATAGCATGGCGAGGTGTTTTTGAGTGGAGCGTAGTCATGCAAATCTCCTATAAATTAATTACTGCTTCATCCTTAAAGCTACAATCAATCTACACCTACGGTATACCATGTACAAAGACAATATATTGAATTGTTAAAATTAACGCAAGATAGTTTTAATAGTTCATCTTATTGATATTATAAGTTGAAAATTCAATATCATGTGATATAAGGCAGAGGCGAAATATCAGAACAGAGTTTTAATAAAATATAAGGAAGTTTATCATGCGTTCATCAGCTATTGTCAGACAGTTAGTGGTAGCAGGTTCAAAAAAATTCATGCAAGTTCCTCGAAGACCAATGTCATTAAAAATCACTCCTACTGATAGTAATTTGTCAGAGGAATATAAAAAATTATTGAGTGACATGGCTACTATCAAATCGTTACCGGAAGGTGATGAGCAAAAGGTAAGAAAATTTTTGCTTTTCTGGGGTGTGAAAACAAATCTTTCTCTTTGTACTGTTTCATCAGAGAATGCCACTAAACTTAAACAATTTTTAGAAAAATTTAATTATCCATTAAAAGATTGTTCATATGATCCAGAACAATTTGCACGACGTCTTTTAGGCTATTCTCGTGAAGAGCTTAATCAAATCGATAAATTTGTATTTGTGGATGACCATCCGGGTGTGTTGACGGTTTTTAATCCGCATGATTATTTTTCTCTGATTGAAAAGACACATAATACAAAAACAGTTTTAGATAAGTTATTATATTTTAAAGAGGAAGTTAGACAAGCGTATCACACAAATATTTCACCCGCGATCGTCCAAGATTTTTTAACATTTTTAAATAAAAATGATCTGACTGAACAGCTGATTTATTGCCAGAGAATATCAGTGGTATTTGAATTGGCATTCCTGCTTTTTCAACAAGGACAAAACGATTTGTGTGAAGCAATCATCAAATACCCAGGAGAAGAAATCTTCTTGCTTCGAACGATAGGAAATGATATTGAAAGAGCTCAAAAAAATAATTCCAGCCCCAACCTAAATTATTATCGTTTATTAATCACTCATAAAGCGATTGCGCATGAGATCGATACATTCGTCGATAATTTTTTTATCCAACCTACTTATTTTTCAACAGCTGCTTGTGAAAAAATTGCGAATAGCATTCAAATTATGCTAAATTTAGCTGCTAAAATTGATGCTGATGCGGAGACGAAACAAAAAATCAGCGAGTTTTGCTATAGCTATTCTCATTTAGTGCCTAATTTAACGGAGGCTTGTCGTATTGCAACGCAAGATTGGAAATTAGGTCTCACCAGTGAAGATTTTTGTTTGATTGCTAGAACAACAAAAGTAGCATCGTTTGGTTTATTAGAAATATCATCATCAACCGCAGGCTTTTATTCGAGTGTCAAAGACTGTGTTTATAAAAAAGCAGAAGAGTTGATTCAAAATGTGGGACGTCGGTTAGGTTGGTAAAAATAAATTTTTGATATGCATTTTAAAGGAGAAAAATTATGATAACGAGACTTAAAACTTTTTTATTATTGATCTGCTTTATGTATTCATTTTCTGCATTTGGAAATACCAGTCAGCCACTCTCGTGTAAGGATTTTCAAGGTTTTGCGGACGTAAAAAATAAAATAATTTCGATGGATAAAACATTTGATTGGAATAGTCAAAATTGCAAAATTGTTGAGACAGATTCTATTTTTCCTAAAAAAAATGAAAATGGGAATATGAAATTTGAAAGAGGGCTGCAGATATTTGTTTATGATAGCTATCAATTAAAATTTATTTGTTTGCCGGGGTGGGTTTGCAAGTCATGGTAAAATGTTCACAGCATTTCATATAATAAACGCCGCATCGTGTAAATACCCCCCACGCGGGGAAACCCCCCGATAAAAAAAAAATATAATAACCCCATCGCGGGAAATACACCCCAAAAAAAAAAAAAAAACTA
>CAZOFA010000051.1:6497-16554 GCA_964578975.1 uncultured Coxiellaceae bacterium
ACCCCGACTGTGGTCAACCCCCCCCCGGGTTTAATCCACCTCTAAAAAAAATAATTAGATCCCCGCGTGGGGGTTATTGACACGCCACAAAAAATATAGAACGTTCCATGATGGGATTTCCCTAAGGTCGTTTAAACTGATTAGTTGACGCCGTTGTTGAATCAACCCAGGTTAAAAATTTATTTTGATGTTGAGCCGATTTTATAATTTTTGAATCTTCTTTTTTACCGTGCTGATATGCAATCAAAAGTGCAATAGCAAATAGTGCAAGGCATAATCCATTTTCAGTGATAGCTAATAACAACAAACTGATTCCAGCGTAAAGGGCGTCCCACTTGGATTCTTTATTATCTTTGTACCGTTTAAAAAAGCTACCGTGAATTAATAAACTCTGAGTGAGTTGAACATTTCCTTCTATATCCGCTGTGACATCATGCCAATAAGCCCCATCTGAATCTGTTAAATTCGCTTTTATTGCATTGACTTGATGTAACGCTTGCATGCTTTTAGTGTTTCGCCAGTTATCAAAAAATGCTTTTGCTTCTTGTTCATGAATTTTGTTTACAAAACCGATTGTTTCAAAAGAGCATATGTCATTGGCTGAAAAAGCTCGCACGACTGCAGCGGCAACTTTTGTACTCGTGTAATTGATCATTAAATTATGACTGATCATACCCCATTCTTTATTAATAAATCCTAATGTAATAGCATGCCCGCGACTCGTTAAACGAAGGCTAACAGGATAAGCAACATCGAAGTGGGCTATGAATGTTTTAAAATAACTTATCGTCAAATCTTTTTGTGTGTAAATACCAGAAAAATGCCCTATTTCTACGATGCCACCCTGTTTTTCAAGGATCACTGGCATGATAAAGGGTAAGGTAAATTTTGTTTGTTGATATCCCGCTACGAGCTTTTTGCTTGTCCATGCGTTATGTAGTTCAGGGTTTTGCGCAATATCCACTGCCTGATTAAAAATAGGAATTTCTAACAATCGTTTTTCAGTAAAGAGCAGATGTTTTTCAACGTATTCATCGATTTTTTTACTTATTTCTGTTTTAGGTGAGAATTGATTGGTTCGGAAAGTTTTTTTCGCCGCTCGTAACAGATCATGGCGTTTAAGCTCTGTTTTGAAAATTTTTACCAATAATTCATCTGAAAAAATATCATTGATCAACTTCATTCGTGTATTAAAATGATAGATAGACGCTGGGTCAAATTCCTGAGTTTGTATCGCGCAAAGGCCGAGATCAGCGATACCCGAACACACACCGCCAAGAATTGAAGTGGGATCATATCCCTGTGCGAGCATCAAGGGGATAATTCCAACATTATCAACTTGCTTTTTTCTGTGCGGCAACAAATACACCGTTTTCACATGCGCAACATCACTCGGTGTTTTTTTCTTATTGTCAGCGAGAAATGGATTTGCACCCGCATTGAGTAAGTGGTTAACAATTTTAACATGTCCTTTTTTCGCCGCGATATAAAGAGGAGTTCTGCCCGAATGAGTGGGATGATTGATGTCGACCTGTTTATTGTGAAGTAATTTATTAACAATGCGTAGACGACCTCGCGCCGTTGCTATATACAATGCTGTCTCACCCTTCTTTGTGGTAATTTCAGCATCCGCACCACGCGCCATTAACAGAGACACACATTGCAAGTGACCAAAATACGCCGCACTACTCAGCGGTGTATAACCCAACTTATTTTTAAGATCTTTATTCGTATGTTCAAATTCAAGCAACATACTTGCCATGTCGAGATTACCTTGTTTTGCCGCTTGATGTAATGCTGATGCATAATGCGTAAGCGCTAAATTTGGATCGACACCGACTCTAATCAGAAGCCGCATCATGCGAATATTATTTTCGTTTGCAGCAATGTTAAAAAGAAGATTAATATTATCTTGATTTAATTTTTGTTTTTCCCACGGACGTAATTTCTGAAGAATGTCAGGATATATATTTTCTCTAATAACTTGCTGTTCATATTTATAAATTTTGGAGTGACTTCTTTGCATGCATCGAAGTATCGCACATTATTATTGAATTGATAACACCTGCGGCTAAGGCTAAATCCTTTTGCAAGATAACAAACCAAAATCCAATCAAACATCATTCACATCCAATACCCATGCATTCTCATCACTTACCTCGTCGAGCAAAATAATAAGGATTGCATTCAAGGGGTCATATATGACCCCTTGTTTTCTTCTTTATTTCTGCCTATAGGGTAGTGAGAATCCTGTGATAGGTGGTAAATGATCATAAGCCGGTGTCGCTGCTGCACCACTTTCTGTTTGATCACTGGAAAAATAGATGCATATCCAATGATCATTCAAAGCGGCAGGACCTATAGGTGCCTGCAGTAATGATAATGTTTTACTTGCTATACTTTTAGCTTCGCTTGCGTCAGCCGCTTTGTCGACTGGAATATAAAAAGTCCATGGTTCATTAGTACTGAAAGTATTTGAGATGACACCCGCGCTCCATTCATTCCATGACGGTGGATTTTTTTGTATATCAATGATACCCACACTTTGTATGACAGATATATCCGGACATTTTTCTGGCTTCACTTGTGCAAAGCTCACGGTCACCAAAAAAAAAGAAAGTGAAAATATTTTAAAAGTTTTTCTCATATTTGAAATTCCTGTGGTTGTTAGTTTAAAACTGCTTGATGATATAAAAGCATTACTAAAAGATCATCAAAAAAATTCTGCAATATTGCATAAGCGGACATTTCAGTTTACCTTAAAGGCCTATTAAATCGACAAAACCACGGACAAAAACAAAAATATAAGCGGGGAGTGTAATGAAGATTAAAGTAAATAGAGAAACTGTAGGCAAGTGTTTTTCAGGACATGTTTACTTCTATGCATGGAGTGAATGTGAGGATGACTATTATTCTTTGGCCGGCGGAAAAACATATGCGATAAAGTTTGATTTTTATGACACGAATAAAAAAGTCATACAAGTTGTTGACGGTCCGGATAGTTATGTTGAAGATCATAATTCCGTGATTTTAACGAGTGAACAAAGATTTGAGGATTTTTGCTTTTCGATCATCGTATCTTCGTTTAATCAAGGATCTTCTTTTGATAGCATTAATAAAAATTGTGTTAATTCTGTTTTGTTCGCGTTAGAACAAGCAAATATACATCTCACACTTGATGAAGGAATTAAATGTAAACATCTCATCGGTTTTTTTTGTTGCCCCTCACGCATCATCACTCCGCGTGAATTAATTTTATTGCTTAAAGATCAAAATAATGATCGACCATTACTAAAACAGAATACCCATATTACCGAAAAAACCGCTTTGCTTGCTGCTGATGAGCACAAGGTGGTTGGCAGATTAGAGGAGGGTGCAATTAAATATGAAAGACTTGCAACAGGTTGCGCTCTAGTTTCTTTGCCTCTTTGTTTTTCAACAATGAAGATTAACCCGGGCATTGCATTTTTTGCTTTGTGTGTTCCCTTGGCAGCTTCATTGTTTTTTCAAAGAAAAGCTTTGAGCAAAGCACAGGAGATTAAGCAAGAGTATGAAAATACCTATGGGGAAATGCCGCGTGCGCCACGTGGCTTTGGCATAAGAATGTTGGACTAAGCTTATGGCGTAGGCTTTCAGCCCAACCAACTCGCCTACCCCTTACTTTTCAATGGGTTGCAGCTGTTTTCGCTTTAAATTTAAGCACGTGCTTGGTCATTATGAGTCACTTTATTATGTTATAATTTATGGTAAGTGTGTGATTTAATCCAAATAGGATTGATTGGAGAAATGATATGAGCACATCAAGAAGCAACGAAAAACCTGAGCTTACATTTAAGGTATTGGTTGTAGGTATTCCTCATGGAAAAAGTGATAATGAAAAAATTGAACTTGAAACTTCTACTACCATAGAGCTTCCGGATGCTGTTGTTAAGCTGGAACTTCACGATGTTGATGAAAAGAATTATAGAAATAAAGCTCAACAAAAATCTCTTTATTCAGGAAGTCATGCTGCAGTATTTATTTCCGATTCACCCGAGAAAAAAGATCAAAACATTCTAACTAGTCAGGCAATGGACGTATATGCGAGAGACATACCACATTTTGAATGTCCTTCCGTCGAAGGCTACCAAAAACTATTACCGCTAATAGCAACACAGCTTGTCACACAGGAGTTAGAAAAGAGAGCAGTAAGTGATTATAATAATCTCATGGATAAACTTGAAAAGGAAGTAAATCAATCTAACAAGCAATCAACAAGTGGCAGCGCGTCACTTGAGTATAGCCAAAAAGAATTATTCTTGAAGCAGCTTAAAGAACAAACTTCTAAATTAGACAATTCTAAAAAATTAGCACTGACTATTGCTTTATTGAAAGAGCAGGCACAGCCAAAAAAACACAGCTTTTTAGATCGTTCTCCTTTATTAGTCACACATAGCTTATCTAGCATCTGTCAAACAGCATTGGACACTTTACCTCCACAGACAATGAAATGGGCTGAAGGCATAAAGATAGAATCATCTGCTGTTAGGAAAAACAAAAAATAATCCATGCAATGTAATAGCAAGCAAGTAGGTTGGGCTAAAAGCCCAACGTAGGTGCATCTCCCATCTGACTATTCTCTTGAGTTTTAAATGCTTTAAACAAGCTATATTCTTTAGTTAAACTGCTATAGAGGTAAGATTGATGCGCATTATATTTTAATTGTTTCTCATGCGCAGATAATAAAATACCATCAACCGTCACATGGGAAATTTGGGTATTATTTTTTGTGGCTGACGTTAAAATAATACTGTTGTGGTGAGTGATTTGATCAAACATACGATCTCGCCAGTGCTTAATCAAATACGGATTAAAATTAAAATCAGCGCAAAGAATAAAATTTTTTCCAGCGTAACGCACGAGTACTTCATTGATTAATCCACAATAGATATTTCCTACCGTCGAAAGTTGATTTTTTTCTGTTACTTGCTCATCACCGCCAAATGGAAAATGTGCTAATGCAAAATAATGTTCGCGTTGATGCTGCGATAATTTCCAAATCTGAAAACGATTGGCTAATTTGGGAAAAATAGGCGATTGTTCAAAACCCTCGACATGCACTTTGCTCACTTGAAAGTTCCGGTCACACAACATGAATAATCCCCAATTTGGGAAATACTCCACATTGGGTTGATGAATGGAGTTATGTGCAATAAAACTTTTCATCCACGGAAATTGTTTTAGCGCATCAATCAATTTATTCGTATGTTCAATTTGAATCGGGCCTTCACATAAGCCAATCGTTTGAATCGTTGGGTGATGATAAAAAATTTCGGCAATGACATGAGCGATTTTGACTAAACGCTGTAAATATTGTTTATCAGTTTCTACAAAACCAAAACCATTGTTATAAGTGGTGGCTCCCTGATGGATACGCGCTCTTCCTTGCATCATCACATTCCAAAATAATGTATTTTGGTGCAGCACGGGATGATGATCCGACACCTTCGCAGAAATCACGTCATTCCCGTTTAAACATGTAAGAAATGTTGGATTGAGCATTCCATTTTTTTCGACCGAGTACTTTTTCTGAAATAATCGAGCATACATATGAATCTCCTTATTTGATTTATTGAGGAACCAGAATGCGGTAAGGAGATAGATAAGTTAAATCGATTGAATTGATCCTAACGATAAGAATTATTTATGATTGAATTTTTTTATTGATAATCATTCCTTATTAATAGTAAAATTCATCACATTTTTACTGATGGTCATTTAACGTGAATATTCGAGATTTGAAGTACCTTATTGCGGTTGCTGAACATGGGCATTTTGGTCATGCCGCGGATGCCTGTTTTGTGAGTCAACCGGCGTTGAGCATGCAAATTAAAAAGTTAGAAGAGACGTTAGGGGTGCAATTAATTGAACGCACAAATAAACGGGTATTTTTGACGGAAATCGGCACGCAAATTATGCAACAGGCACGCGATATAATTTATCGCGTTGAGATCATGCGCGAATTGGCGCGGCAAGCAAAAGATCCTTTTAGCGGGGAAGTGCGCTTAGGCGTTATTCCAACGCTCGCGCCTTATTTATTGCCGCACATTATGCCTGGTTTAACGCGGCAATTTCCAAATTTAAAAATTTTTTTACATGAAGCACAAACCGATTATTTAATTACGAAATTAAAACATGGCAAACTCGATGCTGCATTATTCGCTTTGCCCATCATCGATGAAGATTTTACGGCACTGCCTTTATTCGAAGAAGAATTGTTCTTAGCAACACCGTTCAATCATCCTTTTTCAAAACGTAAGTCGATTAACCATGCACACTTAGCGAATAAAACACTGCTTTTATTGGAAGATGGTCATTGTTTACGAGACCAGGTGTTATCATTATGTCACACAGTGAATGCATCCGCTGATAAAAGTTTCCAAGCGACGAGCCTCGAAACACTCAGGCACATGGTCGCGTCGAATGCGGGCATTACCCTCATACCGAAGTTAGCCTGTCGAACAAACGATAGTGTTTGCTATCTTCCGTTCAGTTCTCCGAAGCCAACCCGCATCGTCGGGTTAATATGGCGACCTTCTTCGGCGAAGAAAGTGTTGTTAGAGAATATGGTGGTGCATATAAGGAAGTTATTGGCGAAACAAAAAATTGTTAAAATTATTAATACGTCGATTTTATGTCAGAGAAATTTGTCGGGTAGGTTATGAAAATTAGAATTATTGAAAGTGCAATTGTGTATACTATAGACGATGTGAAAAATGAGACGTAACCTTGCACTTTACATGCCATACCAAAAATGAATTAGGAGAGAGTATGTCAAATTTTCAAAACATGTATCAATTAATATTAGAAATTAACAAACTAAAACTTGTTTTTAGAAATACAAAAACGCAACCAAGTAGGAATGAAAGTACTGCTGAACATTCATGGTCAGTTTGTATGATTGTAATGATATTAATGGATGAGTTAAAAAAAGAATTTCATCAGCTTGATGAATTAAAAATTATTAAACTGGCGCTTATTCATGATCTTGTTGAAATTTATGCGGGTGATGTGACTGCATTTGATGATGAAGCTCGAAAAAATAAAGTAAAAGATGAAATAGAAGCATTGAATAAATTAATGAAAATTTATCCTGAATTTGGAAAAGAACTTCATGATTTATGGTACGAATCAGAAAAAAAAGAAACAATCGAAGCAAAAATTGCAAAAGCAGCTGATGCTATTTGTCCTGTTTTTTTAAGAGTTCAATTCAATCAAGCATTACAGCCCGACATCACCTTTGAAGTTTTTGATAAAACAAAAGCGCCTGCTTTTCGTTTTAGCAAAGTCTTTAACAAAATGTATGAGCAATTGAAAAAAGATTTAATTGATCGAAATCTTATTAAATGAGAACAAAAGAGAGGGTCACGTCTCATCATGACAACGTCATCATGATGAGACGTGACCCTTGCACACTGAATTAACTACACCCACAAAGATAATCTGAAGACATTGTTTTGGATTTCGTTTTGTAACCATCACGTTTCCACCAATCAATGCCTCCCATTAATTCTTTAACATGATAGCCTAATTGCGCAAGCTTTAATGCGGCTTTCGTTGATGCATTGCAGCCAATTCCATCACAGTAGGTGACATATACTGTTTTTAAATTAAGGAGTTTTGCAGCAGATTCAAGGTTGATAGTTCTATGCGGAAAATTGATTGCATCAAAAATATGTTCGTTAAGATAAGCTTCAATCGATCGTGCATCGAGAATAATAATATTTTCACCTTTTTCAATTGCTGTATTTAAATCCCATGCGTCAATTTCGTAGTCTAGTTTTTGTTGATAAAAAGAAATTTGGTTTGCTAAAGATGAATTTGTCATAAGAACTTCTCCCATTTAATCTCAAATGATCATGCCAGCTTTTGCTAGCATGACCCGGACTGACAGCAATTTTTTATGAAAATAAATTATTTATCCGCAATCAATTTTCCAGCCTTTGCCCAATCGTCGCGCGCGACTTCATTGATCACCACATCTACGCTCTCGGGAGGACAACCGAGTGTGTCAACGGTTACGCGCGTGACTTCGCGAACAAACGCACGTTTTTGATCTGATGTGCGGCCTGGATGCATTTCTAAACGTAAAATTGGCATAACTAGCTCCTATATACCTCTATAATTAATACTCATAATTGAGCTTTGATAGTATTACTTAGCTATAAAAATGAATAAATGCGTGCTAGATTAAATGATTTTAAACCTATAGGTTCTTAATCATGAATAAATTAGCGGGCATGGAAATGTTTGTGAAAGTCGTTGAACGTGGCAGTTTTACCGCAACAGCAGAACTCTGTCAGGTTTCTCCGACCATGGTTGCGAAGCATATTCACCATATTGAAAAACGACTTGGCGCGCGTTTACTTCATCGCACCACGCGCCGACAGCATTTGACGGAAGTAGGTCAACTTTATTATGAGCGTTGTAAACATGCGTTGGCTGAAGTGGAGCATGCGGAAGCGAGTGCATCAGAGCTCCAAGCTAATCCGCGTGGATTAATCAGATTGGCGGCACCCGCCAGTTTTGGTAATTATAATCTTGTCCCAGTTTTAACGGATTATTTATTACGTTATCCCGATGTGAATGTTGAATTGACTTTAGGTAATCGTGTACCGGAACTTATCTATGATGGTTATGATTTAGGAATTCAAACTGGCGAAATCGATTCGCCCGATCTGGTTGCACGACCGTTGCGTCCTTATCGTCGCATACTTGCAGCTGCGCCGAATTATATTGCTCGATATGGTGAACCCGATCATCCAGAGCAATTAAGTAAACATAGTTGTTTGGGAATTACGTATTGGCGTCGTCACGATAAGTGGCAACTCATCGGGCCTAATGCGGTGATGTATGAAGTTGCAGTGAAAGGTCGATTTAGCGCAAATCAGGGTAGCACATTGCGCACAGCAGCTTTACTCGGTGCTGGCATTGTGTTGCAACCTGAAATGTCATTGACTGACGATATCAAAGAAGGCCGATTACTCCATATTTTGCCTGAATGGTCATTCAAAACCACGCCCATGTATTTGATCTACCCACAAGATGCGCGTCCTACTGCAAAACTGCGAAGTATAATTGATTTTTTAGTTCAACGGTTTGGCTTGGCAACAAATGAAGATGCGTGCTAAATACTCCTTAGCTAATTGATTTTAATAATATTTGAAGTTTACAAAACTATAATATATAATAATAAATGTAAACCATGAGGATATTATGTTAGGCAATCGAATTCAACGAGCGAGAAAAGCATTGGGATTATCTTTGCGTGATTTGGGCGAAAAAATCGCGTTAAGCCATGCTGCAATTAAAAAATATGAAGATAATGAAGTAACCCCGTCGTCAGACGTCTTGATCAAGCTTGCCCAAGCATTGCATGTCAAAGTGGAATATTTCTTCAGACCCGATCGATTTACTTTGGGAAATATACAATATCGTAAGCATGCCGACATGCCAGAACGTCAGCTAGAAGAAATTACCGCAAAAATATTAGATCAAATGGAGCGGCGTGTTGAGCTTGAAAGTTTATTTCCGAATTTACCGGCGCAAACTTTTGTTATTAAGTCCTTACCTAAAATGGTAAATGACATTGATGAAGTTGAAAATATAGCTGATCAAATACGCAATCAATGGAATTTGGGTCTTGATCCTCTGCCTGATTTGATCGATTTATTTGAGGAACATGGAATAAAAATTTTTGAAATTGATAATGATAAATATTCAAAAATTGATGGATTTTGTGCTGAAATAAATAAAATGTCTGTCATTGTTGTTGGAAATCACCGTCCGGGTGATAGGCAACGTTTTACTTTAGCCCATGAGTTAGGTCATCTTGTGTTTGATAATCGCCTTGCTTCAGGAATAGAAATAGAAAATTGTTGCAACCGTTTTGCCGGGGCTTTTTTACTGCCAAAAAAATCATTAATTAATGTTTTGGGCGAACACCGTAATTCAATTGAGCCGCGAGAGTTGAGCTTAATAAAACAAGAGTTCGGCATCAGCATGACCAGCATTTTAC
>CAZOFA010000052.1:0-729 GCA_964578975.1 uncultured Coxiellaceae bacterium
CAGTCTGGATTGCTTCCCCCTCACTTCGTTCGGCGTCGCAATGACGGGTTGAAGCAGCATTGCTTTTGTTGGTGAGTTAAATTATACTTTCAAACCATAAAATCAAGAAGAGGTAAAGTTGCAATGTGGAGTACAAATCGTGCAAAACAATCTTGCTTAGGAAAAGCAGATAAAGAAAAATTGGATGGCTATATAAAAGGACTTAGAGGAAATGTCGGAGCGATGGAAGAAGCCAGAGACAGTTTTTCTCTAGAAAAGAAGAAACATCTAAATAATTATATAGCACCTGAAGTGGATTCTCATCATGATTTCGTTGCCAGTAATGGACAAGTTTTCCCCCGTTTCACGTACTCTAAAAATGGATTGAATCAACAAATTCCAGAGCATAATCTTCGAATAGAAGCCTTAGAGAAAATAAAATTGTCTGAACCTATTTCACAGCAAATGAAAGAGTTACTTCTACAAATGCCTGTTTTTGCAAATGACCCTTTAGTCAGAGATTATAATAACATTGCTCCACCGGCTAACCGTCCTAATTAAAAGCAAGATTTACTCTTGTTGTCATCCCGAACCCCGGTTTTAAGCACACCGGGGTTCACCTACTTCGTTTAGTGTAATTACCGCCAGCGCGGGAATGGCACGAGTCACATACAACGCTTTGATTGGTCGCAGAACCCCAAACAATACCATAAACCGAACGACACGAAAGGGTTTTAATTTTTAAAGATA
>CAZOFA010000052.1:739-16332 GCA_964578975.1 uncultured Coxiellaceae bacterium
TTTTCCCAAACCCCCCGCTCACCCGCTCACACCCCCACCCCGGTTTTTACCACCCCGGGGTTTAACATATTGCTTTTTGGGCAATCCCCCCGGGCGGGGTAATGACACGAGTCACTTACTACGCTTAGTTTGGACGCTGAACCACAAACAATTCCATAAACCGATCGACACTCATGTCTTTTAATTTTTCCAGATCAGAAAATATCTCAGTCACTTCTGATAATTTTTCTGGCGTAAAATGATTTTGCATATTGTCTTTAAATTTTTTCAACAATAATGGAATACCTTCTTCGCGTCTTTGGCGATGACCCACCGGATATTCAACTTGTACTTTGTCCGTCTGTGTCCCATCTTTAAAATAAATTTGAATCGCATTGCCAATTGAACGTTTGTCTGCGGCCAGATAATCTTTGCTAAATTGCGGATCTTCAACTACTTGCATTTTGTCACGCAATGCATCAATTCGTGGATCACTTGCAAACTGATCAGAATAATATTCCGCTTTTAAATTTCCAAAGACTAATGCAGCGGCCACCATGTATTGCAAACAATGATCGCGATCGGCGTAATTATATAATTTACCGGTTTTACTGATGATGCGAATGGCAGATTCTTGTGTGGTTAAAATAATTTTATCGATTTGGTCTAAACGATTTTTAATTTGTTCATGTAATTTGATCGCGCATTCAACTGCGGTTTGCGCATGGAATTCAGCAGGAAAAGAAATTTTAAATAAAATATTTTCCATCACATAGGAATCAAATGGACGCGGTAAACTAAATTGTTTGCCGCGGAAAGTTACATCATAAAACCCCCAAGTTTTTGCGCTCAGCGCACTGGGGTATCCCATTTCGCCTTGTTTAACGAGCCATGCCAGGCGCACAGCACGACTAGTTGCGTCGCCCGCGGCCCATGATTTGCGTGAACCAGTATTGGGGGCGTGTCGATAGGTGCGTAAGCTCTGACCGTCAATCCATGCGTGTGAAATGACTTTGATAATGTCATCAGGTGTGCCGCCCAGTAAAAACATTGCAACAGCGGCCGAGGCTACTTTCACGAGAACAACATGATCAAGGCCGATGCGATTAAAACCATTTTCCAGCGCAAAAATCCCTTGAATTTCGTAAGCTTTAATCATCGCGGTCAATACATCATGCATACGTAGCGAAGGTTTGTTCTCTAATTTATTTTTGCGACTGACATAATCCGCAACGGCTAAGATGGCGCCTAAGTTGTCAGATGGATGTGCCCATTCTGCCGCAAGCCACGTGTCATTAAAATCCAACCAACGAATCAAGGTACCGATATTAAATGCCGCAAGAATAGGATCCAGTTCAAATGATGTTCCAGGCACGCGTGAACCGTACGGAACTTTGGTGCCGGGAATAATCGGCCCCAATAATTTTGTGCACTGCGGATGCGCTAATGCGAGAAACGCACAGCCCAATGCATCCATCAAACAATAACGTGCGGTCGAATAACTCAAGTCACTCGAAATTTTATGTTGCGCAACATAACTCGCAATGCTCACCATTTCTTTATCAAATGCGGGGCGTACATTGGTTTCGACTGTAGAAGTTCCCATGGATTAACCTCGTTGATTGATTGGAATATAAGCGCGTGGTGCAGGCCCCGTGTAATTTGCATCGGGACGTATCAAGCGATTGTCGCGACGTTGTTCGATAATGTGTGCACTCCAACCGGAAATTCGTGACATGACAAAAATCGGCGTAAACATCGCGGTCGGAATTCCGCTAAAATGATATGCCGTTGCACTGTAAAAATCTAAGTTAGGAAATAAATGTTTTTCATCCCACATAATTTTTTCAATGCGCTCAGAAATTTCATACAGTTTTCCATCGGACGCATGTTCCGATAATTTTTTCGACCATTCTTTAATGATGTCAGAGCGTGGATCTGATATTTTATAAACGCGATGACCGAAACCCATAATTTTCGCTTTATTCGCCAGCATGGTGTGAATGCCGCGTTCGGCTTCATCCGCATTTTTGAAGCGTGAAATTAATTCCATGGCCGCTTCATTGGCGCCGCCATGCAATGGTCCACGTAATGTGCCGATGCCGGACACAATGGCTGAATACATATCCGATTCGGTGGATGTTGTGACACGTGCAGCAAACGTGGACGCATTAAATTCGTGTTCTGCGTAAAGAATTAATGAAACATCGAGCGCACGCAAATGTTCTGCATCGGGTTTTTTATCGTGTAACAAATACAGAAAATGTCCTGCGATACAACTTTCATCAGAAATAGTTTTAATGCGTTTCCCGGTGCGATGAAATTGATACCAGTAAAGTAACATGCTGGGTGTGCTCGCAATTAAACGATCCGCCACATGTTGTGGACCATATTGTGTTGTTTCAGGTTCTAATGTGCCGAGCATGGAGCAACCCGTGCGTAGAACATCCATGGGATGTGTTTGCGCTGGAATTGTTTCCAGCACTAATTTTAATGAGTCAGGTAATTCGCGCAGCATCATTAATTTTTCGCGGTAGGCTTGCAATTCTTTTTGCAGTGGTAATTCGCCATAAATCAGTAAATACGCGACTTCTTCAAACGAACTATTTTTTGCTAAATCATGAATATCATAACCGCGATAGGTAAGACCTAATCCTTCTTTTCCGACCGTGCTAATCGCTGTGTCACCGACGGTAATTCCTGCTAAGCCTCCAGTTTTCTTACTCATTTGTCTTGTTCCTTGGCTAAGTTATTTTTTTTATCCACCATTTTTTCAAACCGGTAATAATCGAGAAACTGATATAATTCTTCACGTGTTTGCATGGAGGAAATTAAATTAATTTGTGTTCCATCTTTGCGAAGTGTGCGGTAGATGTGTAATGCTTCACTGCTCATCGCGCGAAAAGCAGTTAAGGGATAGAGAATTAAATCGATTCCAACTTTTTTTAATTCATCAACCGTAAACAAAGGTGTCACACCAAATTCAGTCATGTTTGCTAATACGGGCACAGGGCACTGTTTTGTCATCAAAGCGTATTCAGACAGTGTTTTCACCGCTTCGAAAAAAATCATGTCGGCGCCTGCTTCGACATATTGCATGACACGATCAATGGTGGCTGACATACTTTCTAACGCTAATGCATCAGTGCGCGCCATAATCACAAAACTTTCATCGGTTCTGGCATCGACAGCCGCTTTAATGCGATCAACCATTTCAGTAGTCGGCACAACTTTTTTATTGGGACGATGACCGCAACGTTTATCTGCAACTTGATCTTCAATATGCACAGCGGCGACGTTTGCTCTGATCATTTCACGAATGGTACGCGCAATATTAAATTCGTTGCCCCATCCGGTATCAATGTCCACCAGCAGAGGGACATCCACGACACTTGTGATACGACGTGCATCTTCTAATACATCGTTCATGGTAGTGATACCGAGATCAGGAATACCAAACGATGCATTCGCAACACCTGCACCTGATAAATAGATGGCACGAAAACCAACATGTTGAGCGAGAAGTGCGGTATAAGCATTGATGGTGCCGACGATTTGCAGCGGTTTATCGCATTGAAGTGTATCGCGAAAAATTTTTCCTGGGTTCATGAAAGCCTCCTGCTAACTCAAGGTAGACGATTTTCCGGATGCGTGAGTGATTTGTCAATGATTTATAGATGGGATGTGTTTCAGAAAAAATAAAAGAGTAGACAGCGTAAACTGTCTACTCTTTTTTTATTACAGATTAAGAGAAGTGATAAGATAATCCGAGCATGAATTGATTATCGGAGGGCGAGAAGCTTGTGTTGGTGACTTTTGAGTTAAATGAACCATAGTTGGTGTGAGTGTATTCACCTCTGAGACTCCAGTTTTGGTAGAATGCCACTTCAGAACCGATACCATAGTTAAAGCCGCCACGCCAGCTGCTGGTGCTCGTGTCTGTCACAACTGCACCGTTAGCAGTTACGGTTTCAGCGCCTTTGATGCGTGCTTCATTGTAGCCCAAGCGCACATAAAGTAAGGCAGCATTATTTAACTTAATACCAGGTAACAAGCTGATACCCCAGCTTCCGTTAACAGAATCTTTCGAGTTATAGCTGACAGTATTGCCACCAGAAGTTGCTGTGCCTGTCCAGCTTTCGCTCGCAGCGCTGCCATTAGCAAAAATTTCTGCGCCGAGGTAGTAGTAGTCACTAAAATATTGACCATAACCACCGTAGATTCCGCCAACAAAACCCGTCGCATTTAACGTTGGGTTTGCTGTTAGCGTTGAACCGCTCTCTGTAACGCTTGAATTATTACGGATGCTGTACGAATCATACCCAGCTTGTACGCCAACATACCAACCATCTTTAATCATTAGCGGACTTGGGCAGGGGGGTTCACCTTTGTAAACTTCGCCTTTGTAGTTTGCATGCGCAAAGCTAGCCGTGGAAACAGCTAACAACATCGCAGCAGAAACTAGCGAAAGTTGCAGTTGTTTTTTCATTGATGTATCTCCTTATATTTGATCACTAAATGTATGTCTTCCATCTCGATGTCTCACTGATCATATCAAAGAGCATTCACGCATCTAATTTATTTTAATATTCGACCAGGAGCAAGGTTTTTTGCTCTGAAACCGCTAAAATGATTTATTATTTAAACAGAAATTTAAAATGTAGAAAAACTTTGACTAGCGAAATGGGATGCTTTTTTCGCAAAAAAGGTGGAAAAAATCTGTCGTCTCGTGATCTTTTTTTAGACTACGAGACGACATAATTTTTTAGTAGTATCTGCAAACGCGATGTCCTTCGTACCAAAGTCCACGATACCAGTGTCCGTTAACATATCCGCAGCGCACTCTTGTTCCCCAGCAAACTTTTTGAGCAGGGTAGAAATACCCGTGGGCCCAGTGAGCTGGAATAACTCGACAATTGTAATAACGATGTGCATCAGCGGAACTGGCAATAGAAGATAAACTTAATCCAAAAATAATAGACACTAACCAAAGAGATAATTTGCTTTTCATAAAACATCCTCCTCGTTTTAGATCCTTAGAGACGCCCTTGGGTAGGCTTTGTTTCTATACTTCATTATTATACTCCTTTTGAACAAGCTGTTTTTGATGGGTTATTAACATATTCTATTGATTTTTATAAAAAATTTTTTTGAATGGGTGCCAACCTTCTAGTATAGTGATTAAAATTTTTATATAAGAGGTAAAGTGACATGTTCACTGCACAACCGGCAACCCCAGTTAATGAATTAAGAAAGGCAAGACGACTGCAAGATTTTGCCAAAATAGAAGAAATATTATCTGGCATATCATTTGAAGATTGTGCCGGCGAGATTGAACTTTTAAAAAGATTATGTACGGAGACGGCTATTCCATCGAATATTACGCCACAAATCGCGGCTCGCATTCTTCAATTAATCCAACAAAAAGAAATTGAAAGTAAAGATGAAAAAAAACCAAATCCAACTGATGAAGAATTGAAATTAGTCGCGCTTGATGAGGCATTAGCAGAAGAAAATTTTCCCGAGATAGAAAAATTAATAAAAGAATTATCAATCGAGTTAATTTTATTAGGTGATTCACCGCTCGCAGATTATCGTCGAGTCGATGCCATAAAAAAAATTGCTTTTCGTTTTAATCGATTCGATCTGGTCAGTTTGCTCGATGAAAAACTCGACTGTCAAAAAAGATATAAATATGTCAACGGCGAAGTTTTTGAAATAGATCAAGAAGCAATTATCTCATCTGCTGATTCTGCAGATTTCAAATTCCCAATGCAATTTGCCGTTGAATACGCAATGCAAACGGGTCATGCGGATGGTGTGTTAGAAATTATTAAACATAAATTTAGTGCGGGTTTGGAATATGCATTAGCTTATTTTGCGAAGTGTGAGTGGTGGGAATTTGTAAAAGCACTCATTCTTACGAATAAAATTGATAATTTTGAAATTGAAATTGAAGGTGGTTCTGTTGTTCATTTTGCACTTTTGGCGCATCAACGCGACATCATTCAGATATTAGCTTGCTATGGTGCGTTGATTTTGCAAGGTCACACGATAGAATGGCTAGTTGAATCGGATCCAAGTGCAGTTTTAAATGGCTGCAAAGGCAGTACATATCAAATTCAATCTCTCGCAGAGAATGCAGCTGCGGCTGAAGTCTTGACTGATGATATCTCAAAAGGAAGAGTATCAATTCTTTGGCGGAAAGTATTAAAACTTGCACCGAATAATATTGCAATTGGAGCTGTATTACTCACCGCATCGCAAGCAGGAGCATGGGACATTGTAAAACAGTTGCTACCTTTATGCTGTCAACCGAGCCGTGATTTTATGTGGGCGGGTGCTGAGGAAAATGCTTTTGTCTATGCTGCGAGAGCGGGTCAACTCGACATCGTAAAAGAAATGGTAGAGTGCTATCCTGCTATCTTGCAAATAAAGTTTCAATTTGGTGAAATAAAAATTGCGCCAGCGGTGGTCGAGTATTTAGAAAAGACGGCATTGAGTCAACCACAAAATAAAATTGAAAGAATACCGTCGGTAGGAAATCTCGGATTGTTAGCACGAAAGAAAACTGAAAAACCAAAACGACGTAAAGAAGAAGTAACAAATTGTTGTACTTGTGTGATGTCGTGAAGGATGACAAACGCAACTTGATGTATGATGAGGCGTGGCTCCATTCTCTTTCGATTTGAGGAACTTATTTATGAAACTATTGATTAAAACGCTATTACTTACGTTGTTTTCAATTACCCTGATCCCTGTTTTTGCTGATACCTGCGTTACGACAGGTTATCAACAAGGAACTAATTATTTTGGAAAAACCGAATGCCAGAAAGTCGTGATGGCATCTCAATTAAAGGTGAATGGTCAGATGAAAATTGACAGTCTCACCGTGAATGGGAATGCGACGATTAATGGGACAGCGGAAGGCAGAGATTTAAACGTGAACGGTTCATTAATCATTTCGGGCAAAACGACTTTAAATAAAGTAAAAATACTCGGTCCCACTCAAATTGAGGGGCAAACTACATTGAGCAATGCTAATTTACAAAATTTAACGGTGAAAGGTAAATTGAATGCGAGCGGCAGTCAATTCGCTGATACGATTGTGAATGGAAGTATAAATTTGCATGATGTTATTATTAAAGGTAGTTTAACGATAAATTCATCGCTTGCCGTGTTAAATGGCGTAGATGTAAAAAACATCCTGATTAAAAATACTCTCTCCAATCAATCACAAATTGTCTGTTTAGAAAAAGGTTCTCGTGTGCAAGGCAATATTCATTTTGAAACGGGTCACGGGAAAGTGTATAGCATTGGCGCTTCCAAAATTTTGGGTAAAGTCGAGGGTGGTGAAGTTATTCAGGGGGCATGTCCAAATCAAGGTGAGATGACAATTCAATGACCCTTGAAAACCTTGTGATATTCGATAAAAGCTCACAGCAATTGATTTCGAGCAAAATATATACGATACTATTTCTCTAGCACGATTAAGAGTCTGCAAAATGAATTCGAGATTAGAGAAAATTAAGGCACTTTTGCCACATTCAAAATCAGCGGTCATCTCACAAATAAACACTCTTTCTGAAGATGAGATGCTTAAATTATTCATTTATGTCATTGATCATAATTATGACCATAAGTATGCAGACATTGCCATTAAAATCTTTCACCAGGCGGTTAGCCAAGGTCATGTAGAAATTGTCATTTTTTTCCTAAAAAAAGCGCCTAAATTAGGGACTTATGGCGGTAAAGATTATTTTGACGCAAAGATTCAGGCATATTGGTTGGCAGAGGGGTTAATAGATAGTAATAAGCGCGAATGCATGCTCGATTTGTGTAATTACAGTAAAAAAAGAAATTATCTCTATGTTGTAACAATTCATGACGTTATTAAAGTCGGTTTAATCGATGAGACAATAAAATTCTTGAAAAAAAATGCTGATCCCAATAAGTTAAAAACAATGAATCCGGGAGAATCTGACCCCGATAAAATTGTTAGGGTAACTCCACTTGTACAAGCTATTTCGGCTCGCAAAAATCAAGTTCCAATTATATTAGCGTTATTAGAAGCAGGCGCCAATCTTGATAATAATTCAGTTGATCATCAAAGCATTATTTTAAAATTATTAGGTCAAGCAGTATTCTCAAATCTTTTATCAGGCGATCAGTATGATAAAAAATTTGTTGAGAATTTAGGATTTATTGTCTTAAGAGAAAAAGCAAAATTTTTAACGAGCGTACTTAAAACAAGAAGTAAAGAAGATCTCCATTCTGTAGGCGTTTTTTTTATTAATTATTTAAGAGACACCCCAACTGCTTTACCTGAAAACCTGTCGAGTGATTTGCAAAGATTTGCAGAAATTAATAGCATTGATGACGCAGGCGATGTACCTGATATAGTTGAAAGCTTGATTCCTGCAACAAAAAATTCTCATAGTGACGGTTATTATCATGAATATGTAGAAGATTATGAGTTAATTGTCGAAGCGATTATGATGACTTATCCAGAAAGATATCCGATGCTTAGGGAAAGACAAGCAATGAGTGATGAACTATTTATTCGACGTTTTATCCAGATTATATATGATTTAAATAAAGGGCAATTTCAAAAACTACACTATCCCCTGAGCTCGCATCGATTGGGCGGATTTTTGCATTGTTTAGAATTGAAAAATGATAACTGTGATTTAAAAGAATTGCGGGGCACAAGCGTCTCTGAATCGTCTAAATCATCATCGAGGTTTAGTTTTACGTAGAAATCAAAGTGAAAATGATTAAGTTGTTTTATGATGATACTTGACACTGTTTCTACTGATTTAAAAAGCCGGGGTTCTGACCCCGGCTTTTTAGGTGCGCCTAGCGGCGATGAGTGATTAGTCACCACCTAGCCTCATGCCTGGTACATAATGCTTAACAGCCTCTTTCGCGTGAGTCACACAATCAGCAACTTTCGCAACACCTTTATTCCACATCGTTCCCACAGTTGAATCGGACGAGAAATAACTAGCCACTTTATTTGCAGCTTTATCTATACTCGGTCCAGCGAGACTAAGTGTCATGCCTATATTGCACACCATCATGATGAAATCCATGTTTAATTCGAAAGTAGTGTCACTTGCCAATTGCTTCCTCACTACATTAAATGTTCCAGCTAACTGTACTAAAGCAGCAAGCGCCATGACGTGATCCATATTGGTTAATTCTTTTTTTGTTACATTGCTGAATTGACTTGTCAACAAATTGTAAAATTTCTTTAAATTTAACTGAGCAACATAACCGGTAACAACAGTATTATTAAAGAATGCAGTAGCATCTCTTACCAATTTTAAATTTTGATGATCGAGTGCTTCGCTGTCCAATGTTTTACGAAAATCATGTAGCGCCTCACTGTATTGAATAGCAGCAAGCGTCACAAGTATCGCAGCGATTGCCGCATCATTAGGATTAGATTTTCTTAGTGTTGTCATTTTATATTTCCTTATTATTTAATTAATATCTTCCAAAACTAAAGTACGGGGCAAAGCGTACTGACTTTTGTTATTTCTGTCTACACTCTTTTTTTAAGTTGTTTTAGTTGGATCAATCATTATTTTGCATCTGACCCCTGTTTTCATTTCAACATCCGCCACCAGCAATAATTGCGCTATAAGGAATTTCCACATCAATATGTTTTGATTGAGTGGCTGCGCGGACAATGGCGGGTGATAATTGATTAACACTGAAATACATACATTCTTTTGTTGTTTTCACTTCTAATGTGTCTGAATCCATTTTGATTACTGTTCCCTGCACACGCATACGTCCCTCTCCCGGACCACTCGATGTTGATGGTGTTTTGTATGGATTAATAAATGTAATATGTCCATTGGGTCCATATGCGATTATTTTTCCTTGGCCGAGAGTAAAGCGTGTGCCGCTAGGTAATAAAAGCGAAAGATGTTGCGTATTTTTGATTTTAAAATGTGAATTGGATAAAACCACAGTGTTTTTTTCAAGCCGCCAGTTACCTGCTTCTATCCAATCAGCAGCACCATATGAAAATTGTGCTTGATAGGCATGATTTGGCATAAAGGTAATAGCACCCGCCATTTCCATGACGCCGGTCAGCTCGTAGGTTCCTGAGATATCATCTGCCAAACAGCAAACGGTCAATAAAAGTAAATTAATAAATCCAATGAATTTTATTAACTTCATGTCAAGGTCCTTTTTAATTATCCATTCTGAGTTGAGGGGTCAAGTATAAACTAAAGATGGGGGTGTTGTTGCATAATTTCAAAATTGAAATAAAGATGAGATGGGGGTCAGGCCTGACCCCGTGCCCTCTCAAATTTTCACTTGTTAGATGTCGGCATTTGACCCCTTGTTTCTTGCTTTTTAATTGAAATATTGTATAATAAATATACAGAATAACGTGTTAACCCATACTTTTGTGAGTATTTACAATGAATAATCGCTCTGATGATGACACTAAAAATCGTGAAAATAATGATGACACTTTGCCTTCTGAACATGAAGATGTGAAAGGAAACGAAGAAGGTGGGGTGACTGAAGCAAATATAAACTCAAATAGTTCAACTAAAAAAACTAAAAACCCCACCTCCACCTGGGGTAGTGGCCAATGCAACCCATTATTCAAAGATAAAAACCAAGACAACCATGATCCAAGTGTAGGTTCAGCTGTTATTGCATCGAAAAAAGTGGGACGAGGTTGTTAAAATTATTTTAAAAGCCGGGATCTGATCCCGGCTTCAAACATGTGATGTCATCTTAATCTTTCCTTTTTGAAATAATGCAACAACGCAAGCCTGACCCCGTTTTTCTTTGGTAAAATAATTGATTAATGCTAAATTAAAACTATGCCAAAAATATAGAAAGGGATAAATGATGAAAGGACAAATCAGACTAGGGATGGTCATTTTTTGTAGTGTATTAACAATCAACGCACAGGCATGGAATCATTCAATCGAATTAGGGTATGGTTATTCTCATGATCCGAATGACATTCGATACAACAATTCCGGATTTTTATTGACTTCCGATTTATTGTCGCTGAGTCGGGGTCATTACACATTCTGGTCTGTCACGGGTGCATTAGGTCAGTGGCACACAACTGCACCGACACATCAAAATTTAACAACAGCAGCCGTTTCGTTAGCATTACGCTTGTATCCAATCCCCAATTATTATCCCACTTATTTATTAGGCACGTTGGGACCCACTCTACTTTCCGAGCGTCAATTTGGGATAAATAAGCAAGGAAGTAATTTTACTCTGCAAACTAATTTAGGGATTGGTATGGAGTTTCACTCCTTTGATGTGAATTTTCGTTTGGTGCATTATTCAAATGCGCATCTATTTCATCCTGATCAAGGATTTAATATTCTTTACCTGCTTTCATTTGGGTACTTATTTTAAAGAAGCGTTGGGGTCTGCTCGCAATGACGTTAGAAGGGGTCAGACCCCTTTAACACTTAGGCATTTTAGAATTAATAACAAGATTATCATAAGAGTTGTTGCTAAATACCAAAAGGAATATAATTTTCTCCTTAAATATAATACAAACGAGAATTTCAATGGCAGCTTACAAAATTACCTATAAATTATTTTTGATTACTCTAATGCTGCTCTTAAACGCCAATTTATCTTTTGCCAGCGCCACTTCTTTAAGTGTTTCGACTCCATCGTGGGCTTATCTAGGTGAGCCTGATGCTATAAAAGGAGTCTATTTGGCCAGTTTTGCCCTGGCTCCAGATAGTACTCCTTTCTTGGCTTACTCTATCCCTCATGATGGAAGGGCGGTTGTTGTAAAGTATGACTTAAAAATGCATCAATGGCAGACTGTTGGTAACCAAAATCACCCTAGCTTGGACATCAATGAAGATATCGCTGTGAGCCCTAAAGGAGAGCTTTATCTTTCCTACATTAGCTCTTCCTCTCCCAATGATTTAGTAGTAGAGAAGTATGATAATGCTAGCCAACAATGGATTTCTTTAGGTAATACAGGGGTTGTTGCAAAACGCACTTCAGGAATGAAAATAGGCATTGATCCCTCCGGCGTTGTGTATGTAGTTTATCAGGATAACAATCAGGAGGATTATGCTGATATATCAGTAATCCGTTACAATAACAAAGAATGGCAACATCAAGTTGTCTATCCCCATGCTTTTTACACAAACCCTAAAATTGCAATTGCTAAATCAGGGCAGGTCTATATTTCATTCTTAGATGATTCCATTAATTCCGATAATTCAAATCTTAGGGTTTTCACCTTCGACGGATCTTGGCATCCGATAACAGCTCCTGCTTTTCCCACAGGTAGAATATATTCATTTGATTCCCAAATTGATGATAATGATGTTCTCTACATAGGTTATCAAATTGATTTTTATATTTCTGTTATCAAGTTGTCCGGCTCAAAGTGGGAACTCGTCGGACAAGATAGCTTTGCTTTTGCTTCTCCTATGTGGAATGATTTTGCTCTAGCGCTTGATCATAATAATAACCCGTGGGTTGCTTTCCAAGGGATGTCCCCTCAGGCATCGGTGATGAAATACGATAGCAACACCTTAAGATGGATAAATTATGGTTCACCAATAGGGCCCTTAGATAGTCTAGACATGGGTACAATATTATTAAAAATATCTCCTAGTAATAAAGCATATTTAACAATGACCCGTTCAACGAAAGATAATATTGATATGATTTCGGTATTAAATACGGAAGACTAAAAATAGTAAAATAATAAGTTATGGTGTCTTGTTTCTTGAATCTAGTTTTCTTTGCAATAAAGAATGGGCCATCTCTGAGCTTTTTTTAGCATGCTGCATATCACGATGGTTTAATTTATCGTTAAATAGTAAAAATTGTTTATAAACTCTTTTTCCTGATTTTTCTATAGCAGAGTAAAATAATTCTTTCCCACTTAAATCAATTTGTTGTTTTTGATGTTTAAAATGCTGAGATATGCGTACAAAGAGTGTCAAAAATAAATTTTCATATAAAATGCCGGGGTCAGACCCCTGGCTTTTCAATGGAGGTTGTAGATGGGATTACATGGCAAAACAGTTATTGTTACTGCAGGCAATCGAGGAGGTGGTGTTGCAATCTCCAAACGTTATATTGCAAGCGGTGCTCACGTTGTTATGATTGCCGATAAACAATCTGATATCGTATCGAACAGCAGTCAATGTATAAATACGACTAGGAATACATCTGATAATGCCATCGTTATACAAATTGATTTATCTGATTTTGAGCAAATTGAAAATGCGGCAAAAACAATTGTTGAACAATTTGGCTCTATTGACATTCTCATCAATAATTTCAGTATTTTTAACTTTAAAAACGTTACGAATACTTCGCCAGAAGAATACCACAGCGTGATGAGAAATGTTTTTGCCACTTTGTTTTTTTCAAAAGCGTGCATACCTTATTTAAAGAACTCATTAAATCCACACATTATCAATATTGCACCACCTATAGATATGGAAGCCGCGCAAGAGGCTTGTAAACATCATCTACTGTTTTCTATATCTAAATATGGTATGAGTTTCTGTACGTTAGGAATGTCAGAAGAATTTAAGTCATTTGGTATTGCGGTAAACTCATTGTGGCAAGAACGACCTATATCCACAAAAACTTTGACAGATAATTTTAACAATGATGTAGTTAAAGGAAGTAATCGACCTGAAATATATGCCGAAGCAGCCTATTTGATTTCACTAAAATCAGCGAAAGAATTTACAGGAAATCATTGTATCGATGAAGACATTCTTCGTGAATCAGGGATTGATACAACACAATTTGCAGTTGATCCTACTGCCTCACCTGTGAAAGATATTTTTCTACCAGGTGTTAATTACGCTCTTTTAAAAATGCCGGGGTCAGACCCCCGACTTTTTTGATGTTGTCATTGTATGTTACACAAACTTATCACAACCTTTATTAATTATGCGGAGGTGTTTTTCCCGGTCCGCATTGCAGCAACGTATTCGGTATCTTTGTACACGTATCAAAAATAGGACTTGGTATATTTTTTAAATATTTATCAAAAAATGCAAGCAGATATTCATTCGTAATTTGAACAGCCAAGGTGCCATCCATATCTCCTACATCCAAGCCAACATGGCCGGGGCCTTGCGATTTATCATACGCATCAAAAAGCTGTAAAGCGCGCAGAGACTGCAAAGTTGAAGTATCATCAAAATTATTGTGTCCGCTATAAGTTACATTTGAAAGAGTCGGTGTTAACCATACAAAGTATCCATTCTTTTTTAAAGTAAACACACCATCATTCCACCAATAACGGGTTTGCCATTCGGCATCATGTATATGCAGAAAAGGAATATCAAACCCTTTCTCCATTTGTTTATACTGATAAGGTAATAATGACCCCGGAACTGCTAATGCAGCCGCTGCGTTAAACCAATGGAGATGTAGATAATCAAGTTGATGAACCATCTCAACGATATGATATGCGCCATTCGAATGACCAAATATCCCAATATGCTTAAGATCCATAGCTGAAAAAATAGGACCGCTATTATGTAAAGCAAACATTTGATGATAAGCATACGCAATATCACTAAATACGGCCTTATCATTTTGTTTATTTGTCATGGTGGAAACAACATCATCAATTACATGCCCATCAGGCAATTCAACCGCATTACTAATAAAACTATGATTGATGCCTATTACAATATAACCATGACTCGCAATATCTACGATATGATCCTCATAATCTTGCGCATCTGCTTGTAATCCGGGACTAAATATTATAACTGGAAATGAAGTGTTCGGAACAAGAGACGCGTCTTTGCGTGTATATGAAGTTAAGTTTCCAAATTGCTGAATCATCTCATCGGTAAGCCCATGGATTTGAGACTGCAGATACGTGAGCTGACTTTGAATATCTTGAACCTGAGGCTGGTAATATAAATTACCCATTACTGGCCCATCATAAGTAGGATAATAAATTCGCACCATCATTTCGCGGCAAAAACGTGTTTGATTTTCAGGGCTAAAATCATCTTTATTTTTACCGGTATAAAAGGGATCTGGGCATACCCCTTCATTAATCCAATGTAAATCCTTATATCCGACATTATATCGACCCGTCGGTTTATATAAATAACTTTCATCAGCAAATGCAGTTTGGTATGCCAAAGCTAAGAAGCCTATAAAAAGGCAGCAAAGACGTTTAATGGTTTGCACGGGTTCCTCGTTTTTTTATAAATGATGGCTTTTCTATAGGGCTGCATAATACATGTACATTGGCCAAAATTCAATCTTGTCCATTTGTAAACTAATCTCCGCTTACAAAATTGTAAGCGGAGATTTACTATATTTTCGCCTAACTACATTGGTTGTTCAAAAAATGTAATAATATATTAGATAACCTGAAATAGGGCTGTCCTATGAAAAATAGCAATACGGTCTCAGATAATGATCTTCCTAATAAGTTGCTACCTTTTATATGGCGATATTTAAAAACTAAAAAATGGTGTTTATTTGGGATTACCTTTATTGCGATTATTCATTCCATTGAAATGTCGCTTAATCCCTATCTTTTGAAAGTTTTAATTAATACAGGCATTCAATACTCGGAT
>CAZOFA010000053.1:0-16265 GCA_964578975.1 uncultured Coxiellaceae bacterium
CAATCCAGAATCTCTTACGGCATAAAAACCTGGATTGCTTCGCTACGCTCGCAATGACGGACAAAAAGGCACGTCGCGGGATGACGCGTAATTTCGGGAAGGAGTGCTAAGTCATGCATTTTTTGATCAATGCAGGGCCTTGATAAATTAATCCTGAATAAAGTTGAATGGCGCGGGCACCCGCGGCAAATTTTTTTTCGGCATCAGTATGTGAAAAAATTCCACCACAGCCAATAATTGGAATTTTATCCTGTAATACGGCATACAGTTGTTTGATCGTTTCAGTGGAGCGCGCGCAAAGCGGCTTACCACTCAAGCCACCTTTTTCTTGTGCGAGTGAATCTTCAATGCCTTCACGACTTAATGTGGTATTCGTCGCAATCACGCCATCGATATTTTGTTGCAGCAAAACATGCGCCAACGTCGATAATTCCTCAGAGGTTAAATCGGGTGCAATTTTCACCACCAGCGGGACATATTTTTTATTTAACTGAAAATAATGTTGTTGTGCGTGTTTCAATTGTTGTAACAATGAACGTAATAATTCTCCATGCTGCAAATCGCGCAAACCGGTGGTGTTGGGTGATGAAATATTAATGGTGACATAACTCGCATACTGCGCAACCGCATTAAAACCCAGCAAATAATCCTCTGTCGCTTTTTCGAGGGGCGTATCAAAATTTTTTCCGATGTTGACGCCTAATATGCCGCGATAAGTGGATTTTTTTAATCGCGCCACGACATAATCCAATCCTTTATTATTAAATCCCATGCGATTAATCAGCGCTTGTTGTTTCGTTAAACGAAACAATCGCGGTCGTGGATTGCCGGGCTGAGGTCTCGGTGTCACGGTACCGATTTCAATAAAACCAAAACCTAAATCACCTAATGCATCGATGTAATCACCATTTTTATCCAATCCTGCGGCGAGACCCACCGGATTTTTAAATTCCAATCCCATGAGGTTTAAGGGTGCCGATTTTTTTTTAAAAAATTTTGTGAGCTTAAGTGTGTGTGCCAATTTCAACAGATTCAACGTCGCATAATGCGCGGTCTCTGGATCTAAACAAAAAAGCATTGGTCTAATGAGTGAATACATCATAGTTTATTCTGTCACAAAACTTGCAATTAACCACTTCGTGCCGTTGTTTTCAAAATTCACTTGCACACGCGCATGCTCACCACGCCCCTCACATTGCAACACAATGCCTTTGCCAAATTGACGATGCGTGACTTGTTGTCCGATGCGCAAACCATCTTGTTGCAAAGAAGTTGCAACTGGTTTTTGCATGGTCGGCGTGACTTTTGTTTTCAGGCGCACTTGCTCTAAACATTCAGACGGAATTTCTTTCAAAAAACGCGACGGACGATGATACACTTCTTTGCCGTGCAAACGTCGCGCTTCTGCATACGTCAATATCAGTTGACGCATCGCGCGTGTCATGCCCACGTAACACAACCGACGCTCTTCCTCTAATTTGTTCGGATCTTCCATGGACATATAATGCGGAAATAATCCATCTTCACAACCGCATAAAAATACCATGGGAAATTCCAATCCTTTTGCAGAATGTAATGTCATAAGCTGCACACTGCTTTCAAATTTTTCTGCCTGACCTTCACCCGCTTCCAGGGCCGAATACGCAAGAAATGCGGTGAGCGGCGTCATATCAATCATCGTGTCATCACGCACAAATTCGGATGCCGCATTCGCTAATTCTTCTAAGTTTTCAATACGTGCTAAACCTTTTTCGCCTTTTTCTTTGCGATAATGTTCGATCAACCCACTGTTTTGAATCACATGTTCGACTTGTTCATGCAACTCCAACATTTTTGTATCTTGATCTAACGTTTCAATTAATTGTAAGAAAAATTCTAACGCGTTTGCTGCACGTGCCGTGAAAAAATTTTGTTGCAACAAATTTTTTGCCGCTTGCCACAATGAAACTTGATGTTGCGTGGCATGCTCACGCAATGCAATCACGGTTTTATCGCCCACACCGCGTGTCGGTGTATTTACCACACGCTCGAAAGACGAATCATCGTCACGATTTGAGAGCAAACGTAAATAACCCAACGCATCTTTAATTTCTTGGCGCTCAAAATAACGCAACCCACCATACACGCGGTACGGAATACTGTATTGCATCAACGCTTCTTCCAGTACGCGTGATTGCGCGTTGGAGCGATATAAAATTGCCACATCACTCAACGAATAACCTTGTTTTTGCCAATCACGCACCCGATTCGCCACAAAACGCGCTTCATCTAAATCATTAAACGCGGCATACACCACAATCGGTGGACCTTCATCACCGGTGGTCCATAAATTTTTTCCCATGCGTCCCGAGTTATGCGCAATCAATGCATTGGCGGCGGCTAAAATTCTTCCCGTCGAACGATAATTTTGTTCTAACCGCGTGATGACGGCGCGCGGATAATCTTTGCTAAAACGTAAAATATTTTCGACCTTAGCACCACGCCATCCGTAAATTGATTGATCATCATCACCCACCACCATGACATGATTTTCTTTTCCGGCCAGTAAACGAACCCATGCATATTGAATCGCATTGGTATCTTGAAATTCATCGACTAAAATGGCGCGAAAACGTTGTTGGTAATGCAATAAAATGTCCGGTTTGGTTAACCAGAGTTGATGCACTTTCAACAACAAGTCAGCAAAATCAATCGAGCCTGAGCGTTGGCACGCTTCTTCATACGCACGATAAATTTTGATTAAGGTGCGCGCGGTCACATCGCCATAATCGGGCAAATGTTCTGCACGTAATCCTTCATCTTTTTTGCTATTGATAAACCATTGCGCTTGCTTGGCGGGCCAACGATCTTCATCCAGACCCAGTGTATTAATGATGCGTCGCACCAAACGTAATTGATCATCACCATCTAAAATTTGAAAACCTTCGGGCAAATTGACATCGCGCCAATGCATGCGTAACAATCGATGCGCAAGACTGTGAAATGTGCCAACCCACATCGATTGTGCATCGGGACCTAAAAGATTTTCGATGCGTCCACGCATTTCTTTCGCGGCTTTATTGGTAAAGGTCACCGCAAGAATATTAAACGGTGATAAACCTTCTTGCTCTACCAACCAAGCAATGCGGCTGGTTAATACACGTGTCTTGCCACTGCCCGCACCGGCCAACACCAATTGATGGCATAAAGGTGCTTTCACCACATCGCGCTGGGCGTCATTCAGAGAATCAAGTATGATAGCGTTTGTCATAGTCAGCCATTTTATAAGTTTTTAATCATGAGTAAACCAAATTATCAAACCGCACAGTTTATCTTAAGTGTGGCGAGTTTATCACAACTTCCGCCGGATCGTGGCGTTGAAGTTGCATTTGTGGGGCGATCAAACGCGGGCAAATCGAGTGTGTTAAATCAATTAACCCAAAATAAAAGTTTAGCGCGCGTGAGTAAAACACCCGGGCGTACGCAAATGATTAATTTATTTCGTCTGGATGATGAAAGACGGTTGGCGGATTTGCCCGGTTACGGTTATGCAAAAGTGCCGCCTGAAATGAAAAAAAAATGGCAAGCCTTGTTGGATGATTATTTGCGTTCGCGTCAATGTTTGAAAGGATTAATTTTGGTGATGGATATTCGTCATCCGCTCAAAGAATTTGATCTGCATATGTTGAGTTGGGCGAATCAATGCAATCTTGCGGTGCACATTTTGTTAAATAAATCGGATAAATTAACGCAGCGTGTCGCGAGTCAAACATTGCGTGACGTCACAACCGCACTTGCAACCTATCACAGTGCCATGAGCGTTCAAACTTTTTCTGCACTGAAAGGCAAAGGTGTTAAAGAATTGCGTGCGCAGTTGGATATTTGGCTTGATTAAATAAAAAAAATCGTGAAAAATTCGCGCCAGACCTTTTTTTAGGGAAGATGACAATGTCTCACGCGCGCACGGGTTCTCCATTTTTCGATTTCACTTATGCATTCTTAAATCAAACATCAACTTTTATAAATACAAAGACGGAAGATTTTACTCAAGCGCAACTTGCATTAGTGACACTTGCAACCTATACCATGTTAAAACGTTCGATTAAGTCAGCACTCTACAGTAATTATCGTCATGCGCGTCGTTTTGGAGTCACGCAAACTATTATTGATAACGGAAATGATTTCAAAGAAACGCTGCAACAATTTCCGCACACCGCACGCGAAAAATTACAAAATGTTTTTTTTAATAGCGCAGTTAAAATACCCATCGTAGGGCCATTCGTAAAAGCCTATGAAAATGAACAAATTGAAAAAGAATTAAAAGAAGTGATCAAAACCACCACCGGTCGAAGACTGAGAAATCGATTTACCGGATTGCGATTACCTTTCGATGGAAAAGCGAGGATAGCAATTCTGAAAGAGGTTGATTCACAACTCTCGACCACTCAAAAAGGCAAACCGCCTGAAAAAATCGATGCAATGCCCAATCAAGAAATGAAAGGATTACTGAGAGGCATCACAAATCGATTTACCGATGCTGATCCTACACAAGCGGAACTCGTCAGCAAAGATTGTGAAGCGCAAGTGATTGCTTGGATGTTTAGCTATTTCAAAGGTGAATATCCTATCCTGCCTCAACAAACGTTTCTATCTGCAGAAAAAAAAGATTTTTTTTCTTCCATGGCTTCTCTGTGTAACAGATTAAACATACGCGCTAATCAACCCACATTGCTACCGCCTGGATTTCTGACTAATGATGGGGCGGAAAGTAATGACATCGCCATTTGCATGGCTGTGGCAGCAGCGCGTGATGCTGGAATTCAACAACCCGAAATTATTGTTCCTGCATCCATACATCCGTGTTTTAAACAATTTGCCGCGAAATATGGGGCAAAATTGATTGAGGTTCCCGTCAATCAGGCAACCGGAAAAGCGGATGTGGATCGCATGCGTCGAAAAATTAATGACAATACGTGTTTAATTGCAGGTTCGGCTCCTTCTCTTCCACATGGGGTTTTTGATCCCATTGCTGCATTAGCGGATCTTGCCAAAGAACAAAATATCCCACTTCACATGGATGCAAGCATTGGATTTTCACAAATTTTTGCGCGCGAAGCTTGGTCCGACTTGCCGTATTATGATTTTGAAACAGCAGGAATCACCAGTATTGCTTGCAACATTGAATTAGCATCCGTCGTGCTATTTAATCATCAAGCTTCGAATGCACCTAAAGTCAAAACACACGGACATTTTGATTGGATGGGCAGCACAATTCCAAACGGTCTTGCTGCAAAAACCAAAGCCAGCATGGAATTGATTGGTGATGAACGATATTTCAATATAATGAAAGCTCTTTTGTTAATGACGCTTAGCTTGCAAAACGTTCTCAAAAAGATACGTCAGTGCAGAATTGTTTATCCGGTTGAATCAACGATCGTATCAATCGATACGCCTGGTGTTAATTCGCATCTCGTTGCCGCAAAATTAATAGAAGCAGGATGGGAGGTAAAACCACACTTGCCGACCGGATTTCATTTTTGTGTGACTCGCGAGCATATTAAAATGCACCTTGATGGAAAAGATTTTATGAATCTATTTAAAGAAGCATTAAATAGAGCAATCAGTTATGCGCAACAGCATCCTACAGAACGCCCTGCAAATCTGCTTCCATTTTGCGATACCGTATCAAGCGCAGGATATAGCGCAGTCAATGCGACTATCCCGGCGTTAACACTCCGACGTCGTTAAAAAAAGAACGCGATTGCGCAACCACTGTCATGCTGGCATGACCTAGTTCCCATTCGCATTCATTAAACTTTCCATTTATTACAAATTGATTACATCGCTTCACCCCCTCTTTCGCTTAATCATTTTTCCGGTTAATTATGATTTTATTAAGCAATTAAATGAGGGGTTTTTATGGCCACTGAGAGATCTCCGTTACTTACTATTCATTGTAAAGAGCAGAAAAGTATCAAGCCTATTACACCTGCTGAAGTAGAATCAGACTCCGATGATGAGTCACTATCAGAGGGAGGGGAAAGTGTAACTCGATTAGAAGAGGAATTATCTAGAACTAGCTCATTAGAACATTTAAACCCTGATAGACGATCACTCGATTCCAAAACAGAGGAGTTATCTAGAAGCAGCTCATTAGAACAGTCAAACCCTGATAGACGATCACGCGATTCCAAAACAAGGGTAATGACTTATAATGCTTACAACACTAAAAAATCTTCTTGGATTGTTTCTGTCTGTTCTGCTTTATTTTCTTGCTGTCCAAGCGCTGAAGAAAAGACTGTAGACAAAAGAGCCTCTCCAGTCCGAGCAAGGATGAGATAACCTCGAGTTTAAAGCGCATCAAATCTATGTTGCAAACCTGTTGAATTAAGAAAAATTGTTCGATATGCTGGCAGACTGCGATGATCAAAGCGGGTCAGGTCAGTCTTAACCCCTTGAAAAAAAGGGCTCTATCAGAGAGCCCTCTAGAATGAGAATACCAAAAAGTCTTTTTTCGCATCTTCATCACTCGTCGCATAAACCACTAATTTTAGGCAAATGGAGTAATACGTAATGGTAAAAAATAACCATCTTCATCAGCATGCAGTTGAGGCTCCCACTATTCCTGCAAATCAATCCCTACCTGAAATCACCATTCGATCCATTATCTTAGGCATCATCTTAACGATCATCCTTGCAGCAGCTAATGCTTATTTAGGTTTGAAACTGGGTCAGACAATTTCAGCTTCTATTCCTGCTGCCATTATTTCCATGAGTATTTTGCGGTTTTTTAAAACGTCCAATATTCTGGAAAATACCATGGTGCAAACCATGGCTTCTGTCGGTGAAGCGTTGATTGCGGGTGTCACTTTCATCATGCCTGCGCTCATAATTTTACATGTGTGGAGCGGTTTTTATTATTGGCAAACCGTTTGCATTGCTTTATTAGGCGGTATTTTAGGCGTGTTGTTTACTATTCCATTGCGTCGCGCATTATTGATGGATAAAAGTTTGCGCTATCCAGAAGGTGTTGCGATCAGTAACGTGCTCAAGGCCAGCACCACCAAAGATGCGGCTGACATGAAATCATTAGTATGGGGCGGGATTGTCGGTGCCGTGATTTCTTTATTTCAAACGGGTTTTGAAATTTTAACTGATACATTCGATTATTGGGTTAAAACCAGTAAAACCATTTTTGGTTTTCAATTAGGTTTATCGCCTGCGTTAATTGCAGCAGGATACATTGTGGGTATTAACGTCGCGATTAGTTTTATTGTGGGAATCGGCATTGGTTGGATTGCCGGCGTCCCTCTGCTCACTTGGTTTTATGGCATGCACAATGCAGATGCTGCGGGTGATATTGCGACCGCCATTTGGCGCGGACACATCCGTTATATCGGTGTCGGCACCATGTTAGTTGGAGGTTTGTGGACACTGTTCCGATTATTAAAACCGATTACGCAAAGCATCATCGCTTCTTTTGTTTCATTACGCGCAGCAAAATTAAAAGGCGCAAAACCCACATTGCGTACTGAGCTTGATATTCCGATTACCTATGTGATCTGGGGTGTGATTTTATTATTGTTACCGGTTTTTGCATTACTAACTTTTTATATTGTGCCGGTCGATCACACTATTTCAAATACCTTCCGTAATTTCTTATGCGCATTTACCACGTTCTATGTATTGATCGGCGGATTTTTATTTTGTTCTATTTCCGCTTATTTTGCGGGTTTGATTGGATCATCTAATACACCGGTCTCGGGATTGTTAATCTCTTCATTGCTGATTTTGTGTCTTGTGCTATTAGCATTTTTTGGCATGCAAGGCGGGATCCATGGTCGTGAATTATTTGGTGTGATTTTAGGAATTGGCAGCAGCGTGATTGTGTGTGTTGCACTCGCGATTTCAAACGACACCATGCAAGATTTGAAAGTGGGACAAGTGGTGGGTGCTACACCGTGGAAACAACAAGTGATGTTAGTGTTGGGCGTGATTGTATCTGCTTTCGTCGTGCCACCCATTTTAGAACTTTTATATAATGCGTATGGTATTGGTGGCGTGTTCCCGCATCCTGGCATGAATAAAGCACAAATGTTAGCTGCGCCTCAAGCTGCATTGATGGCAACGGTTGCACAAGGTGTTTATACGCACAATTTGCAATGGACCATGATTTCATTAGGCGCGTTGATTGCAGTCATTTGCATTATCATCGATGAAATTCTGAAAAAGAATTTCGGCACACGTTTGCCGGTGCTGGCTGTCGGTCTTGGAATTTATTTACCGATGAATACCACGATTCCTGTTGTGATTGGTGGATTACTTTCTTATGTGATTCAAGCAAGACTGAATTATCTTTACGATCGTAATCACGCAAGAAATGAAAAGAAAATTAATTCTCATCGCCATCGCGGCTTGTTATTGGCTTGCGGTATTGTGGCTGGCGCATCGATTATGGGTGTGGTGTTAGCGATTCCGTTTGCCATTCGACAAAGTTCGGATGCATTAAAATTAATGCCGGATCAATATGAATATCTCGCTGGTGCGTTAAGCATTATCGTGACAGTGATTTTATGCGGCTGGGTTTATCGCACGGTGATGCGTAAGGAATAAAAAATAATGTCATCGCAAGTTCTACATTTTTTGTGGGACTTGCGATGGATGACAGAACATGTCATTCCCATCTGCGCGCACTACTGTCCAGTCAAAAGGGGTCAGACCCCTTTGCCTTTCACGGGATATCAAAACGACAACCCGTCATTGCGAAGAGCGAAGCGACGAAGCAATCCAGAAGAAATAATCAATTTAATATGCTTCCTGGATTGCTTCGCTTCGCTCGCAATGACATGTTTGGCATACTCGTAAAGAAAAAGGGGTCAGACCCCTTTGCATTCTGATAAAAAAATTAAATCAACGTCTTTTCGCTTGAGGTGGTCCAACGACACACTCGGTTACTTTAGCAGCAGCTCCCATCCAGAGTGCGCCTGCAACTAATCCATAATTATAACTAGCAAATAAGCCTGCACCTAGTCCCGCAAGCGTGGGAAGGCATTTTTTGAATGTCTCACAACATCCAGACGATTGTTTTTCATTAATTGAACGTTGTGGCGCGGGTGAAGGATTTATTTGCGCACGATATTTCTGCTGATGTTCAACAAATTTTTCTTTTGCAGGTTGAGGAACATTATCAAGCAAGTTAGGATTCTTGATTAGCAAACCACGAATCATTTCCATGCAACTATTAAATAGTATCGGCACTTGTTGCAAGACTGGCAAAGACAACTGATTTTTTTGTGCCTCTCCTAGATTAGTCATTGCATTCACAAAATTAACAAATGCGCGAATGGGTCCCTGGGTTCTGTCATTACACGTTGCGGCATACATTTCTGGAAAACGCAGCAACAATGCTCCCATTAAATATTGATGATAGGCGATCGAAAGATAATGTGAAGGCGCTTCAGTTTTCAATCTATTTATTTCATCTCTAAGATAATTATGCATCAGCTTAAAATTTTCGTCGTTGCGATTTTCATCTTTAGCTTCAGTCAAGAACTTTGAAACTTCTTCAACATTTATTTGTTGTGTATTTGTCATTTTTTTTCCTCATTCGTATGGGCTAACAAAAAACCTGCTCTGAATCATGAGAACAGGTTTTGTTTTTGTAAAACAAATTAATAATTAGACAATCCCAGCATTTCTTGGCGCAGATCCTTGTGATTGCAGCGGGTCTTCTATTTCTACAATATTGAGCGTTCTTCTTTGATGTCTCTCAACAAACATGTTGCCAGCTTGCAGTGCACCTGCGGCTAATAAAGAAGTTGCGACCGCATACTGTGGATCACCTTGACCATCAAAACGGCTAGCTTGGACGATCGCCCCAAAAGAAGCTGCACGGAGAACATAACCTAACGCCTTATCCCAGTTTTCTAAGCTCATTAATCCGCTGTTCACTAACGGCAAACAGATGAAAGCATAAACTGCTGCAGTAATTGAGATGCCCTGTATACGACTGAAGCGATAAAGTTTCGCACTTAAGTCCTTCAAGCCTTCTTGAATATCCGTTGCATTAGGATTTGCAGCAAAACCTTTTGCCGTATGGCTGGCGCTATTCGCTTCAAAAGCACCGTAAAGATCCGCCCCTAAAGCTACCCCCGCTACTGTTAGCGTTAAAGCATGCTCATTGAGTCTTTTTATTATCCTAGAACAGCATGTTAATTGACGCTGTTCACCTAGTTTTGCTTCATCATCTATTGCCTCATAGCCTGGAACTTGTGCCGTTCTGAATTTATTTCTTTCAATAAGCAAAGTGCCTGCGCCTAACAGTGCAGCATCTCCGAGAGCCGCGGCTACTGCAAATTGTGGATTTCCTTCACCGTCTAGCTTTCCTACTACCGCTAGCATAGGAACAGAAAGTAGCATGAGGAGACGACCCAACGCTAAATCCCAATTTTCAAGGTTATTAGCGCCTCTGTGCGTTAGCATGGCCATTGCAGCTAAAAATACCAGAGCCACAACCGCTGCGTCACCACCAATACCTTGCACTCGACTGAAATCATAAAGCTCATCACCCAACTGAGCCGATCCTTGTTGCAACGCAGTTACATTATAATTTGAAGCAAGATTTGTTGCCTCATGGCTAGCATTGTTTGTTTTATAAGCTCCATACAAACCAGCTCCAATGCTTAATGCGGAAGATAATATGTATGAAATATTGTCCTTAATTTTTTTTAGATATCTTGTACCTGCCATTTTATTTTTCCTTCAGTTATTTAATTTTAAATTTTTTAATCCATGCAATATGGATAAAAAAAATATTAAGCGTTATTTATTAAGGAAACATTAAATTTAAAAAAATTATTTTTTGATTTTTTTATGCAGAAAAAATTTGTTCTGTTTATTTGGCTAGATTGTCAACACGCAGTTATAATATCTTTCCTTCGCTAAAAAATTATTTGCACAACGTAGAGGTTTTTTTATGCAGCGCGTGAAAAGTTTTTTTATCAACTTTATGGTTTTAACAGCAATTCTTTTTTTCAATTGTTCTTTTTCTACAGCACAAACTAAACCAGCAGATGAATGCATTGTTCCTTCGACTGCACTCACGCAGCAACGCATCCTGGTCATTAAAGACTATTTAAAATTGCTCGGTGAGGGAAAATTTAAAGAATTGATACCATTTTTTACGCCCGATGCGGTGGTGAGCGATGCAATTAAGGGCAAAAAATCTGCGCGGAATTATTATATGGGGTTGTATGCTTATTTAATTCATCCGAATCTGACTTTTTATGATGTTTATATTGGGATTAAAAATCCAAATGTGTTGGCGGCGCATTTTAATATGAAGATAACCACGAAAAGAGGGATGGAAAATCGTGGAGAAATTGTGGATTTGTTTGTGTTTGATAAGAATAGTAGCAAAATCAAAAAACTTTATATTCAAAGTAATACGACGGATTTTGCGTTTTCTTAGTGAGAACAGGGTCAAATCCGTGTCATTCCCGCCTGCGCGGGAATGACAGCGATAGGTACAGTGAATAGTTATTTTTTTACTGTGCGAAAGGAAACGTTAGCACTTCACTCAATGCATTTAATCCCAACGCCACCATAATTAATCGATCAACACCTAAAGCAACACCGGCACAATCAGGTAACCCTGCTTCCAGTGCGGCTAAAAATTCTTCATCAATCGGCACCGATTCTTTTCGTTCACGCAAATCATTTTCAAAACGCGCACGTTGTTCTTTCGCATCTTGCAATTCATGAAATCCATTCGCGAGTTCAATATTTTTAAAATACACTTCGAAACGTGAAGCGACTTGAGCTCCATTTTCAATGCGAATTTTTGCAAGTGCTGCTTGGCTCGCCGGAAAATCATAAATAAAAGTGGGACGTTCGTGACTAAGCTTAGGCTCCACGCAATGCGTTAATAATAAATTAAGATAAAAATTTCGTTCGATTTTTTCATGCGATGAATTTACAAAATCAATGTCATGCTGTTTCACACACTGTTGCAATTCATCGAGACTCGCGCGATGTGGATTGATTCTCACATATTTTTCAAATGCATTTGCATACGTTAAATATTCAGCGGCCGGCGTTTGCAACACGCATTGTAATAATTCATCCATTTCTTTCATCAACGCATGATGATCGAATCCGATGCGATACCATTCCAACATCGTAAACTCAGGATTATGCATGCGTCCGAGATCACCTTGCCGAAACGCTTTGCAAATTTGAAAAATAGAACCGGATCCCGCTGCAAGCAAACGCTTCATCGCATACTCGGGAGATGTTTGCAAAAAAACTTTTTCGCGGACTAAATTATTTTGTTGAAAAATCGCGGGAATACTCGAGATGTAAGGATCGGTTACCGTGCTGCGTGCAAGCAATGGGGTTTCAACTTCCAACACGTCGCGTTCTTTAAAAAATTGTCGAATGCGATCGATGATCTCCACGCGTTTTTGTAAAACCGTGAGCGTCGCAGTCGGTTGCCATTTTACGTCACGCATTATTATTTGACGCGCGCAACATATTCGCCGGTACGCGTATCTACTTTTATTAATTCACCTTCCGCGACAAACAAAGGCACACGCACCACCGCACCAGTTTCTAATTTTGCTGGTTTGCCACCACCCCCTGAGGTATCACCACGCACGCCCGGATCAGTTTCGGTAATTTTTAAAATCACAAAATTCGGTGGAGTGACGGCGAGCGGAATTCCATTCCATAACGTCAGGATGCATTCGCATTGTTCTTTAAGCCACTGTTTGACATCACCGACGGTATTATTATTCATGGCAAATTGCTCAAAGGTGGATTGGCACATGAAATGCCATTCATCACCGGTGTTATAAAGATATTGCGCATCCACTTCCGCGACATCCGCGGCTTCCAATGTATCGCCTGATTTATACGTGCGCTCAACCACACGACCGGTCTTCAAATTACGTGTTTTTATGCGATTAAATGCCTGACCTTTGCCTGGTTTCACAAACTCATTATCCACAATGACACACGGATCGCCATCGATCACAACTTTCATGCCACCGCGAATTTCACTCGTTGTATAAACACCCATTTTGTTCTCCCTTTGCAGAATTCAATTCGCGATATAATACTCGCTTGTTCTGCGTATGCCAAAGATTATGGCCCTGAAAATTGTGCACAGGCTAAATTGAGTACATTTTTTCAGTGGATAAACAGGGGTTGTTACACGCTATTTGCTAAAAGTCATGTTAATTATTGATTAATAACAAGTTTTTTTGTAATTTCTCTCAGAGAAGGTCTTTTTCTATTTCTCAGTACACCATTCCCCCCAGGTTTTTAGAGAGTTAACCACAATGTTATCCACAGAAATTGTGGATAACTTCATCACCTACAACTTGTCATACCAGCTAAAAAAAATCGTCATTGCGAGCGGAGCGAAGCAATGACGATTTTTTTAATGGTCATTCATAATGCGTCCACATGCGAATTACTTTAATGGTTTTTTCTTTTAAATAAACCTGGTAAATCAACCGAAGCTGAATGTTAATGCGCCGTGAATAGGCTCCAGTTAAGTCACCGACTAGCTTTTCATATTCAGGTGGATTTTTAAAAGGATTTATTTTAAGTATGTCGAGTAGCCTTTCTGTCTTTTGCTTAAAGCCAGCTGAAGCAAGTTTTTTCGCGTCTTTTTGAGCTTGTTTCGTATATACAATTTTCCATGATGTCACCAGTCGAGCTCCTCATCGCACTTCTTAAGTGGTTCTTTTAAGCCTTTTTTTATGGATTTTCCCATTCCGGGTATTGATAATAAATGCAAGGTTTCCTGTATTGCTGACCAATCTTCTTCGGATATCAATACAGCGCTCGCATGTTTGCCGTTGATGTGAATGGGCTTATGCGATTTGCCGACTTGATCGATCAGTCGATAGAGATTTGCTCTTGCTTCAGTTGCTGTAAGAGTAGCCATAATGACCTCGTGGTGATGATATCCATAGCGTACGCTATAACGTACGTTTTGTCACATTTACCCGGGCCTATGGCTCGGGAAGAATAATCATTAAAATAGCATGACCACACAAAAATATTGTGATAGAGTATGCCTGCTTCATAATTTAGAAGCTTCTTGTGCATTGCATAAGAGTTATTGTTAATTAATATTGAGGTTTATTATTTTATGGCAACACCGCGTGAAAAAGGGACCGTTAAATGGTTCAACAACAGTAAAGGGTTTGGTTTTATTCAACGCGATAAAGGCGATGATGTGTTCGTTCACTTCAAGGCAATCAACGGAAGTGGATACAAATCTTTAGAAGAAGGTCAGCGCGTAGAATTTTCTGTCACACAAGGACAAAAAGGTCTGCAAGCTGAAGAAGTTACTGTTATTGATGAATAAAACAGTTACTTTTGACGATTGAAAATTAGGTCCAGGCAGGATCGTCTGGATCTTAACTTCCTACATCTCTAAATGAAAAAAATCTGGATTAGTTTTTTATTCATTTTGTCGGTAAGTGTGTTCGCAGTTACAGCTAAACCTATTTCATTGAAAAAAGGCATGGTAGTAAGCGAACAAAAACTCGCTTCGCAAGTTGGCGCGGATATTTTGCGTCAAGGTGGCAATGCGGTTGATGCTGCAGTTGCTGTCGGTTATGCATTGGCGGTGGTGAATCCTTGCTGTGGAAATATCGGTGGCGGTGGATTTATGACAATTCACTTGGCGACTGGCAAAAATATTTTTTTAAATTTTCGTGAAAAAGCGCCGCTGCGCGCGAAACCAACCATGTTTCTCGATGCGGCAGGGCATGTTATTCCGAATAAAAGTCTGCAGGGTTATCTGGCAGTTGGTGTGCCTGGGACTGTGTTAGGACTGGATACCGCACTTAAAAAGTATGGCACAATGACGCGCAAACAAGTCATGCAACCCGCCATTCAGTTAGCACAACAGGGTTACACATTAACAGCGTATGACATCCAATTATTTAAAACAGCAGAGCATGATTTTCAACAACAACCGAATGTGGCTGCGATTTTTTTAAAAAATAATAAGCTGTATCACGTCGGCGACAAATTGATTCAAACCGATTTATCGCGCACCTTAAAACTCATTGCTGAAAAAGGTCCTGCGGTTTTTTACCAAGGTGTCATTGCAAAAAACATCGTCAAAGCCAGTGAAGCGCACGAGGGTATTTTAACGTTGGATGATTTTGCACGCTACAAAATAGAAATCATGCAGCCGATTGAGTGTACCTATCGCGGGTTTACGATTCTTTCAGCGCCCCCGCCCAGCTCAGGTGGTGTGACATTGTGTGAAACGCTGAATATTCTCGAAGGCTATCCATTACAGCAGTTGGGTTATCATTCTCTGCAAAGCATCCATCATACCGTTGAAGCCATGCGTTATGCATTTGCCGATCGGAATAATAAATTAGGCGATCCGGATTTTATTCAAAATCCAGTTGCCACATTACTTGCAAAAAATTACGCAGAAAAAATTCGCAAAAAAATTCATCCGTCGCGCGCCACCCCATCGAGTGAAGTCAGTACTGACGCATCTTTGCCGGAAGGTGTGCATACCACGCATTATTCCGTCATCGATAAAAATGGAAATGCAGTTGCGGTCACCTCCACATTAAACAGTTATTTTGGTGCGCAAGTGATAGCGGGCGATACGGGATTTTTTCTGAATAATGAAATGGATGATTTTGCGATAAACCCAGGGCAACCGAATCAATTTGGTTTAGTGCAAAGTGCGGCGAACAATATTCAACCGGGCAAAAGGCCGCTGAGCTCAATGGCGCCGACGATTGTATTAAAAGATAAACATTTGTTTATGGTATTAGGCAGTCCCGGCGGACCACGCATTATCACAGCCACATTACAAACAATATTAAATGTCATCGATTATAAAATGCCAATTCAACAAGCAGTGGATGCGCCACGTTTTCATCATCAATGGTTGCCCGATCAAATTGATGCAGAGCCGCGAGCATTTTCTCTTGATCTCATCAAAAAATTGCAAGCGATGCAGTATCACATCAATGTCATGGATAAAACCTGGGGCGGAGTCGAAGCCATTTTAGTTGATGCGCGTGATGGAACGTTGCAAGGGGGTAGTGATTATCGAAGACCGTTGGGGGAAGCGGTAAGAGAATAAATTGGAGCCAACGTTGATGGGCAAAGCAAAAGTGCCCACCAGGTAATTGTCCACGGCGCCACCCTCTCGTCATTGCGAGCGTTACCTCTTCTCGTCATTGCGAGCGCAGCGAAGCAATCCAGGTTTTGATCGGCACGAAAACCTG
>CAZOFA010000054.1:0-15946 GCA_964578975.1 uncultured Coxiellaceae bacterium
AAAAAACGGGCGCGGGCTCGGGCACGCAAACGTTCACGATAAAAGCATCTAGAAAGCTTGCCTGTATTCTTGCTACCATAAATCTTTTGGATTGCTGCCATGAGTCAAACTCCGCTACTACCCAATTACGACGACATCAAAGACGCGTTAAGCGACACGCGTTTCACCCCCGCCGAAGTGCATGGATTATTTTGCGGTTACATCACGGCCACATCCGGTAAAGTGACCCATCAATGGGAAAAAATTATTTTAGGCAAACATAAAAATCCCGATGCACTCGCCTTATTACAATCGCTCTACGAAATCACTTATCATCAATTGAGCGAATTTTCTTTTGAATTCAGTTTGGTATTACCGAGCGATGCAATAGATATTAATTTGCGCACCGAGGCACTCGGTTTATGGTGCCAAGGTTTTTTAAGCGGTTTAACGCAATACAATATTCCGCTGCAAAATCGCGAAGAAAGTGATGTCACAGAAATTTTAAATAACTTGATTGAAATCGCGCAAGTGAATTTCGGTGATATTGCCGATGACGATGAAGATGAGACCGCATATTTTGAATTAGTAGAATATGTTAGACTGGGCGCCCTGATGGTTTTCCAAGATTTAAAAGCAGCCAACCCTAACACGGCTACAGATGAAAATGATGTGATGCATTAACGGAGATAACAATATGATAAAAATGAATGAATATGCAAAACGACGTCAACAACTCATGCAACAAATTGGTTCATCCGGTATCGTTATTTTAAAAGCAGCAAACACACGCTATCGTAATCACTATCACGAATATCCCTTTCGACAAAATAGTGATTTTTATTATTTAACTGGTTTTAATGAACCGGAAGCGGTACTGGTGCTGGCACCAAAACGCAAAGAAGGTGAATTTATTTTATTTAATCGCACACGCGATCGGGAAAAAGAAATTTGGGATGGTCATCGCGCAGGTCAAGATGGTGCGCGTGAAAATTTTGGTGCGGATGAAGCCTATCCCATTCAAGAACTCGAAAAACGTTTACCCGAATTATTATTAGGTCGGGAAAATATTCACTGCATGCTCGGTGCTTGTCAAAACTTCGATAAAGTTTTAATAAATGCAGTCAGTAACGTGCGCGCACAAATTCGTAATGGCATTGCAGCGCCCATCGCTTTTGTGGATATTCGACCGAGCATTCACGAAATGCGTCTCATCAAAAGCCCCGCAGAAATTGCTTTGATGCGCAAAGCGGCGGAAATTAGTGCCGACGGTCATATCCGTGCGATGCAATTTTGCAAACCGGGGATGAATGAATTTCAACTGGAAGCAGAACTGACACATGAATTTCAACGTCAAGGTGCGCGCGCGCATGCGTACACACCGATTGTGGGCAGTGGTGCGAACGGTTGTATTTTACATTACATCACCAACGATCAACCGATTAAAAAAGGCGATTTGATTTTGATTGATGCCGGTGCGGAATATCACTATTACGCATCAGATGTCACACGCACTTTTCCCGCGGATGGTCGATTCAGTGCAGAACAACGCGCCATTTATGAAATTGTTTTAGCGGCGCAACTGGCGGGCATCAACGCGGTGCGCCCGGGTGCAGAGTGGCATCAAATTGAAAATGTGGTCACCAAAACCATCACGCAAGGGTTGCTCGATGTTGGTTTATTAAAAGGAAAATTAGATGATCTCATCGAACAGCGCGCTTATTTTCCTTTCTACATGCACAAATCCGGTCACTGGATTGGATTAGATACGCATGACGTGGGGCGTTATAAAGTTGATGATCAGTGGCGTAAACTCGAAGCAGGCATGGTGCGTACGGTTGAACCGGGAATTTATATTTCGGCCGATACACCCGGCGTGCCAAAGAGTTGGCACAACATTGGCATTCGCATTGAAGACGATGTGTTAGTCACCGACACCGGCAATGAAATATTAAGCGCCGCGGCACCGAAAAAAATTGATGACATTGAAGCATTGATGGCGCAATGATGGATTTTGATATTGTCATTGTGGGCGGCGGCATGGTGGGAGCAACCATTGCCGTCGCACTCAAAAATTCAAATTTGCGTATTGCATTAATCGATGCAGTGGAAACACATGCAGAAGACAAACGATTGATTGCGCTCAATCACAGTAGTTGTTTACTGCTTAAAAATCTGGGGATTTGGCCATCACTCGCAAATCATGCCACACCAATTCGTCAAGTGCATATTTCGCGTCGCGGACATTTTGGTATCACTCGTCTGAATGCGTCAGAATTAGCTTTAAACGAATTAGGTCATCTGATTCCTGCAAAATATATTAATGTAGCGTTGTATGATGCGCTGGCGCAATTAAAAAATTTCACGCGACTTTGTCCTGCGACGTTGACTGATCTGCACACTGAACTTAATCATGTCTCACTCACGATCGCGCAACAAAAAATTAACACACGCATTGTCATTGCTGCAGATGGCACGCATTCAACTGTGCGCAAATTATTAAAAATTCCAACCGAGATCATTGATTATCAGCAAAAAGCATTAGTCACTCAAATTGATTTAACACGCAGTCATCAGCATGTGGCGTATGAACGTTTTTTAGCGCAAGGTGCCATCGCCATGTTACCGCTCGGGGAAAATCAAGCCGCCATGATTTGGTCGGGAAATAATGCTGATATTGAGAATTTATTAAAGTTATCTGACGAAGATTTTTTACAACAATTACAACAACAATTTGGTTATCGTCTAGGAAAATTAAAAAAATCGCATGAACGATTTTTTTATCCGTTGCAATTTGTGAAAGCGCGCGAACAAATCACACAGCGAATTATTTTAATTGGCAATGCTGCACACACCGTGCATCCCATCGCCGCACAAGGATTAAATTTAGCCTTGTATGAAATTGCAATTTTAGCCGAACATTTCACTCAACAAACCTCAGAAACTTTGTCACTGAATATGAATTCAAATTATTTTCAGCAACAAAATTTTAGCCTTCCGTTGTCACATCATTTAACGCAATTATTTTCTGCCGATTTTTTTATTCTGAATGCGACGCGGCAAATCGGGATGGTGGGGCTTGATCTATTTCCGAAGATGAAACAACATTTTGTAAAACGATTGTTGGGTAAAACTAAGCAAGCACCGCTGTTGTTAATCGACTCGGACTAATCTGCGGATTATGCGGTAAGTGAGTAATCCATTGAATAATATATAATTTGTTGTAATGAATTGTATTCTTGCTCTTGATATCCTCTATTATTGGTATATAATATTTATACAATCATATAATTAGAGCCCACTTAATGCGCACAGACCATGACCCTAAGCCCGATGTCTTAACCCAAGCAGCCATTGATTTGGCAGAAACAAGCGATAGCACGCATGCGTCAGCGCCAAGCGCCTCCGCTGCAAGAATGATTCGAGTTTTTCATGCGAATTATCCAGAGATTAAAACGCATTTATTAACTGATCATGTTGAGATTGCCTATTCGTTGACTGAAGCCATGCGCTTAGAATTTCAAGGTAAACCAACACCTCAAACAGAAACCAAAGGAACCCCAACGAAAGAAGACGAGTTAAAAAAAACTATTCAAAATACGATCAGAGCACAAATCTATTTAATTAAATATCTTGAACGAGTGATTCAAGAGAAAGAACTTCCACCTGTTTCACCACGCTACGCAGATCATCCTGACATTCAACATACCCTTGAATTGATTAAACGCATTCACATGAATCAAGAATTGACGGCTGAAAAAAAATTAGTATTGCCGCCGGAAAAAAAATTATTAGTTTTTAAACAAATGTTATCCATGGCAAAGATATGTCCGGGCATACAGTTAACGGAACTTACTGAGGCCGATCGTGATAATTGGGCGAAATATAATGAGTGGTGGAATCTAAATCATGCGCAGTGGAGCGAAAACCCCGTCTTTGACCCGAACACCAAAAAACTGGAAAAGGTCACGGCGAGTATTGCAGAAACTTTAAATTTAACCAGTCGAGCGCTACTGGATAGCACTAAATTTTTAGCATCGCCACCAAAAGATACAGAAGCACAAATTTCATTAGAAGAACAACAAGAAAAAGATATCAATCATCGTATTCACTCATTTTGTCAAACTTGCATCGACTTACAAAAACAAGTCGAAGCAGGTAATTTTGAAAAATGTTCGACGGGTCGTCAGCATGATTTAATATTTTTATTCGATAAATCTTTTTTGATAAACCCGACCACAACAATTGAATTAGCCAGAAGCAGAAGTACGCTTGTATATGAGAAAATGAATGTTTTTATAGAAATGGAAATGAGAAAAATAACAGATGAAAAACGCCTTTTTAAATTGTTTATCGATTGGATTGAAAAAAAATTACCGAAAGAAGATGAAGTTCCTGTTGTGATTGAATTTTTGCGCGAGCAGTTTTCGCAGAAACCAGGCTTTGAAGAAAAAACCAATGACATCGATCCTGATCAAGGCTGGAAAGCCGCTTTTATTAATTTTTTGGAAGAAGAATGCTTACGCTATGGAATAGACCCCAATGTAAAAGGCGCCAAGGAATTAGCTATCAAAGATTATGTGGAATATGTTGAAAGCTTGCCTTTTCCAATCACACTGAACAGTGTGATGCCGTTATATCAATCCCTGATCAAAACAGAAGATTTACCAGTTGCTCCAAAAGCAACTACTCCTGAGTTGCGTCACTTAATCGAATTAAGAAACAAAGCACTTGAAATTTTTAAACATGAAATGCGTCACAAAGACTGGTCAAAGTCATTTGAACTTCCGATTAAAAGATTATATGACGCATTAAAATTAGCTGACAATTTGTATCATTACCGTAATTTAACAGTTTTTTCTCAAGAAGAAAAAGATGAAAAATCATTTGGTGACGTTTCTAAAGAATTACAAAGTACGCTCACTGAATTTTTTGAAAATTATGACTTGAATAAGAATCCACCCGATAATTTTGCTAAAGTTCAAGAAAATTATGTAGCCATTGAAAAAACATTCAATAAAAAAACTAATAAAGAAAGCATTGAACATATTTTTGGAAAATTTAAAGCTGCAGAAGAAAAGTTTGACGTCGAGTATGAAAAACTGCATGTGTTAAATCTGGAAGAAAAAACTGTCAATCCGCAGATTTTTTTAACCGATGGCACACTGGAAAAATGGCATCGACAATACGTTTCTTTTACACAAATGGAAATTGATTTGTCTTCGTATGAAATAAATCGAATATTATTACATGGCTTAACGGTACCTTTTTTAGAATGGTCTCCCGCCTTTTGTCATGCGATCCGATTAGTGACGCAATGGGTCACACATTCTTATGCATCGGATCCGCCGGATCTCGCTTCACTAAAAAAATCTTATCACGGTACGCTGTTAAATAATCTTGCTTTCATGTTATTTATAAAAGAACACATCGGGATCAGTGATAACACAAAATTACAATATTCAGCGTTACTGGGCACCAAAGGCGCGCATAAAATAATTTATGAAAATCAGATTCCAAATTTATTTGGTCTTGCAGAAGACAAGTTTTCTATCGATGAACGTCTGCAACTGATCGAATCGATACCCAGCGATTATTTGGATTTTAATCAACGACAACGTTTTGATGGCGTTGCTGGCGCAACAATGCTTTGGCAAGCCGCCAGCAAAGGTCATTTGGAAATAGTAGAAGCTTTGTTTGACCCTGAGCGTCACAGAGGAATCCAAGTAGATCTTGGGCTCCATAATGGATGTACTCCATTGATGATTGCGGCAGAAAAAGGTCATTTGGAGGTGGTGAGGTTTTTACTGAGCAAAGGAGCTAATCCTAACGCAAAAACCAGCGATGGGATGTGGACACCACTTTTCACTGCAGCAGATAAAGGTTATGTAGAGATCGTTAAGCTACTGCTTGAACGTGATAATCTTGACCCTGTTCAACACGTGCGGCCGAATGGTGATACCCCCATTCATCTCGCAAAAAAACATCCCTCTGTGATTCAAGCATTTAAAGAATCTGATTTTGTATACCGTGAAAATGCTGACCATGAAACTTTGTTAAGCAGCCTTTTTAAAGATTTTAATCGTCATCGTGATCAAATTATATTTTTACTGAAGCATGCTAAAACACAAGATCCACGATTTCAGAAAAATGTCTTCGAATTGTTTTTTAAATTCAGCTTATATCTTCATGATCGTCAGCTACCTAAATTGCCAGACATTTCTGAATTGACAAACTCACTTGAAACTGATCCCTCAACAAAATGTCAAATGGGTTATCTTGTAGGAAGCATGTTAATCCATATGTTTTCTGGTTTGGAACTTTACAGTGATCTCGACAAGATGATATCCCAAGTAAATAAATTACTTAAAAAAGAACAAGTTTTAGATCCGGAGTTAGCATTGGCTGTTTATGATATAGGTATAAGATTGTCGTTGGGAGTAAAGGGAGAAAAGGGAAGAGACAAAGAAATTAAGTTACATAGAATAATTTCAATATTTGATATCGCAGCGCAAATGATTCCAGATAATCATCCAGCAACAGAAATGGTGTTAAAAAACTTAATAACATATAGACGACGCTTACCGGAAAATCTTACACATTTAAATAAAGAAATAGAGCGAATTTCAAAAATTTTAGATAGCGAAGAGAAAAAAGGTGAAATATCCAGATATTGTCCGCAAAGTTCTTTTTATTGGTTTAATGAAGTTATTAAATCGTTAACAAATAGAGAAAATGATATTGCAGCAGAATTTTCTATTGTGTTAATACGTTACGTGCTCGCTTTCACACCTGCACCTGGTGAAACAGATGAAGAAATAAATCTAATTAATAATCTTAATTATATTTTACTTATAAAATATTTGGAATTAGGAAAATTTGAAAATGTCCTCTCCTTACTTGAAAAAGTAGATAAATTAGAAAATAATCTACTTGACCCAACAGCTCTTCCTTTGATTCATACACTCATTACGCAAGCAGAAAGAAATCAGGATCAACTAGAAAATTATTATAACATTCTTGAATTCATCCTTGAAAAATTTCCAACAGAACCTCAAAAATTCCATAGTCATAATCAAAATGCTCGGGATAAACTGAGAAACTCAAGCGAGTCCGTTAACAATTGTTTTCTACCTTTATTTACGACACCTGAAGACAGAGCACAGCAAGCACTTCGATCCACAATATTGGAAGTCATCATTAATAATACGCACCTTCAATCTCTTTTAGAAGGAAGAAGTCAATTTCCGCAGCAAACTTGTTTCAAAGGAACCGAAGAAGTTGATATTGCTGCCGAATTAAAAAATCAAATCCAAACTCTAAAAGAGTATGTTCATCCAACGACAGGAAGCGCTAAAACTAAAGTTTCAATGGAGTTTATGAATAATAAATTCTTACCATTCATATTTAATTACAATCGAGTCGCCAAAGCTGTTTTGAATGGTGGAATACCCGTTGTGACTATTTCTGACGACAGTAACAGAAGCCTGATCATTGCAAAAGTGAATGAAATAATAAAATTTATCGCTGATTATACTGGTCAAGAAGCAGCATATCTGAGCGCAATTCCAAATAAAGAATTTGGACTCGCGCGCGAAGCGAAATCACCCAGTGTGACTCCCGTGTCAGTATTTAACAAAGCATCTCCACCTCCACCACCTCCTCTTCCTGGAACAAGCAAAACGCCCGGGAAAAATTCAAATCCCTGATTTTCTCCTCCTGGTTGCCGCAGATTGTTGAGGTTGAGCTTGTTTTTTTGGTGATGGTTCAAACGTCCCATAGTTTTTCCAGTTGAATTTTTTGGGTTTAGTTGTTTCTGGCTTTTCATTTTTAAACATACGCGCCTCGTATTTGAGGGCTACGTGATGATCCCCGGGCATTGGTTATATTTCCTAAAACGTAATGCAATGATTTGTATTGAGTTTCAAATTTAAGCCCACATCAAACTACACAATTAGATGAAATTATGGTATAAAACCTGGCTTTTTATACTACCTTAGAAATGCAGATATGAATACAACAATTAATAATGCAAATTATCGCCGTGACATCGATGGCCTACGTGCCATCGCTGTGCTTTCTGTCGTTGGTTTTCATGCATTTGGTGTGCGCGGTGGGTTTGTTGGCGTTGATGTTTTTTTTGTAATTTCAGGCTATCTCATCTCATCCATTCTTTTCTCCAATCTCGAAAAAGATCGTTTTAGTTTTCTTGGTTTTTATGCCCGACGCGTAAAACGAATTTTCCCAGCACTGATTATCACACTCATCGCCAGTTTTATCATTGGCTGGTTTATCTTACTTCCGGATGAATACAAACAATTAAACAAACATATTGCCGGTGCATCGATCTTTGTTTCTAATTTTGTGTTGTGGAAAGAATCGGGTTATTTTGATAATGAAGCCATTACCAAACCGTTGTTACATTTATGGAGTTTGGGTGTTGAAGAACAATTTTATATTATCTGGCCGTTATTACTTTGGGTGACTTGGAAAAAGAAATTTAATTTAATTTATACCATTCTCATCACGGCGTTAATTTCATTTTTATTGAATATCAAAGGCATTCGTTCAGACAGTATCGGTGCATTTTACAGTCCACAAACACGATTTTGGGAATTGCTGTGTGGTAGTTTTCTTGCGTGGATATCGTTACCTAGTCAGGCGAAATTTTTCAATTACACGACGACACAACCCCTTCGCCGTAATTTGCTTTCTATCTTGGGTTTTTTACTTATTATTATTTGTTTATTCGCACTTAACCGCGACAGTTACTCGCTCGCGCCTTTAGCTTTACTTCCAACCGTCGGTGCATTTTTCATTATTCTTGCAGGCCCCGACGCATGGGTCAATCGCGTGATTCTTTCCAATCGCGTATTAGTTTGGTTTGGATTAATCAGTTTTCCACTTTATTTATGGCATTGGCCATTGTTAGTTTTTTCCAAACTTTCGATTGCCGGTGGAACGTTTAGCGATCGCGAAGTAAAAATAGCTGCCGTCATTTTATCGATTATATTAGCTTGGTTAACTTATAAATTAATCGAAACACCGATTCGCTTTGGCAACAATAGTAAAACAAAAATCTCCATGTTGGTCATGTCCATTAGCATGCTCGGGTGTCTTGGGTATACGGCTTATTTTTTCAATGGATTTGCCTTCAGAGTGCCGGAAATTTTACGCGACGCGAGTCAATCACCGAAATATTTTCCAACCTATCGCACCGGTTCTTGTTTCTTAGGCAATGATCAATTTCATCTGGGCGCTTGTGCGATGGCCAATGATAACCACAAAAAAACTATTCTGTTGTGGGGAGATTCACATGCCGCGCATTTTTATGCGGGCTATCAAAAACGTTTTGGAAAAGATTTTAATATTGTGCTCATCTCAGAGACCGGTTGTCGCCCGATTCTGCAAGATAAAGCGCTTGATCGTAAATGTTATGAAGTGAATAACTATATTCTGGATTTTGTAAAAAAACAAAAACCCGCAAAAGTGGTTTTGTCCGCTGCCTGGGGACATCATGATGATTGGATGGATGTGGAAAATACCATTAAAAAATTAAAAACGCTCGGCGTCACTCACGTTGATTTGATCGGTCCCGCACCCGATTGGATTAATACATTACCACGACAATTATTTATTTATTCACGCTTGAATAAACAACACGACATTCCAACGAGAATGTCATTTGGCTTAATTACTGATTTTCTAAAACTTGATGTGAAAATGCGTGAATTAGCTGCACGTGAAAATATTGAATATATTTCACTGGCAAAAATATTATGTAACGACAAAGGATGTATTACCCGTGTCGGAAAAAACTCGAACGATCTTGTTACTTTAGATTATGGTCATTTTACTGAGTTTGGGTCTATTTACATTGTGTCGAAATTTCCTAGGGTTTAGCGAGTAGCATCAGCTATCCGTGTCATGCCAGCTAAAAACATGTTGGCATGACACTTCGGTTGATGCCGTGAATGATTACCTTAATTTTTCAAATCCACTATTAGCCAGGTCCTTTTTTGCCCGGTGTTGGCGCTGGATGCTCACCGCCAAATACCAGAGATTGTTGACGAGGGAGCTGGTCATCAAAAGATCCATAGGCTGACTTTGGATTAGCGAGTGGTTGCGCTGTTTTTTTTGGACTACCAAAGAGAGCACCGGCCGTCACATCCCAAATCGATTTTTTCTTTGCAAGAGGTGCGCCTGCTTCGGTTGGTTTTCTTGAATTCGCCATTCGTTTCTTCCTTATTATTATTAGACGCCAGGATTATTGAGCAAACAAAAGAAGCCGTCAAGCCGAGACAAACGGCGATGCTTATCTTCTTCGAAACAAATTTAAAGCTCGCGTGGTAAAATTTCTTCCCTCAGGAAGATTTTTGTTATCTCGATGAAATAATCGTGACAAATTCCAACGATGATTTAATCGCTCAACCGCCTCATGATGTTTTCTTTCTTTTTTTTCTACAAAAGCCCTCATCAAATTTAACAAATTTAAATTGATAACAGCGCTCGTGATACGTTGTTTTGATTTAGGACATGTTTTTGGTACAGATAATTTTTCGTATGTTTCCCGATCAATGGTGTGTGAAGTATTTAAAACTAACGGTTCATTCATAAATTCATCGTGGACAGGATCTTTCATTTCATACGGTATTTGCTCATCCGGAAAATTTATATTTTTTAATCTTTGTCTTAATGTGATTTTAACAGGAAGAAGAGCGAGCGGTTTTTCTTCTGCAGGACGAAAATCTCTCGCATTTTCCTCTTCTTCATCGGGAGTCCAAGGATAAATATCGCGTTCGATATCTATCCCGCAGAAAAAAAACAACATTAAGGGTAAAGATATTGTACCTATCAGCATATACCACAGCGTATACACATCAGGATGAGATTCGTTTTCCTGTTGACTGGTAAAAAACCCTAACCCGGCGCCTGTCAGTAAAACTGTATAGGCTATTTTAGATGGCATGGAATTAATCCAAAAAGCGTTGCACCAATCCTTGATATGCGTCCACGCGTCGATCACGCAAAAATGGCCAGGCACGACGTATTTTTTCACTTTGATTTAAATCTAAGGTTGCGATGAGAATTTCTGTTTTATCTTCTGACGCTTCCATCAATAATTCGCCATGCGCACCGGTAATAAAACTACTTCCCCAAAATAAAATTCCTGAAGACGAATTTGGATTGGCTGCTTCAAAACCAACACGATTCGCCACTAACACAGGCAATCCATTCGCCACCGCATGCGCACGCTGAATTAACATCCAAGCATCACGTTGACGTTTTCTTTCGCTCACATCCGTGTCTGCTGAACCCCAACCAATTGCCGTGGGATACAACAACAATTCAGCCCCCGCCAGCGCCATCAAACGCGCCGCTTCTGGATACCATTGATCCCAACACACCAACACGCCTAATTTTCCCACCGACGTTTGAATCGGTGTAAAACCGAGATCACCCGGTGTGAAATAAAATTTTTCTGAAAACCCTGGATCATCTGGAATATGCATTTTGCGATAACAACCCGCAATCGTCCCATCTTGTTCAATTACCACCGCCGTATTGTGATAAAGACCACGCGCACGTTTTTCAAATAACGATGCAACAATCACGACACCTAATTCGCGCGCAACACTGCCTAACTCGGTAGTGGTCGGCCCTGGAATCGTTTCGCTCAAATCAAATAAATTGACTTCTTCGGTTTGACAAAAGTAAGGCCCCGTATGCAACTCTTGTAATAAAATTAATTTTGCGCCACGTTTTGCGGCCGCACGAATTTCAGTCATACTGGCTTGAAGATTTTTTTCGCGCGTGTCCACACACGTTTGCTGAATCACACCCACGGTGAGTGAATTTTTCATGTGACAACTCCTTCAGGTAACTGCATCGTCATGCAATGCAAACTCCCATACCATTGAATGAGAGGAACCGATGGAATAGGAATAATGTCATGGCGCGGAAATAATTTTTTTATAATCTTCAGTGCATCTTGATCGGCCGTGTCATCATAAGTTGGCACCAATACCGCATCGTTGATAATTAAAAAATTCGCATACGTTAATGGCAGACGCCTGCCATCATAATCTGCATAACGCGCACGCGGCCAGGGTAATGGAATCAGTTGATAGGGCTGATCACGATAATCCGTGAACGTGCGCAACTGTTCTTCCATTTTTTGAAACGATGAATAATGTTCATCTTTCTCATCATCGCAACGCACATAACAAATGGTATGTGGATCGACAAAGCGCGCTAACGTGTCAACATGACCATCAGTATCATCACCGGCAAGCGCACCAAAATCCAACCATAATATTTTTTTGATGCCAAGTTTTTGCTGCAGTTTTTCAGTGATTTGTTTTTCGTTTAAATGCGGATTGCGTGTTGATGATAACAAACAACTGCGCGTCGTCAACAACGTGCCCTGCCCATCCACTTCAAGCGCGCCACCTTCAAGCACCATGTCTTGGGTCTGCAATGTTGCAGCGCGGAATGCACCTTGCGAATGTAATGTGCGCGTAATTTCATTATCATGCTCTGCAGGATATTTATCGCCCCAACCATTAAACGTAAAATCCAGTAACACTGGGCGCTCATCTTGCAACACGGTAATCGGGCCATGATCACGCACCCACACATCGTTCGATGGTGCGACAAACAAAGCGATTTTTGTCAGATCTACATTTGCACGTGTGAGCAACTCAGTAATATGCTGTTGATGTTGTTGATCAAAACACGTGATGATGACTCGTTGATATTTTGCAATCGCACATGCAACCGCCACAAAAACTTCATCAATCGCGGCGAGGGTTTCCGCCCAAATCGTGGCCTCATGAGGCCACGTCAACATCACTGCACTTTGTGTCGCCCACTCGGGTGGCAGGTACATAAAACTAATCCTCGAAATACGTATAACCGCTTAAGCCAACGGTTAAATCCGCTAAAAATTCTTCGCATTCGCGCTGCGTCAAATTCGCTTGCTTCAATTGATACTGATAAGAATTTAATAATTCTTTCGTATCAAAATCCACATAACGCAAAATGGATTCCACCGTATCACCTTCCATGGCATGGGTTAATTTATATTGTCCGTTTTCCGTCAACTCCACATGAATCGAATTGGTGTCACCAAATAAATTATGCAAATCGCCGAGAATTTCTTGATACGCACCCACCATAAAAATCCCTAGCAAATAATTATCTAATGAATCAGGCACGGATAAGGGTAATGTGGTTTCCAGACCATAATTATTGACGTACATATCAATTCGCCCATCCGAATCACAAGTCAAATCATGCAAAATTCCGCGTTGTGTTGGACGTTTATCTAAACCTGACAATGGCATGATCGGAAAAGTTTGATTAATCGCCCACGCATCGGGTAACGATTGAAATAATGAAAAATTACACACAAATTTATTCGCGAGTTTTTCATTCAGCTCATCAATCACTTCGCGGTGTGCACGCGCACTGGGTTTCAACACATCACGTAATTTAAAACACGTGGCAAAATAAACTTGCTCGGCATACGCACGTTCTTTTAAATCAATCAAGCCGTGAATATACATGGTGTTTGCTTCTGTCATCCAATAGCACACATCGTGATACACTTCGAGCGCCGTACTCTCCGACAACATTAAAAAATTATTCCATAAATTTTGAATAATCGGTATTGCATCCGCGGCGGGTGGTTTAAGGTCAGCAATGTCACACGCCGATTCGGTTGAAATCACATTTGTCATCAACATCGCATGATGCGCGGTGATGGAACGACCGGATTCGGTAATAATATTGGGATGAGGAAGTTGATGTTTCTGACAAATTTCCATGAGCGTATACACGATGTTATTCGCATATTCTTGCACGCTGTAATTCATCGAAAAAAAACTGCGTGAACGCGTGCCTTCATAATCAACGCCTAAACCTCCACCCACATCGATGGTGTCGATCGGTGCACCGAGTTCGCGTAATGCAGCATAATAACGCGCGCCTTCGTGCATACCACGTTGAATGTCAGAAATATTTGCCACTTGCGAGCCTAAGTGCGAATGAATCACGCGTAATAAATGCAAACGATTTTTTGCGCGTAACAATTCCACCATTTGCAATAATTGTGGCGCCGAAAAACCAAATTTTGCTTTTTCACCGCCTGAATCTTGCCATTTACCTTCGCCCAACGACGATAAGCGCACGCGCACACCGAGACAAGGTTCCAGATTTAATTTTTCACTTTCTTCCAACACCAATTGCAACTCATTAAATTTTTCCAAAATAATGTGCACGCGATGTCCTAAACGTTGGCCGATGAGCGCCAAACGAATATATTCGCGATCTTTATAGCCATTACAAATCACGACTGCATACGGCTCTTTTGAAACCGCGAGCGCTGCCAATAATTCTGGTTTACTGCCGGTTTCAATGCCCACTTTCACATGCCCATTTTTTAAAATCGTTTCAACGACGCGACGTTGTTGATTGACTTTGATGGGATACGCGCTCACATAACCGCCTTGATAATCATGCTCTTTGATCGCGCGCGTAAATGCTTCGTTTAAGGTTTGAATGCGTTTGCGTAAAATATCGGTAAAACGCACTAATACCGGAAATGGAATGCCAGATTCTTTAATGGTTTTGGCTAACTCATTTAAATCAATGCAAGAAGGATCACGCAAAGTATTGGGGTACGCTTTTAGCGTGCCCTGTTCACCAATATCAAAAAAGCCATCACTCCATTGTGCGACGTGATAAATATCGCGAGCTTGCTGAATAGACCAGTCACTCATAGTTCACCGCCTATGTAAAAGAGATTAAATAGCAGGATCAAGCTCTTTTGCAGCAAATAATTCACTGTATTTGCGTGCGTCACGTGTGCGCCAGGCTTCTTTGCCATACGCGTATCCGACGATCATGGGCAATGCGAGTGTGGCTTCCGCATACACCATTTGCTCATGCACCACCGATACCTTGCCCCAAGAACACGCTTCACGCAATGTGGAACCCGACAATCCGCCATCGCGTTCATCAGCCACTGTAATTTGTACTGCATATTTATGCAATGGCACTTCCGCACCCAGTAATTCGGCTGCGACCACCACATCTTGTGCGAAATTTTTTGGAACGCCACCGCCCACCATCAAGAGACCGGTATCTTTTGCCGCGATTTTCAATTGTGTTAATTCACGAAAATCTTTGACGGAATCAATGCTCACATGATTTTTGGGATGAGCCACTTGATGCATCACTAAACCAAATCCCGCACTGCAATCACTGAACGCAGGCACAAAAATCGGAATATTTTTTTGATACGCGCGCAACACAATGGATTCTTTATTTTTGCCATTTTTCTCGAGATAACGGCCCATTTCTTGAATGAATTCACGAGAAGAATAGGCTTTTTTGGGGAGATGATTAGCAATCTCTGCAATCGTATTGTCGCAAATACGCAACTCATCTTCATCAATCAGCGTATCGTAAATGCGATCAATTGCCAGTGCTTGCAATTCGGTATCTTCGAGCAGCGGTGAGCCTTGATAATGTTTGAAACCTAAGCCTTCAAAAAAATCTTGATCGACGATGTTGGCACCGGTCGAGACAATCGCATCCACCATGTTGTGATCAATCATATCAATGATCACTTTTTTCAACCCTGCACTCACGAGCGAACCCGCCAGACACAAAATAATTCCACACTGTTCGTCACTTAACATTTGATGATAAATATCCGCGGCGCGTGCAAGATTTCTTGCTTGAAATGCTGTGCCCTTCATGGCATCAACAAAGTTAACTAAATCAAATTGCTTAATATCTAAATGACTCACTTCAGTGGAAAGTAATTCAGTCTTGGCTTTAACCATCAAGGTCCCCTCCGAAAAATAAAAGTAAAAAATCTGACCGGTGAATTATGAGTTTTTTTTCCTGAGAAGCAAGTATTTTTTTTAGTCCCAGGCAGCGGGATCTTTGATAC